>NZ_VFWL01000002.1:0-490596 GCF_006442495.1 Mesorhizobium sp. B2-1-3
CGAATGGATGATATAGCGAACGACATCTCCTCGACAATCGGCAGGCGGATACACGCCGAGAGGACGATACGGGACTGGTCCCTGGCCGAACTCGCCGAGCGCTCCGGCGTCTCCAAAGCCATGCTGAGCACGATCGAGCGTGGCATAACCAGCCCGACGGCAGCGCTCCTGGTGCGGATCGCCGCCGCCTTCGGCATGACGCTGTCGACCCTTATCGCACGCGCGGAATTGCAGGGTGGGGGCTTGCTGCGGGCGAGCGACCAGCCCGTTTGGCGGGATCCCGACACCGGCTATGTCAGGCGGCATCTTTCGCCGGCCGGCGACATGCCGCTCGAACTGATCAGGGTTCATCTGCCGGCGGGCGCCAAGGTCAGCCTGCCCGCGGCATCCTACGCCTTCATCAAACAGCAGATATGGCTGATCTCCGGACGGCTGGAATTCACCGAGGGCGATCTGGTGCACAGGCTCGAGCCCGGCGACTGTCTGGCGCTCGGCGCGCCGTCGGACTGCACCTTCCATGCACTCGAGGCGGGCGCCGACTATCTCGTCGCGCTGGTCAGGGCCTGACATCATGCCGAGACGTCCAAAGCGCTCCCACAATGGGGGACCGCCGCTCGACGACTACAAGGGGCCGCCATGGGGCAAGGGCGATCCTTATATTTTCCTGGCCTGGCAGGCCGCGCATGCCAAGGCGTGGAAAGCACCGAGCCGCGACGTCATGCTGATGCGCGTGGACAAGGCGGAACGGCTGGGACTTACCTATGAGGAATACACGCTCGAACTCCTCGAACGCGGACGCCACCTTCAGGAAGAGGACACCGAACGCATCGCCGCGATCAAGGCGGCGCGCAAGGGAAAGCGATTCAGCGCTTTCGATTGACGCCCGTTCGACCGTATCGATCCTTCCATCTCAGCCAGGCAGAACGAGCATGCATTCCATCGAGATCAGAATGTTGACGCAGGACGCGCGGACACAGGCGTTGCTTGGCGATCTTCTGGTCGAAACGGTTGCCGCGGGCGGGTCGGTGAGCTTCATGCATCCGCTGGCGCCGGAAACCGCCCGCAGGTTCTGGGACACGTCGCTGACGGCGGCCGCAAGAGGTGAGCGGGTGGTGCTTGGCGCGTGGGAGGCAGACACGCTGGTCGGCACGGTCACGCTGCTGCTCGACTGTCCGCCCAACCAGCCGCACCGGGCCGAGATCGCCAAGCTGATGACGCGCCTCGATCGTCGAGGCAAAGGCGTGGCGACCCGCCTGATGCAAGCGGCCGAGGCCCTTGCGGTGGAGAGGGGCCGCACGCTTCTGGTTCTGGATACGGCGACCGAAGAGGGGGCGTCCGGGCTCTATGAGAGGCTGGGCTTCACGCTGACCGGGGAAATACCGGGCTATGCATTGAAGCCCCATGGCGGGCTGACCGGCACGCTCATCTACTGGAAGCGCATCGGCCGGTGAACGTCATGTCGGAGATGGCTCGCCGAGGCGCGACAGCAGCCATTGGCGGAAATCCTGCTCGGCACCGGTCAGTCGCGCGATCGGTGCCTTGGTCAGAAAATGCCCCGATGTGCTCGGGAACTCGAAATCGGAAAGCCTGGCCAGGGCCTTGCTTTCGAGTGCCGCGTCAATCAGCGGCCGCGAGCCCAGAAGCACGCCCGCGCCGGCTCGCGCAGCCTCCATCGCAGCCACGAAGCTGTCGAAGCGATGCGAGCGCCTGGGGTGACCGGCCAATCCCGCCGCGGCGAACCATTCCGCCCACATCTCGCGCGCACCGGCGACCAGGAGCAGCGGCAGGGATGTCCAGTCGGCATCACTGGCCAAGGCCGGGGCGGCCACCGGCACAAGCCGCTCGGCGGTCAGCCTGTCGGCCAGGCGTCCGGGAAAGGATCCGTTGCCGAAACGGATGTCCAGCGCTGAGCCCGGCAGGTCATAGTCGGTCGGGCGATGGATCGTCACCAGGTCGACATGGATGCGCGGCAGCGCCTTGGCAAGGTCGGGCAGCTTCGGAACGAGCACCAGCAAAGCGAAAGAGATCGGCGCTCGCAAGGTGACGGTCTCGACGGCGCGGGGCTCGAACAGTTCCGCCGTGCTGCTGCCGATGGTGGCGAAGGCTGATTGGATGTGGGGCAAGTAGGCGGCGCCCTCCGGCAACAGTGCGACGCCCCGCGCCAGCCGTGAGAACAGACGCGTCTTCAGCCGATCCTCGAGCAGCCGGACATGCTGACTGACGGCCGCCTGGGTCAGGCCGAGCTCGGCGGCGGCCGCCGTAAAATTCGAAAGTCGCGCCGCTGCCTCGAAGCTGCGCAGCCAGTCGAGCGGGGGCAATGTGGGGACGGTTCTCGCAGCCATTACGGTTTTCCAGCCATTGACCGAAAAATGATAATTTCAATTATACCTTCCGCTCGATCAACATGCAATCGAGGCCCCGCTGAGCGGACTGCGGGGCGCAATGGACAGGAACATCTCTATGTTGACCGATGCGCTGATAGGCGACGCAGGAAGAATGATCGAACTGGGCTGGAAGGACGGGACGCGCTGCCGGTTCCATGCCATGTGGCTTCGCGACAACGCACTCGACGACAAGACACGCAGCGCCGGCAACGGCCAGCGACTGATCACCATCCTCGATATTCCAGCCGAGACGCGGATCGGTGCCGCTTCGATCAAGGGCAATGCCGTGGAGATCAGATTCGTGCCCGAGAAGAAGACGGTCAGCTTTCCCGAGGCGTGGCTTCGAGCCAATGCCTATGATCGCGCCGAGGCCCGTCAGTCCGGATGGACCGCCGACGCGGTGCAGCGCTGGACAAGGGCGACGATGCAGAATTCGGTGCCGCGCGCCGGTTATCCGAAGGCAAGCCGCAGCCGCAGTGTGCTGCGGGAATGGCTCTTGGCGGTGAGGGCCTACGGTTTTGCAGTGATGGACGGACTGCCGGCCGAATCCGGCGCTCTGTGCAAGGTCTCCGACCTGTTCGGCTACATTAGGGAGACCAATTACGGGCGCTGGTTCGAAGTGCGCGCCGAGGTCAATCCGAACAATCTGGCCTACACCAATCTCGGCCTCCAGGCGCACACCGACAATCCTTATCGCGACCCGGTGCCGACGCTGCAGATCCTGTCCTGTATCGAGAACACGGTGGAGGGTGGTGAGTCCAGCGTGGTCGACGGGTTCGCCGTGGCGGCCGCCTTGCAGGCCGAGAATCCCGAAGGCTTCCGACTCCTGAGTTCGCATCCTGCCCGTTTCGAATATGCCGGATCGTCCGGCGTGCGGCTGCAGGCGAAGCGGCCTATGATCGAACTCGGGCCGGACGGCGAACTGATCTGCATCCGCTTCAACAACCGCTCGCTGGCGCCGACCATCGACGTGCCTTTCGCCGAGATGGATGCCTACTACGCCGCCTATCGCCGCTTTGCGGAGTTGATCGAGGATCCGGCTTTCGAAGTAACGTTCAAGCTTGAGCCGGGGCAGGCCTTCATCGTCGACAACACCCGCGTCATGCATGCGCGCAAGGCGTTTTCGGGAACCGGGAAACGCTGGCTGGAGGGCTGTTATGCCGACAAGGACGGCCTGCTGTCGACGTTGGCGGCGATCGAGCACGGTTTCAAGGAGGCGGCGGAATGAACGCACATGATCTGAACGCCGGCAACATCGTCGAATTCATCGCCGATATCTTCGAGCGCCGGGGAGCCGAATCCTATCTCGGCGAGCCGGTGACGATGTCCGAGCATATGCTGCAGGGCGCCTGGCTCGCAGAGCAGGATGGTGCGCCGGAAGAACTGGTGGCAGCAGCCCTGCTGCACGATATCGGCCACTACACCAGCGAGTTCGGTACCTATTCGCCCGATGACGTCGAGGACAAGCACCATGACGAGGCCGGCGGCGAGGTGCTGGCGCCGTTCTTCCCGCCGGTCATCGTCGAATGCGTCAGGCTGCATGTCTCGGCCAAGCGCTATCTCTGCGCCACCGACCCGACCTATTTCGACAAGCTGTCGCCGGCTTCGGTTCATACGCTGTCGTTGCAGGGCGGGCCGATGAGCCCGGACGAGGTGGCCGGGTTCCGCAAGAACCCGTTTCACGAAGAGGCGGTGCGCGTCCGCATCTGGGACGAGGGCGGCAAGGTCGCCGACATGAGGACGCGCACGTTTCGCGACTATGTGCCGTTGCTAGAACGCGTGGTGGCGCGGTTCGCGGCCGACCAGGCGGCGTAGCCGATCGCACCGATCAGGAAAGGGAGGCGCGGTCCAAAACCGCGCCTCCCTCGGTTTTTCGCCACGATCTGGCTTATCCCTTGTGGTGAACCTGCTGCAGCCCATAGACGGGCGTCGCAATGCCTTCCTGCCTGGCCTTCAACTGCAGCGACAGGAACTGCGAATAATGGCGCGACTGGTGCAGGTTACCGCCATGGAACCAGAGCGCCTCCTGCTGCGTCGGCTTCCACATGTTGCGCTGCTCACCTTCCCATGGGCCGGGATCCTTGGTGGTGTTCGAGCCGAGTCCCCAGCATTTGCCGACCTTGTCGGCAACCTCCTTTGAGATCAGCTCCGCCGCCCAGCCATTCATCGAGCCGTATCCGGTGGCGTAGACGATGACGTCCGCCGGCAGTTCGGTGCCATCGCTGAGCAGGATGGAATGTTCTTTGATCTCGGCCACATCGACGCCGCTCTTGAGCTTGATGGCGCCATCGATGATCAGCTGCGAAGCGCCGATATCGATGTAGTAGCCGGAGCCACGCCTGAGATATTTCATGAACAGGCCGGAGCCGTCGTCGCCCCAGTCGAGCATGAACCCCGCCTTTTCCAGGCCCTTGTAGAACGCCGCGTCGCGCTCCTTCATCTTCTCATAAAGCGGAATCTGGAACTCGTGCAGGATCTTGTAGGGCAAGGAGGCGAAGATGAGGTCGGCCTTGGCGGTGGTCATACCGTTCTGCACCGCCTGCTCCGAGTAGAGCGCGCCAAGCCCGATATCCATCAGCGTGTCGGATCTGACGATGTGGGTGGTCGATCGCTGCACCATGGTGACGTCGACGCCGGCTTCCCACAGTGCTGCGCAAATATCGTGCGCGGAATTGTTGGAGCCGATGACGACAACCTTCTTGCCGGCATATTGGTCGGGGCCGGGGTGCTTGGAGGAGTGGTGCTGATCGCCCTTGAAATTCTCCATGCCCTTGAACTTCGGCAGATTGGGACGGCCGGACATGCCGGTGGCCAGCACCAGCTGCTTCGGCTTCAGCGTGATGTCCTTGCCGTCGCGGTGGACGACAACCGTCCATTCCTTCTTCTCCTCGTCGTAGGAAGCGCTCTTGGCCTCGGTTGAGGACCAGTAATTCAGCTCCATCACCTTGGTGTACATTTCCAGCCAGTCGCCGATCTTGTCCTTGGGCGAGAAAACCGGCCAGTTCCGGGGAAAATCGATGTAGGGCAAATGGTCATACCAGACCGGATCGTGCAGGCAGAGCGACTTGTAGCGCTTGCGCCAGCTGTCGCCGGCACGTTCATTCTTCTCGATGATGATCGTCGGCACGCCGAGCTGCCGGAGCCGTGCGCCAAGCGCGATGCCGCCCTGGCCGCCGCCGATGATGACCGTATAGGGCTGCGTCTTGAAGCCAAGCTCGGCCGCTTCCTTCTCGCGCTCTTCCTTCCAGGTCGGGCGGTTCCTGCCGGAGCCGTGCTTGGCGCCCATGGGCCGGGCGAAGCCGGCCGGCTCTTCATAGCCTTTCAGCTCGACCATTGTGGTCAGCAGCGTCCAGATCTTGCCGTCCTTCAACCTGATATGGCCGAAGCCGCGCGCCACATTCGTCTCGAAGCTGATCCAGCCGTCGATCACCCCGTTCGCCTCGGTCGCGTCCTCGCCCCTGGCGATGGCGAAATGTGATGGCTTCGTCTTCGATAGCTGGCTTTCCAGCATGTCACGCACCTGATCGCGGCCTTCCATGGTCTTGATATTCCAGGTGAAGGTGACGAGGTCGCGCCAATAACAATCTTCCCGGAAGCATTCGACCGCCTTGTCGACGTCGCCGGCGGCAAGGGCCGCGCCAAATCGTTCGAGAAGGTCGGAAAGCTTCCTGTTCGGGGCCTTGTCGAGCATCAGTTTCCTCCGCTTTTTTGTTGATCGGCCTCGTTGCGAGCTGCCTTTGCCGAGCTTGGGGTCCGGCCTTGGACAGTATCGCGGCAAACCATGGGCCGCGTCACGTCGCCAAATAGTTCGCTTTGTTTTCAGAGGTTTGACCAGCGACCCGGCGTCGAGCCGGGTCTAAATGACGGCGTGCGCCTGCTTCGTGCCATGCACCGGGCAAGCCGGCATGAAAGCGGAATCGACCCCATTGACGAACGGCTGCTTTCACCCTTATGGTTCGCCACCATGAAAAAGGCACTCATTCTCGTAGGAAGGCGCGTGGGCAAGGCGGTGTAACCGCCGGGCGAAAACCTCCCATGCGCAACACACAGGCTCCCTCGGGGGCCTTTTTTATTGCCTGAAACACGACTAAACGACCAGCAAATCGCCAGATGGCGGACAGTACGGGACCAAACCGATGAGCAACGGACAGAGCGAGCGGCGCGAAATGACTGGCGCCGAAATGGTGGTGCAGGCGCTGAAGGATAATGGCGTCAAGCATGTCTTCGGTTATCCGGGCGGCGCGGTTCTCCCGATCTATGACGAGATCTTCCAGCAGGACGACGTCGAGCACATCCTGGTGAGGCACGAGCAGGGCGCCGGCCACGCGGCCGAGGGCTATGCGCGCTCGACCGGCAAGGCAGGCGTCATGCTGGTGACATCGGGTCCGGGCGCGACCAACGCGGTGACGCCTTTGCAGGACGCGCTGATGGATTCGATCCCGCTGGTGTGCCTGACCGGGCAGGTGCCGACCTCGCTGATCGGTTCGGACGCTTTCCAGGAGTGCGACACGGTCGGCATCACGCGCCCCTGCACCAAGCACAATTGGCTGGTGAAGGACGTCAACGAGCTTGCCGCAACCATTCATGAGGCCTTCCATGTCGCCACCACCGGCCGTCCCGGTCCTGTCGTGGTCGACATCCCGAAGGACGTGCAGTTCGCCAAGGGTTTTTATGTTTCTCCGCAAACCGCGCCGCGCACCAGCTATCAGCCGAAGGTGCAGGGCGACCTGGAGAAGGTCAAGGCGGCGGTCGAACTGCTGGCCGGTGCCAGGAAGCCGATCATCTACAGCGGCGGCGGCGTCATCAACTCCGGTCCGGAAGCGAGCCATCTGCTGCGCGAACTGGTCGACCTCACCGGTTTCCCGATCACCTCGACGTTGATGGGGCTCGGCGCCTATCCGGCATCGGGCAAGAACTGGCTCGGCATGCTCGGCATGCACGGCACCTACGAAGCCAACATGGCCATGCATGATTGCGACGTGATGATCTGCATCGGTGCGCGCTTCGACGACCGCATCACCGGCCGGCTCAACGCGTTCTCGCCGAACTCGAAGAAGATCCATATCGACATCGATCCGTCCTCGATCAACAAAAACGTCCACACCGACGTGCCCATTATCGGCGATGTCGGCCGGGTTCTGGAGGATCTCGTGCGGCTGTGGCGGGCAACCGCCAAGGCCGACAAGAAGGCGCTCTATCCCTGGTGGGAGCAGATCGCCAAATGGCGTGGGCGCGATTCGCTCGCCTACAAGATGAACAACGACGTGATCATGCCGCAATATGCCATCCAGCGGCTCTATGCCCTGACCAAGGACATGGACACCTACATCACGACGGAGGTCGGCCAGCACCAGATGTGGGCGGCGCAGCACTACCATTTCGAGAAGCCGAACCGCTGGATGACGTCCGGGGGGCTCGGCACGATGGGTTACGGCCTGCCGGCGGCACTCGGCGTGCAGATCGCGCATCCGAACGCGCTGGTCGTCGATATCGCCGGCGACGCTTCGGTGCAGATGACGATGCAAGAGATGAGTGCCGCGGTGCAGTTCGACGCGCCGATCAAAATCTTCATTCTCAACAACCAGTATATGGGCATGGTGCGGCAGTGGCAGCAGCTGCTGCACGGCAACCGGCTGTCGCATTCCTACACCGAAGCCATGCCTGATTTCGTCAAGCTGGCCGAAGCCTATGGCGGCCACGGTATTCGCTGCGACAAGCCGGACGAGCTGGACGATGCCATCAAGGAGATGATCTCGGTCAGGAAGCCGGTGCTGTTCGACTGCCGCGTGGCGACGCTCGCCAACTGCTTCCCGATGATCCCGTCGGGCAAGGCGCACAATGAGATGCTCTTGCCGGACGAGGCGACGGACGAAGCGGTGGCCAACGCCATCGACGCCAAGGGCAGGGAACTGGTTTAGCAGCGGACAGAGGCAGGGCTGTCGCGAGAAGCCGTGCGTAAACAGAGATTAGATCCAAGAGTTTGAAGTCGAGATTCACATCATGAACGCACAGCTACAACCGACCGGCTCCGCCTATTTCATCGCCAAGGAAACGGAAAAGCCCGAGAACCACACGCTTTCAGTGCTGGTCGACAACGAGCCGGGCGTGCTTGCCCGGGTCATCGGCCTGTTTTCCGGGCGCGGCTACAACATCGAGAGCCTGACGGTCTCGGAAACCGAGCATGAGAAACATCTGTCGCGCATCACCATCGTAACGCGCGGCACGCCGCATGTGCTGGAGCAGATCAAGCACCAGCTCGAGCGCATCGTGCCGGTCCACCGCGTCGTCGACCTCACCGTGCGCTCGCAGGAGTTCGGCCAGGAGCGGCCGCTGGAGCGGGAACTGGCGCTGGTCAAGGTCGCCGGCACCGGCGAAGCCCGCGTCGAGGCGCTGCGGCTGGCTGACGCCTTCCGCGCCAGCGTCATCGACGCCAACACCGAGCATTTCATCTTCGAGATCACCGGCAAGGGCTCCAAGCTCGACCAGTTCATCGCCATCATGAAGCCACTCGGCCTGGTCGAAATCTGCCGCACCGGCGTGGCGGCGATGAACCGTGGCCCGCAGGGGATGTAGCACCGGTAAGTTTCTCCACAGCGTGACGACGGGATCGGCCACCGGCCGAGGGTGGCATTTGTGCGGTCGTTGGAAGAGACAATAATACTGGCTTATCTGGGAGGATATCATGTCGCTCGACGCATTCCTCGCCTTGCTTGTCTACGCCTTCGTGACCTCGATCACGCCCGGGCCTAACAATCTGATGCTGCTCGCCTCAGGTGTGAATTTCGGCCTGGTGAGGAGCGTGCCGCATATGTTCGGCATCAGCATCGGGTTTCTTGTCTTGCTGCTGGCGGTCGGCCTTGGTCTTGGCGCCGTGCTGACGGCGTTCCCGGCGCTGCACACCGCGCTCAAGATCGCCGGCGCCGCCTATCTGCTCTACCTTGCCTGGAAAATCGCCATGTCGCGCTCGCTCAGCGGCAAAGGCGACACGAAGGCGCGTCCGATGCGTTTCATCGAGGCGGCGGCGTTCCAGTGGGTCAACGCCAAGGCCTGGGTGATGGCGATCACCGCCATGGCCGTCTACTCCAATCCGGAGCATCCGTTCCTGTCGGTGGCGCTGATCTCGGTGGCCTTCACCATCGTCAACCTGCCGAGTGTTTCAGTGTGGGCGGGATTCGGCACGGCGCTGCGCGGTTTCCTGTCCGATCCAGTGCGGCTGAAATGGTTCAACATCGCCATGGGCGTGTTGCTGGCCGTGACGCTTTGGCCGATGCTGCGGTGAGTTGTCCAGGGTCGCGATCCGCCTTTTGCACGCGATCATGGTGGCCAGCCCATCCATTGTGCAGTGCACATTAAATCTTCGTAATGCCGTGTTTTGGCCCTTTTCCGCCAAAGCCCTGTCCTATCTATTCAGCGAAATCGCGGCAGGGCGTCGTGATTTGAGCTAGAATACGACCACCTGGCTATGGCGTGTCGGACGGAGAGGGTCTTTTGTCGATGCGTGGAAAAGTCATTCTTTCATTGCTTGCGGTCGCCTGCGCAGGCGCGGCCTGGCTCTATCTGTCTCCCGATGCGCTGAGCAGGGCCCGGCAGATCATCGGTGTAAATCAGGTCGCGTCGGACAAGCCGGCGTCGGATAGCCAGGATCCGCAGGCAGGGGGCAAGCAGGCGGCTGGCGGCACTGGCGCCCGTTCGGCCTCGATCATCTCGGCCACGGCAACGACGGCCGATTTCCCGGTCCGGCGCTACGCCATCGGCTTCGTCTCCTCTCCCGCCGTGGTCAGCATCAACGCGCGCGTGTCCAGCCAGATCGTGTCGATCGACGTCAAGGACGGGCAGATGGTGAAAACCGGCGATCTCCTGTTTTCGCTGGATGACCGTGCCTTGAAGGCGCAGCTCGCCAAGGATCAGGCGACGCTCGCCAAGGATCAGGCGCTGCTTGCCAGTTCGAATTCCGATCTTCAGCGCGCCAAGGATCTTGTCGCCAAGCAGGCCGGTACGCAGCAGACCTACGACCAGGCCGTTGCCGCGCAGAAGGCGGCGGCAGCGACTGTCGATGCCGACAAGGCGACAATCGATGCAGACAATGTCCAGCTTGGCTTTGCCAGGATCACCGCGCCGATTTCCGGCAGGCTTGGCGCGGTCAACGTTGCCGTGGGCGATCTCGTGACCACGAGCAATGGCAGCAGCAGCACCTCGACCCCGCTCGTCACCATCACCCAGATGGATCCGCTGCAGGTGAACTTCAACCTGCCCGAAAGCAACCTTGCGCTGCTGCACAAGGCACTGGCAAAGCCACAGCAAGGGGCAGTGACCCTGACCCAGGACGGCGACCCGACACCCATTGGCAAGGGCACGCTCGATTTCGTCGATTCCAGCGTCGATACCGCTTCCGGCACCATCGCAACGCGAGCCAGCATACCCAACGCCGATCTGTCGCTGTGGCCGGGCCAATATGTGAATGTCGTGCTCGACGCCGGCATCATGCCGCAGATGACGTCCGTCCCCACGGTCGCGGTGCAGCCCAGCCAGAAGGGGCCGTTCGTCTATGTGGTCAAGCCTGACAACACAGTCGAAATGCGGCCGGTGCAAGTGGCGCTGACCGTGGGTCAGAGCGCCGCCATCAGCGATGGCCTGAAAAGCGGCGAGAAGGTTGTTATCGAAGGCCAGACGCGACTGAAGAACGGGGCTGCCGTGCACGAAGGCAAGGCATCCGCCGGATCCGGCGACCAGGCAGCACCCAAGATCGCGCAAGCGGACAAGGCCGGCGAGGCGGCCCAATGATCTCCGAGTTCTGCATTCGCAGGCCTGTCGCCACCCTCCTGATGTCGTTCGCCCTCGTTCTGGGCGGGCTTTTCGCCTACAAGTTCCTCCCGGTGGCCGCGCTGCCCAGTGCCGAATTCCCTGTCGTCAACGTCTCGGCTCAGCTACCCGGAGCCTCGCCGGAAACGATGGCAACGTCGGTGGCGACGCCGCTGATCAAGCAATTCGCCACCATTGCCGGAATCGATTCGATCTCGACCACCAACTCGCTCGGCCAGACCTCGATCGCCATCCAGTTCGTGCTCAACCGCGACATCGATGCCGCGGCCGCGGACGTGCAGGCAGCGATCGCGCGCACGCAAAGATCGCTGCCGCCGCAGATGACCTCGCCGCCGAGCTATCGCAAGGTCAATCCGGCCGACGCGCCGATCCTTTTGATGTCGCTGGTCAGCGATACGGTTCCGCTGACCGATCTCGATGCTTTCGCCGAAAACGTCATCTCGCCGTCGCTGTCGACCATCGACGGCGTGGCGCAGGTCTCCATCTTCGGCCAGCAGAAATATGCAGTCCGCATCCAGATCGACCCGACCGCGCTTGCCGCGCGCGGCATTTCGATCGACCAGCTGCAGGCGGCGATCGCATCCGCCAACTCCAACACCCCGCTGGGCGTTCTGAAGAACAACAAACAGCAGTTGACGATCACGGCCAATACGCAGCTGACTGACGCCGCCGGATTCTCCAACCTCATCATCGCCACCAAGAACGGTCATCCGGTGCGGCTGGGCGAGGTGACGCGCGTCGTTGATTCGGTGCAGACCACGACGACTGCGAGCTGGTATGACGGCACGCGCGCGATCATCATGGCGGTGCAGCGCCAGCCCGACGCCAACACTGTCGACGTCGTCGACAAGGTCAAGGCGATGCTGCCGTCCTTCCAGGACCAGATGCCGGCCGCCGCCCAGATCAAGCTGCTCAACGATCGTTCGACCTCGATCCGCCAGGCCGTGGACGACGTGCAGTTCACGTTGCTGTTGACCATCGCACTGGTGGTCATGGTGATCTTCGTGTTCCTGCGCCGCGTTACGGCGACCATCATCCCGGCCGTGGCGGTGCCGATCTCGTTGATCGCCACGCTCGGCGCGATGTTCCTGTTCGGCTTTTCCATCGACAACATCTCACTGATGGGCCTGACGCTCGCGGTCGGCCTCGTCGTCGACGATGCCATCGTGATGCTGGAAAACATCTTCCGCCATATGGAGGAGGATGGGTTGTCGGCGTTCGATGCGTCGCTGAAGGGCGCGCGCGAAATCGGCTTCACCATCATCTCGATTTCGATCTCGCTCGTGGCCGTGTTCATCCCGGTGCTTCTGATGGGCGGCGTCATCGGGCGCATCTTCAACGAGTTCGCCGTCGTGGTGACGGTCGCCATCCTGGCGTCAATGTTCGTGTCGCTGACGCTGACGCCGATGCTGTGCTCGCGGCTGCTGTCGGTGACCAAGGCCGACCGCGAGGCGCATGGCGATGGCCACAGGCGCGATTTCATCACCCGCGGCTACGACCGGATCCTGAGCTTCTGTCTGCGGCACACTTTCCTGGTGTTCCTGGTCTTCATAGGCACCGCGGCGGCGTCGGTGTGGCTGATCGAGGTCTCGCCGAAGGGCTTTTTCCCGCAGGAGGATATCGGCCAGATATCGGTGACGACCATTGCGCGCCAGGACATCTCGTTCGACGCCATGGCAAAGCTGCAGGGGCAGGTGGCCAGCGTGTTCTCGCATTCGCCCTATGTCGACCATGTTGCGTGGTCGGCGGGCAGCGGCAACAATGCGCTCAACCAGGGGCAGCTTTTCGTCCAGCTCAAGGGCAAGGACCAGCGGCCCAATATCGAGAAGGTGCTTGCGGATCTACGCAAGCAATTGGCCGGCGTCGCGGGCATCGAGACCTACATGCAGCCTGTGCAGAATCTGAGGCTGGGTTCGCGCTCGTCTGCCAGCGCCTACCAGCTCGTGGTTCAGGGCCTCGACACCGGCCAGACAGACATCTGGGCGCAGAAACTGAATGACGCGATGGCGGCCGATCATGCGACCTTCACCGACGTCACCAGCGATTTGCAGAACAATGCGCTGCAGGCGACGCTGGTGGTGGATCGCGACAAGGCGGCCCAGCTCGGCATCGACACCGACACGCTGCGCTCGGCGCTTTATGGCGGGTTCGGCACCGACCAGGTTTCGACGATCTTCGGCTCCGCCGACAGCTACGAAGTCATCACCGAGCTCGATCCCAAGATCGAGTGGTCGCCGGAGCGGATGCTGGCCATCCAGATGAGGACGGCGAGCGGCTCCCTGGTTCCGCTTGGCGCCTTCGCCCGGGTCGATCGCACGGCCGGCGCCTTGACGGTCAACCAGCTCGGCCAGCTTCCGGCCGTGACGATCTCCTATAATCTGCCGCAAGGCGTGGCGCTCGGCGACAGCGTGAGCCGCATCGATGCGCTCAAGGAGCAGATCGGCATGCCGGAGACGATCTCGACCAGCTTTGCCGGCACAGCCAAGACCTTCCAGGATTCGCTCGCCAACCAGGGCCTGCTGATCGGCGGCGCGATCCTGACCATCTATATCGTGCTTGGCATTCTCTATGAGAGCTTCATCCATCCGCTCACGATCCTCACAGGCTTGCCATCGGCTGTGCTGGGAGCGGTTGTCGCCTTGCGCTTCGCCGGCATGGACCTGTCCGTCATCGCGGTGATCGGCATCCTGATGCTGATCGGCATCGTCAAGAAGAACGGCATCATGATGGTCGACGTCGCGCTCGAATTGCGACGAGAAGGAATGTCGGCCACCGAGTCCATCCACAAGGCCTGCCTGATGCGGTTCCGGCCGATCATGATGACGACGCTGGCCGCCTTGATGGGCACGTTCCCGATCGCGCTCGGCACGGGCGCCAGCGCGGAGCTGCGCCAGCCGCTGGGCGTCGCCGTTGTCGGCGGTCTGCTCGCCTCGCAGGCGCTGACGCTGTTCGTCACACCGGTAATCTATGTCTACATGGAAAATTTCTCGGGCTGGCTGGTCGGGCTGATGCCGAAGCGCAAGCCCGAATTGCATCTGGTCGAAGCGGAGGATCAGCCTTCGCTGTTCGACGATGATGACGAAATCCGAGGCGAGCCGCAAAAGACGGCCGCGGAGTAGTGTATCCGCGTCGCGCCCACTGGCCCAAGTCGTCATGCTTGCGGCCGGCGGATCCCAGCCGTAGTTTATGACCATGTCCCACGATCATGACCACGACAACGAACTCGATCCGTTTGCCGCCCGCGTGCGCGCGCTGGAAACCATTCTCACCCGCAAGGGATTGATCGATCCGGCCGCGATCGATGTCATCGTCGATACCTACGAGACTAAGATCGGTCCCCGCAACGGCGCGAGGGTGGTGGCCAAGGCCTGGAGCGATCCCGCTTTTGCCGACTGGCTGAAGCGCGATGCTACGGCGGCGATCGGATCGCTGGGCTATACCGGCCGGCAAGGCGAGCACATGCAGGCGGTGTTCAACACCGAAGAGACTCACAATCTCGTCGTCTGCACGCTGTGCTCCTGCTATCCGTGGTCGGTGCTCGGCCTGCCGCCGGTCTGGTACAAGGCGCCGCCCTATCGCTCGCGCGCGGTCATCGATCCGCGCGGCGTGCTTGAGGAATTCGGGCTGACGCTGCCGGCCTCGACAAAGATACGCGTCTGGGATTCGACCGCGGAGTTGCGCCATCTCGTCGTCCCGATGCGGCCTCAAGGAACCGAAGGCTGGAGTGAGGAGCGCTTGTCCGAATTGGTAAGCCGCGATGCGATGATCGGCACTGTGCTAGCCCAAAAACCGGAAAAAACGGGGGATCCGGCATGAACGGCCCGCAGGATGTCGGCGGACAGATGGGATTCGGGCCGGTGGCGCCGGAACGGGACGAGCCGTATTTCCATACCGACTGGGAGCGGCGGGCGCTCGGCGTGACGCTCACCGCCGGCGCCATGGGCGCCTGGAATATCGATGAGAGCCGGCATGCGCGGGAATCGCTGCATCCGGCCGACTATTATGCCTCCAGCTACTACCAGATCTGGATCAAGGCGCTGGAAACCCTGCTCAAGCGCCATGGTTTCGTCAGCGAGCGTGATCTCAAGGCAGGCGAGGCGATCGATGCGGCGGCGACGCCCAAAAGAGTGCTGAAGGCCCATGACGTTCCGGCAGTGCTTGCCAAGGGCGCTCCGTGTAACCGGCCGGTCGAAACGGCGCCGCGGTTCAGGGCCGGCGACCGCGTGCGGACCAGGAATTTCAATCCGATCGGCCACACCAGACTGCCGCGCTACGCGCGCGGCAAGCATGGGAGGATCGAAGCGGTGCGCGACGGCTTTGTGTTCCCCGACACCAACGCGCATGGGCAGGGCGAGAACCCGCAATGGGTCTATACGGTGGTTTTCGACGGAGCCGAGATCTGGGGCGACGGGGCCGATCCGACGCTGACCGTGTCCATCGATGCCTGGGAGAGCTATCTTGAACCGGCCTGAGGCGAACGGGCCTGCCGGTCTGCCCGCCGGCCTCGATGCGCCCGTCTTCGCCGAGCCCTGGCAGGCCGAAGCCTTCGCGATGACGGTGGCGCTGCACGACAAGGGCCTATTTTCGTGGAGCGAGTGGGCGCAGGCACTGTCGGCCGAAGTGAAGAAACCCGGCGCCGGGGCTGACGGCCATGACTATTACGAACATTGGTTGGCGGCGCTGGAAGCGCTGCTGGCGTCGAAAGGATTGGCCGCCAAGCCCGATGTCGATGCAATGGCACGGGCCTGGGAGCGCGCCGCGCATGCCACGCCGCACGGCAAGCCGATCCTGCTGGAGAACGATCCGCACGCCGTCGGGTGATCGTGCGGACACGCCGCCCGTTCCCTTTACGTTCCCGTCCTCGCCTGATAGGCTGAAGCGCAGGGAGTTCGCCACCAAGCCGCGTCGATGGCGGTGGCGCTATCTTGTCTTTCTCTCGCGAATCCGGTCACACGATCAGATGGAATTTTCACCCCAACAGGACGAGGCGCTGCAGGCGGTCGCGCGCTGGCTCAAGGCCGGCAAGCCGCAATTGTTCCGGCTGTTCGGCTATGCCGGCACCGGCAAGACGACGCTGGCGCGCTATTTCGCCGAACATGTCGACGGCCAGGTGCAGTTCGCCGCCTTCACCGGCAAGGCGGCGCAGGTGCTGCGCTCCAAGGGCGCGGTCAATGCCCGCACCATCCATTCGCTGATCTACAGGCCCAAGGGGGAGGAATCGGTCGAAGACGAGGTGACTGGCAAGACGTCGATGTCGCCGACTTTTTCGCTCAACCGGCAGAGCCCGATCTCGCGTGCGAAACTGGTCATCATCGACGAATGCTCGATGGTCGACGAGCAGCTTGGCCGTGACCTCTTGAGCTTTGGCACGCCGATCCTGGTGCTGGGCGATCCCGGCCAGTTGCCGCCGATCTCGGGCGGTGGCTTCTTCACCGACCACGAGCCGGATTTCCTGCTCACCGAAATCCACCGGCAGGCGCGCGACAATCCGATCCTGCGGCTGGCGCTCGACGTGCGCGAGGGGCGCGAATTCATGCGCGGCGACTACGGCACGGCGCAGGTGATCGGCAAGGAAGACGTCAACCAGGACCTAGTGCTGAGGGCGGACCAGGTGCTGGTCGGCACCAACCGCACGCGCCGCCGCTACAACCAGCGCCTGCGCGAGCTCAAGGGGTTCAATGCCGACTATCCGCAGGCCGGCGACAAGCTGGTGTGCCTGCGCAACGACCCGGCCAAGGGCCTGCTCAACGGTTCGCTGTGGAAGGTGATGACCTCGTCGCGCGAGACGGTGAAACCTGGCATCAACCTCCTGGTGTCGCCCGAAGAGGATGATCCGGACCGCGGTGTCGCCAAGATCAAGCTGCTCAAGGCGGCGTTCGAGGATCCCGACGCCGATATCCCGTGGCAGCAGAAGAAGCGGTTCGATGATTTCGACTATGGCTATGCGCTGACCGTGCACAAGGCGCAGGGGTCGCAGTGGAACGAGATCGTGCTGTTCGACGAAAGCTGGGCGTTCAAGGAAACGCGCCAGCGCTGGCTTTACACCGCGATCACCCGGGCGGCCGAACGGTTGACGATCGTCAGGTAGCGGAGCCCAGTTGCCTGGCGCCGAGCCATTGCCAGGCATCGGCCTCGTCTTTGAAATGCCTGAGTTCGACCGGCGGCGGGGTAGGGAGGAAGTCTCGCGCCTGCGCCGTCCAGTCCGGCTCGCCGATCGCGGCACAACGGCCGATATGCTCTGCGGCCTGGACCGCGCCCTGTCGCAGCGTCTCGTCCGATATGTCGCTCCAGTCGACGCCGTCATGATCGATCACGCGCACCAGCACATCGATTCGCGGGTGAAGCGCGTAAGCCGCTTCGAGCAGGCCGAACAGGTTTTCCGCGTCGGCCGCCGAGACATGGCCGACGATATCGATGGCGAAGAGATCCTCACGGTCCGTATCGATGCGCCGGATTGCCGGCACGGCTTCGAGGAAATTCAAGGGATCGTATCCTTTCACAAACGTCATCCGATCTTCTGGAACACCGGAAACCCCCTATCTGTTCCCGTCAAAGGCGGTATAGATGCGCCGAAATCGAGCAGGATCCGAAGCCATGCCCGCAAAGCTTTCCGTCAATCTCAACGCCATCGCCATGCTGCGCAACCGGCGCGACCTGCCGTGGCCCGATGTGATCAGGCTTGGCCGCATCGCGCTTGCGGCGGGAGCGCATGGGCTGACGGTGCATCCTCGCCCGGACGAGCGCCATACCCGCCGTTCAGACCTGCCTGAGATCAGGGCCTTGATCGACGATGAGTTCCCGCGAGCCGAATTCAACATCGAGGGCCATCCGACCGAGGATTTCCTGGCTCTCGTGGAAAAGCATCAACCGGAACAGGTGACCCTGGTGCCTGACGATCCCTCCCAGGCAACCTCGGACCATGGCTGGAACTTCATCGCCGATGCAGCGTTCCTGACACCGATCGTGAGACGCCTGAAGAAGGGCGGTTTCCGGGTCTCGTTGTTCTCCGATGCGGATCCTGCCGGCATAAACGCCGCGCGCGATACCGGCGCCGACCGTATCGAGCTTTACACGGGACCTTATGGCAGTTGCCATGCCGATTCCGCCAAGGCGGCCAAGGAGCTGGAAAGACTGGGAAAAACCGCCGATGCGGCCTTTGTCGCGGGCCTTGAGGTCAATGCCGGGCACGATCTGACGGTGAGCAACCTGCCGGCCCTGGCGCGACGCGTTCCGGCATTGGCCGAAGTGTCGATCGGACATGGGTTGACAGCCGACGCGTTGGAGTATGGCATGGCCGGCACGGTGGGCCGATTTCTCAGGGCTTGCGGGTGGTAATGGTGGCAGCCTCGCGTGCAAAGCATGGCAGCCATAACGCGACGGTACTTGATATTGCATCGCAGCAAGCGTAGAGCACCGCCCGCTTATCGGAGTGTCGTTCATGGCCCTTGCCAACACTGGTAGTGAGGCAGAAACCGTCGAACAATCGAGCCATCCTGAGATCGAGCAGCACAGCACCAAGGTGTTGATGCTCGGCGCGCTCGGCGTTGTTTACGGCGATATCGGCACCAGCCCGATCTACGCGTTCCGCGAGGCGCTGGTGGCGTCGTCGGGCGGCGAAGTGGCCGACCGTGGCGACATTCTTGGCGTTCTCTCGCTGATCATCTGGTCACTGACGATCATCGTCACCATCAAATACATCATGTTCGTGCTGCGCGCCAACAACCGCGGCGAAGGCGGCGTGCTGTCGTTGATGGCATTGGCGCGCGGCAGTTTCCCGAAGCGCTCGGCGATCATTCTGGGCATCGGTATCGTCGGCGCCTCGCTCTTCTTCGGCGACGCCGTCATAACCCCGGCAATTTCGGTGCTGTCGGCGGTCGAGGGCATGAACGTCGTCACGCCGACCTTCCAGCCCTATGTCGTGCCGCTGACACTGGTCATCCTGGCGGTACTGTTTTCGGTGCAGCGCTTCGGCACCGGCGGCGTAGCGCTGATCTTCGGCCCGATCACCGCGGTCTGGTTCCTGGCCATCGGCCTGTCCGGTCTCAACCATATCATCGCCGATCCGGAAATCCTGTGGGCGATCAGCCCGCACTATATCGTCGCCTTCCTGATCAATTCGCCCGATGTCGCCTTCGTCACCATCGGCGCCATCTTCCTTGCGGTCACCGGCGCCGAAGCGCTCTATGCCGATCTCGGCCATTTCGGCCGCAAGCCGATCGTGCTCGCCTGGCTGGCGATCGTGTTCCCTTGCCTGCTGCTCAACTATGCCGGCCAGGGCGCCTTCGTGCTGGCCAAGAACGGCGTGGTCGGACATCCCTTCTTCGAAATGAACGAGGGCTGGACGCTGATCCCGATGGTGATGCTGGCGACCGCCGCGACGGTCATCGCCAGCCAAGCGGTGATTTCAGGCGCATTCTCGCTGACCAGGCAAGCGGTGCAGCTCAACATGCTGCCACGGCTGGAAATCCTGCACACGTCGGAAAAACAGTCCGGCCAGATCTACATGCCGCGCGTCAACCTGTTGCTGGCGCTGGTGGTGATGATGCTGGTGGTGGGCTTCGGCGAATCCAGCAGGCTGGCTTCGGCATACGGCATCTCGGTGACCGGCAACATGCTGGTGACCACGGTGCTGCTGTTTGTCGTCATGACCCGCATCTGGAAATGGCGGCTGTGGGTGGCTGTCGCGATGACGGCGTTGTTCGGTTTCATCGATGTCGGTTTCTTTGCTTCCAACATCGTCAAGGTGTTCGAAGGCGGCTGGGCCTCGCTGGCGGTGGCCTTCACCATCGTTCTGGCGATGTGGACCTGGGTGCGCGGCAGCCGTTATCTCTTCGACAAGACCCGCCGCAACGAGATCCCGCTCGATTTCCTGGCCGGCAATCTGTTGAAGAAAAAGCCGCAGCTGGTATCCGGCACCGCGGTGTTCCTGACCAGCGATCCGCTCAGCGCGCCGACCGCGCTGATGCACAGCCTGAAGCACTACAAGGTGCTGCACGAGCAGAATGTGATCCTCTCGGTGGTGACCGCGCCGCAGCCGGTGGTGCCCGACAGCGACCGGGTCAAGATGGAGACGGTCAACGAGCTGTTCATGCGGGTGACGCTGACCTTCGGCTATATGGAGCAGCCCAACATCCCGCGCGCGCTGGCGATCTGCCGCAAGCAAGGCTGGAAGTTCGACATCATGACGACGTCCTTCTTCCTGTCCCGGCGCTCGCTGAAAGCCTCGCCCAATTCCGGCATGCCGGTGTGGCAGGACCGGCTGTTCATCGGGCTGGCGCGCACGGCGGCCGACGCCACCGAATATTTCCAGATACCGACCGGCCGTGTGGTAGAGATCGGCACGCAGGTGGCGATCTGACTGTCTCGATCGCCTTGGGCTGACGCTTCGGGGGACGGGCATGAGCGGCGAATTGGTGCTTGTCACCGGCGGATCTGGCTTTCTCGGCGCCCACTGTATCCTTGAACTGCTGAAGGCGGGCTACCGCGTGCGCACCACCGTGCGCTCGGCCAGGCGGCAAGCCGATGTCCTGGCCATGCTCAAGGCAGGTGGCGTCGAGCCGGATGACAGGCTCTCCTTTGCAATCGCCGATCTCATGAGCGATGCCGGCTGGCCGCTAGCCGCTGCAGGCTGCGACTATGTCCTGCATGTCGCCTCGCCGTTCCCGCCCGGCGTGCCCAAGCATGATGACGAGCTGATCATTCCGGCCCGTGAAGGCGCGTTGCGGGTGCTGCGGGCGGCACGAGATGCCGGCGTCAGACGCGTCGTGCTGACGTCCTCCTTCGCGGCTGTCGGCTACGGCAAGATGCCGCCCGACGGCCGTCCGTTCACCGAGGAGAACTGGACCGATCCGATGGGAAGGGTCAGCGCCTATGTGAAGTCGAAGACGCTCGCCGAGCGCGCGGCCTGGGATTTTATCGCCGCCGAGGGTGGCGGGTTGGAGCTTGCTGCCGTCAACCCCGTCGGCATCTTCGGGCCTGTGCTTGGCCCGGACCATTCGACCTCCACCGAATTTGTCCAACGCATGATGAATGGAGCCATGCCGGGGCTGCCGCGCCTGTCCTTCGGCGCCGTCGATGCACGCGACGTGGCGGACCTGCATGTCCGCGCCATGACCGATCCAGCTGCCAATGGCGAGCGCTTCCTGGCGGTGGCCGGCGATTTCATGACCGTGCGGGAAATCGCGCAAACCTTGAGAAAGCGGCTCGGCAACGCGGCGAAGCGCGTTTCGACCAGAGAGCTTCCCGATTGGCTGGTGCGCATGGTGGGACTGTTCAATCCGGAAGTCGCGCAGCTCGTGCCTGAGCTGGGCAAGGTCAAGAATGCCACCAATGCCAAGGCGGTTCGCATGCTCGGCTGGAAGCCGCGTTCGCGCGAAGACGCGCTGGCGGCGACCGGAGAGAGCCTTATTCGGCACGGCCTGATCAAAACATCGAAGTAGGGGCGGAAAGTCGAGAACAGACTTCCCGCCGCGTGGATTTCAACCTGCCAAGGCAGCCTTGTTCGCCTCGAGGAATTGTCTCAACGTCCTTGGCGTCCTGCCGGAAAGCATCTCGATCGCGTCCGTCACCATGGCGATGCGGCCGGCACGCGTGTTGACGTCGAAGGAAACGACGACGCCGGCAAAATCCTCGGGAACGCCTGATGCCTTTACCCCTTCGGTCAGGACATCATCCGAAACCTGCACGACATCGAGCGGCTTGCCGGTGACTTCGCTGACGAGGGCGGCGATCTCGGCCGTCGTGTACGCTTGCGGGCCAGTCAGCGTGTAGGTTTTGTTGTCGGTCGTGCCAGAAGCGAGACCGGCGGCGATCGCCGCTGCCATGTCTTCGCGTGCGCCATGGGCGATGCGGCCTTCGCCGGCGGACGTGTACCAGTGCCCCGAGGCGATCGCGTGCGGCAGCGCCATGAACAGGTTCTCCTGGTACCAGCCGTTGCGGAAGATCGTGTAGGGGATGCCGCTCGCCTTGATTGCCTGCTCGGTGCTGTAGTGGTCACCGGCAAACAGGACCGGCGACACCGGTTCCGGGTTGGGCATCGAGGTGTAGAGCAGGTGCGAAACGCCGGCGTTTTTGGCCGCCGCGACTGCATTCTCGTGCTGCTTCAGGCGCTTGCCGCCTTTGAGATCGAGATCGCCGGTCGAAATGATCAGCGCCTTGTCGGCACCCTTGAACGCGGTTTCCAGCGAAGCGGAGTCGTTGAAGTCTGCGGCCCTGACAACGACGCCGCGCACCGCCAAATCTGCCAGGCTTTCGGGATTGCGCGTGGTGGCGATGATCTTTGCAGGCGGAGTTTTATGCGCGTCCAGGAGATAGCGGATGACGCCGCGGCCAAGCTGGCCGGAGGCGCCGGTGACGAGAAGGGTTTCGGTCATCGGAGATCCTGATTTGTGCCGAAGCGGCGGGTGCTCTAGTGGTCTCAGAAGGAGACCAGCACTAAAATAGGAATTGACCTGTCACCGTAAAGAAGGCAGTTTTTCGGGAGGTAGGCACATCCAGGGAACCAGCGATGGACGGCAAGGTCACCAATCTGAAATCGAAGCTGGAGACCTACAAAGCGATGAGCGGGGGCGGTAATTTTGCCGACTGTCCGGTTCGCAATGTCATCCAGGGCGTCAGCGGCAAATGGAGATCGCTGCTGGTGATGGCGCTGGCTGAAAGGCCGTATCGCTTCGGTGAGTTGCGGCGGCTGGTGCCCGACATTTCGCAGCGCATGCTGACCCAGACACTGCATGATTTGCAGCGCGACGGCTATGTGCATCGTGAAGTGTTCCCGACCAAACCACCGAGCGTTGAATACAGCCTGACCGATCTCGGGCGCTCGATGTTCGGCGCCTTTCATCAACTGATCCTATGGGCCGAACTCAACCATGATGCGGTGCGCGAAGCGCGTGCGGATTTTGATGCCGCCCAGGCATAAGCCGCGGGGTGGCGCCGCGACGCCGCGCATTCGCCGCAGTTCCTCGCCTCAATGGTGGGCCGGCACGGTGGTCCATCCGTTCAGGCGAACTGGGCTGGCGGAAGCGCGCTGGCCGGATCGTTCTTACGAATGACCGTCGAAAGATACGATCCCTTCGCCCGCAGGAAGGCATGCAGGCGCAGTGGATAGTCCTGCGCCACGGCATGCTTGACGGACGGGCGTCCACTCAATGCCTGGCGCCAGGCCTGGACGAGCGGTTTGCCGTCCAGAATGCCGAAATCGCCGATCCGGTCGAAGGTATCGATGTAGCGGAAGACAGGGCCGTAGACTGCGTCGACGAGCGAAAAGCGCCCGCCTTCGAACCATGGTCCAGTCCGGCCGGCTTCGCCCGCCAATTCGGTCTCCACACGATCGAACATTTCCGACAGCGTCCGAGACTCGGCAAGGAATCCTGCCTCGGTCGACGCCGAATAGAACCGGCCGACGGCGTTGAGGATGGCTGAGCCATACTCGATCCAGGCACGATGCCGGGCACGGGCATAGGGGTCGGCCGGGTGGAGGGGATTGGCCTCAGTTTCTTCGAGGAATTCGAGGATGACGGCGGATTCGAAGATCACCGTCTCATCGTTCCCCCGCTGCACGCGCAGCAGCGGCACCTTGCCGAGCGGCGAGACCGCCTTGAACCAGTCAGGCTTGTTGGCGAGGTCGATGTCGACGCGCTCGAACGGCACGCCTTTTTCGGTCAGCGAGATCGCCGCACGCTGGACATAGGGGCAAAGGGGATGGCTGACGAGAATGAGGGTGTTGGCATGCTTCATCGGATTTGCCTCTCAATATCGATGCATTCGCATCTATCTAGATGCAAATGCATTGGTCGTCAAGCTTGATGCAATTGCATCTATCTCTTATGATGCCGTCATGATCGAGACAGCCATGCCATCGCCGGAGGCCATCAAGACCTGGGCACGCCTGATGCGGGTATCACGCCAGCTGGTGGAACGTGCCGAAGACGCGCTGAAGGAAGGCGGCCTGCCGCCGCTTGCCTGGTATGACGTGCTGCACGAACTCGCTGAGGCGGGCGAGGGCGGCTTGCGGCCGTTCCAGCTGATCGAACGAACCCTGTTCGCGCAGTATAATATTTCGCGGCTGCTGGCCCGACTTGAAGCCGATGGGTTTGTCGAGAAGCTGCCGGTGGCTGATGACGGCCGCGGCCAAACCGTCCGCATCACGGCCAAGGGACGAGAGACGCGCCGCCGTATGTGGGCCGTCTATGGCAGGTCGATCGCGGAGCTGGTTGGCGACAAGCTCTCGCCGCAAGAACTGAACACGGTATCGGCCTTGCTCGGGCGGTTGCGCGATCCGCCAGCCGGCGACTGAACATACGCGTTGCGCGGCTGCGGGGACACGGGAAAAACATTTCGTCATTTTGGCCTTGCGCCGATCTTCGAATTGCGCAATATGCCGAACCGTAACGTACGGTACTGAGCTCGGGCGATCTACGGCTCTACCATCAAACGGGAACAGAGCGTGTTGCAGGCAAATGCCGATATCGACAACGGCGAAGCGCTGACGGAGCGTCAGAAGGCGGTCCTGGATGCAGCGCTCCGCCTGCTGGTCGAAGAGGGCGACAATCTGACCATGACCGCAGTGGCGCGGCGGGCGAGCTGCTCCAAGGAAACGCTCTACAAATGGTTCGGCGACCGCGACGGACTGCTGACGGCGACGGTGCAATGGCAGGCCTCGAAGGTGCGGGTGACGGCGGTCGACGGCAGGGGGCTCGACCTTGCGTCGTTGGCCGCGAGCCTGGAGCGATTTGCTTCCGACTGGCTGAAGGTCATTTCCAGCGACACTTCTGTCGCGCTCAACCGGGTGGCGGTCGGCCATGCCGGTTCGGGCAAGGATGATCTTGGCGCGGTGGTGCTGGAGAACGGGCGCTTTGCCCTCGCCAAGCGCCTGAAGCCGGTGCTGGAGGCCGGCCGCCAGGCCGGGCTGCTCGATTTCTCGGACGCCGAGACGGCGTTCCGTACCTTTTTCGGGCTGGTCGCCCGCGACGTGCAGATCCGTCTCTTGCTTGGCGACCGGCTGGAATTGACTGAGGCGGCGATCGGCGGTGATGCCGTCCGCGCGACGCAGCAGTTTCTCGCTCTTTTCGGAGCAAAAACCGGGCCGCAAGGCCTCTGATCTTCAAACGGGAAGGAAGACAAAAAATGCGCGTCTATTACGATCGTGATGCCGATCTCAACCTGATCAAGGGCAAGAAGGTCGCCATCATCGGCTATGGCAGCCAGGGCCGGGCGCATGCGCTCAACCTCAAGGATTCCGGCGCCAAGGAGATCGCCATCGGCCTCAAGGCCGGATCGGCGACCGCCAAGAAGGTCGAGGCCGACGGGCTCAAGGTGATGAGCGTGGCCGACGCCGCCAAATGGGCCGACCTGATGATGATGGCGACGCCCGACGAATTGCAGGCCGACATCTACAAAAACGAGATCGCGCCGAACATCCGCGACGGCGCGGCAATCGCCTTCGCGCATGGCCTCAACGTGCATTTCGGCCTGATCGAGCCGAAGTCGACGGTCGACGTCGTCATGATCGCGCCGAAGGGGCCCGGTCATACGGTGCGCGGCGAATACCAGAAGGGCGGCGGCGTGCCGTGCCTGGTCGCCGTCAACCAGGATGCTTCGGGCAACGCACTCGACCTCGCGCTCTCCTACGCCTGCGGCGTCGGCGGCGGCCGTTCGGGTATCATCGAGACCAATTTCCGCGAGGAATGCGAGACCGATCTGTTCGGCGAGCAGGTCGTGCTGTGCGGCGGCCTGGTGGAGTTGATCCGCGCCGGGTTCGAGACGCTGGTGGAAGCCGGCTATGCGCCCGAAATGGCCTATTTCGAGTGCCTGCACGAGGTCAAGCTGATCGTCGACCTGATCTATGAAGGCGGCATCGCCAACATGAATTACTCGATCTCGAACACCGCCGAATGGGGCGAATATGTCTCGGGGCCGCGCATCATCACCGCAGAGACAAAGGCCGAGATGAAGCGGGTGCTGAAGGATATCCAGACCGGCAAGTTCACCTCGGAGTGGATGCAGGAATACCGTGCCGGCCTGTCGCGTTTCAAAGGCATCCGCCGCAACAACGACAGCCATCAGATCGAGGAAGTCGGCGCCAAGCTGCGCGCGATGATGCCGTGGATCTCCAAGAACAAGCTGGTCGACAAGGCGAAGAACTGAGCGATCCACGCTCCAAAGGAAACGGCGCCGCGCGGCGCCGTTTTTTATTGCAGGATTGTGCGGCCTGGCTCAGCGATAGGGCGAGTAGCACTGCTGGCGTGGGCCGTTATAGGGCTGGAAGGTGTTGTCGTAAGCGCGATACGAGCGGTATCTGTTGTAGCACCACCGGACATGGGCGCTCGACAGCCGGCCGGCCCGATAGTAGCGGCGCGGCGGTGCATCGTAGTAATTGTAGTTGTTGTACATGCTGCCGAGGCCGAGCCCCAAGCCAAGCCCCAGGATCGCGGCGCCGGCGCTGTCATCATAGTAGCGGCCGCGATAATGGTGGCGGCGCCAACGCCAATCATCGCCGCCGTTCCAGTGACGGCCGCTCCAGTGACGACCGCTCCAGTGACGGCCGCCCCAATCGCCGCGGTTCCACCCGCCCGACCGGCGCCATCTCCAGTCGTTGTTGAAGCTCCGGTTGTTGCCGCCGGCCCAGCTGTCACGCACAGGCGTGACCGTCGGCGCCGCGGTGCTGGCTGGGATCGACAGCTCCGGCTGAAGGATTGGTCCGGCAGCGGATGGTGCCGTGATGCCGGAGAAGATACCGAGCGCTATCAGCCCGGATTTGACTGTGGAAGAAAAGAGCGCGTTCATTGCACTTCTCCAAGAGGACAGGCCCCACGCCGACCCTGGGATGGGCCCACTGTGGGTCTTTGCGTCTGAACGGCGGATGAACGGAAAGGTTCCCTCAACCATGGCGCGAGGCGCGCCAGGATCAATCGATTCCAGCTGGTGGTTGCCCGGCCTTGTTTTCTGCCGCGCTTGCGGGCAAAGGTCATGATATGTCGCTGCGTCTTGCAACCTTCAATGTCGAGAACCTGATGAACAGGTTCGATTTCTCCGGATACCGCAACCAGCTCAACGAGGACCGGACGCTGGCTCTCTTCGATATCCAAAGCGAGGCCGAGTACAAGATGCTGGAGCAGGCCCGCGCCATCGCGCAGTCGGACGACATGCGGCAGCTGACGGCGCTGGCCATAGCGGCCACGCGCGCGGATATCATCTGCATGCAGGAGGTCGACAATATCGAAGCCCTCAAGGCGTTCGAATATGGCTATCTTTTCAAGATGGTGGGGCAGGGCTACCGCCAGAAGTACACCGCTGCCGGCAATGATTCGCGCGGCATCGACGTCGCCGTGATGATGCGCAGCGAGACCGCGCAGGGCCAGCCCATCGAATTCGTGCGCATGACCAGCCACGCCTATGTGACCTATGAACAGTTCGGGCTGCACACGCCGGAGCTGGCGGCGCTCGGCAACCAGCCCAATGAACGCATCTTCCGGCGCGACTGCCTGGAAGTGGACATTACCGTTGGCGGTTCGCCGCTGACACTCTATCTCGTGCACTTCAAGTCGATGGGCTCGCCCCGCAACGGGCTCGACGGGCGTGAAGCGACGATGCCGATCCGCATCGCGGAGGCGCAGGCGGTGCGCCGGATCATCGAGGAGCGCTTCGGGGCGGATCATGCAGCCGACAAGCGCTGGGCGATCTGCGGCGACATGAACGATTACCGCCAGCGCGTGAAGATCGCCGGCGACGAATTCGACGGCTATCGTTTCGAGGTGGTCGACGAGAACCTGTCCTGCATCAACGTGCTGACGGCCGGCGGTTTTTGCGAAAACGTGGTCGAGAGGCGGCCGGAAATGAACCGCTGGACCTTCTACCACACGCGTGGGCCGCAAGAGCGGCATTTGTGCCAGCTCGATTATATCCTGCTGTCCAGGGGATTGGCGGCTAAGAACGCCACCGCCGTCCCGGACATCATCCGCAACGGCCAGCCCTGGCGCACGATCTTTCCTGCCGGCCAGGAAGTGGAGCGCTTTCCGCGCGCCGGCTGGGACCGGCCGAAGGCATCGGACCATTGTCCGGTGGCGATCACGCTGGACATGGCCTGAACCGTGAGCTTCGACCTGCCGCGCAATGTCATTTTGCCGGTCGACGCCGTCGATGTCAGGCTCGACCCCGGCCCGCATCCTTTCGCGCTGGACAATGCCGAGGCGATCGCCGCGAACTGGCAGCACGAGATCGCGGCCAACCCCGCGCTGTTCGACGGTCCCGTGGTGCTGCTCTCGCGACTTGCCTGGCGCGACAATCGCCTCGTCGGCCGGTGCCACGCGGTCAACTACTCCACCTTCATGCTCTGGCGGAAGCGGCGCGAGAATTCGGGCGCCGAGCACGCCTATGCCCATGCCATGCTCGTGGCCGGCGACAATGCGCTGGTGGCGATTCGCATGGCCGCCCACACCGTTACTGCCGGCCGCGTCTATTTCGCCGCCGGTTCATTTGAACCGGCGGATTTTCGCGATGGCCTCGTCGATGTCGATTTCAACATGATCCGCGAGGTGCGGGAAGAAACCGGCCTCGACATTTCAGGCGCCGCACGCGGCCTGCATTACCATGCCCTGTCGACGGAAAGCGGCACGGTGATCTTCCGCCGATACCGGGTTCCCGAGCCCGCCGAGGAGATCGCGCGGCGCATCTCGGCCTTCGTCGCAACCGAGGCCGAACCGGAGATCGTGGGTCCGGTCATCATCCGCCACGCCGCCGACCTGCCGCACGGGCTGATGCCGCACATGAAGCCGCTGATCGAGTGGCATTTTGCGAACGCGGACTAAACCTTACCTTCCGTGCTGATCGCCAATGCCGGCATACGAAGGTCTGAGTGGCTGCCTGCAACCCCAAACATCGGGTGCGTGCGCGGACAATCGTCTCGATCAGGATGTGTTGCCACTGTTTGCAGGCCGCATTCTGCCTTTCGACCTCGACGCGTCGCGCGCCTATGCCGACCTCATGGTAAAGGCGAGAGCCTCAGGCAAGGCGATCGGCAATGCGGATGCCTACATCGCGGCCACGGCCGCAGCAAACGGTCTTACGGTCGCCACCCGCGACACCGGCCCATTCGCGGCCGCCGGATTGAATACGATCAATCCCTGGGAAACAGCCTCGTAGCCGCGCCTTTGCTTTCCAATCGCCTTATTCATGCCGCAGCGCGTCGATCGGGTCGAGCCTGGCGCCGCGCAGCGCCGGGAAGAAGCCGAAGACCATGCCGATCAGCGCGGAAAAGCCGACGGCGAGCAGGATGACTGCCGGGCTCGGCGCAAAGGGAATGGTCAGCGTCGCCGAGGCGAGACCGGCCAGCGAGAGCCCGATCAGGATGCCGATGATGCCGCCGAGAAGCGACAGCACCGTCGCCTCGACCAGGAACTGGATGAGGATGTGCTTTTCATGCGCGCCGATGGCGAGCCTTATGCCGATCTCGCGGGTGCGCTCGGTGACCGACACCAGCATGATGTTCATGATGCCGATGCCGCCGACCAGCAGGCTGACGCCGGCGACCGCGCCCAGCATGCCTGTCATCGTGGTGGTGGCGCTGGCCATCGCATCAGCGATCTGGGTCATGTCGCGGATCGCGAAATCGCTTTCGTGGTCGGGCGTGAGGCGTCTGGCGTCGCGCAGAATATCCTCGACGCGCGGCTGCAGCTCGCTGGTCGGGGTGCGGTCGTCGGCGGCGACGTAGATGTTGTCGATGTTGCGGTTGCCCGCAATGCGCCGCTGATAGGCATGCAGCGGCATCAACACGACATTGTCCTGGTCCTGGCCGAAGCCGGTATAGCCCTTCGGCTCGAGCAGGCCGATGATCTTGCAGGAGGTGCGGTTGACGCGGATGATTTCGCCCTCGGGGTCGCCGGCACCGAAGAACTGCTGGCGCACCGTCTCGCCGATCAGGCATACGCCGGTACCCGAGCGGGTCTCGGACTCGCTGAACGAACGGCCTGAGACCAGTTTCCAGTCGCGGGCATCGAGATAGGCGCTGTCGGTGCCGGTAACGCCGGAGGTCAGGCTCTCGGTACCGAAGATGACGCGGACCTGCTTCTGCGAGGCCGGCGAAATGGCGCGTGCGCCTGTCAGATGGGCAATGAGCGCGGCAAGATCCTTTTCGGTGAGCGGACGGACGACCTGGTCGAGCCCGCCCGGGCCGCCGGGACCGGCCGGGCGGCCGGAGCGCACAACCAGAAGATTGCTGCCGAGCTTGGCGATGTCGTCCTTGACCTTGGCGGTGGTGCCGGCGCCAATGGTGAGCATGGCGATGACCGCGGCGACGCCGATGACGATGCCGAGCAAGGTCAGGAACGAGCGCAGCATGTTGCGGCGGATCGAGCGCAAGGAGAGGCGGACGGTTTCCCAGAGCATTGTCAGGCCACCTCGACGGTCATGGTGTCGGAGGCGACATGGCCGTCGAGGAAGCGCACCGTGCGCTCGGCATATTCGGCGACGTCGGCCTCGTGGGTGACCATGGTGATGGTCAGGCCAAGCTCCTTGTTCAGTTGCGTCAGCAACTCCATGATCTCGTGCGTGCGGGCAGTGTCGAGATTGCCGGTCGGTTCGTCGGCGACGAGCAGCGTCGGCCTCGTGACGATGGCGCGCGCGATCGCCACGCGCTGTTGCTGGCCGCCGGAAAGCTCGGCCGGAGTGTGATGCTCGCGACCGACAAGGCCGACTTGCGCCAGCGCCTGCATGGCAAGATCGCGGCGCTCGCGGCTGGCCACGCCGCGATAGATCAGCGGCAGTTCGACATTTTCCGCCGCCGTGGTGCGCGCCAGCAGATTATAGCCCTGGAAGACGAAGCCGACATAGAGGTTGCGCAGCATGGCGCGGCGGTTGCGGTCGAGCCGGCCAGCATCGACGCCCATGAAGGAATAGGTGCCGGCGGTCGGCGTGTCGAGGCAGCCGATGATGTTCATCGCCGTCGATTTGCCGGAGCCGGACGGGCCCATGATGGCGACGAATTCGCCGCGCCGGATCGCCAGGTCGACGCCGGCCAGCGCGTGCACCTTGGCTTCGCCATGGCCGTAGCTCTTCCAGACCTTGTCGAAGGTGATGAGGGGGGCGCCCATCGCCACGAAGTCAGCTCCGCTGCTGCGAGGCCGTGATGACCTGCGCCCCCTCTGACAGGCCCGAGGTGATCTCGGTCAGCTCGCCGTCGGTCGAGCCGATCCTGACGTTGACCGGATGCGGACGGCCTTTCTCCAGCACGTAGAGCATGCGTGAGCCGTCGGTCGGCGGCGCTGCCGCCTGGCGCTGGCGATTGCCGCCGGGACGTCCCATGCGGCCGGTGAACAGGTCGCTCAGGCTCCAGCCGCGGGCGGCCTGCTGCGCAGGACGATAGCGGAAGGCGGAGGAGGGGACGGTCAGCACGTCCTTAGCCTGCCGGGTGACGACCGAAACAGTGGCGGTCATGCCGGGGCGCAGCAACAGCTCGTCGTTGTCGACCTCGAGCCGCGCATTGTAGGTGACGACGCCGTCGGTGGTGACCGAGGCGTAGGAGATGTCGCGGATCTCGGCGTCGAACGGCCGCTCCGGGAAGGCGTCCACGGTGAAGCGGGCATGCTGGCCCGGCTTCACCGCGCCGATATCGGCTTCGTCGACCGCCGCCACCAGTTCCATGTTCCTGAGATCGGCGGCGATGATGAACAGCACCGGCGCCTGCAAGGAGGAGGCGACCGTCTGGCCGGGGTCGACAGAGCGCGTCAGCACGATGCCGTCGATCGGCGCATAGATGGTGCTGTTGGCAAGGTCGGTCTGCTGCGATTTCAGGTCGGCGTTGGCGATGGCGAGATTGGCCTCGGCGCTATCGAGCGCTGCCTTCGAACGGTCGCGGGTCGCGGTCGCCGCTTCGAGCGACTGGTCGGTGGCCATGCCGCGCTTGGTGAGGGCGGCGGCGCGCACGAGCGCGCTTTCATTCTCGGCCAGCGTCACGGTGGCGTCCGCGACATTGGCGGCGGCCGCCTTGGCGGATGCCTCGGCGCGTTCGATCTGCACCTGCAGCTTGGCGGTGTCGAGCGCGGCCAGCACATCGCCCTTCTTGACCTGCTGGTTCTCGTTGACCGAGACTGAACGAATGATGCCCGAGAGCTGGCTGGAAATGTCGACCTGGGTGAGGGGCTGCAAGGTGCCGGTCGCCGAAACCTCGACAGTGAGGTCGGCCTTGGCGGCGGGCGCCGTCGTATAGTCGATCTTGACCGGCGAGCCGGCATACCACTGGTAGCCGGCAAAAGCCGCGACAAGGACGATCAGCGCCAGCAGCGCATAGAGCCAGCCGCGGCGGCGATTCTTGCGCCGCCCCGTCTGGTCGAGCCCGAGCGCGGTCTCGATGGCGGAATCCGATTCCGTCTTTGGCAGATTGACAATCTGGTCCACGCCGGACCCCCTGAAGCGCAATATGTCCCTATGAGTGCACAGATCAGTGCTAATGGTTCGAATATCAAATTAAATTTCGCTCATGTTGGGATTGAGGCAGAAATTCGGATCAAAGCGGAAGGTTTCCTCCATGAGACGCGATTACTTGCTTTACGATGTGTTTACGACCGATCGGCTGGCCGGCAACCCGCTGGCGGTGGTGTTGGACAGCGGCGGACTGGACACGGCTGCGATGCAGGCTATCGCGCGCGAGTTCAACCTGTCGGAATCGGTGTTCGTGCTGCCGCCGGATAATCCCAAGCACCGCGCCCGTATCCGCATCTTCACGCCCGATTATGAAATGCCTTTCGCCGGCCACCCGACCGTGGGCTCGGCGATCGCGCTGGCCGAACTGGCCGATATCGCGCTCGCTGAAATGGCCGACAATGACGGCGCTGCGAGCATTTTCGTGCTGGAGGAAAACATCGGCCCGGTGCGCTGTGCCGTCAGCAAGCATGATGGCGCGACATTCGCCGAATTCGACCTGGCGAAGTTGCCGGAGCCGCTGAAGCTCGAAGCCGACCCGGTGGCGATCGGCGCCGCCCTTGGCCTGGCGCCGCACGAGATCGGTTTCGAGAATCACCGCGTCGCGTTCTGGTCAGCCGGCGTGCCCTATGTGACCATACCGGTGGCCAATCTGGAGGCGGCGAGCCGGATCCGGCTCGACAACCAGGCCTGGTCGGAACTGGCGCCGCGCAAGAGCGAATGGGCCTTTGCCAGTCCCTATGTCTATTGCCGAGAGACGGTGAACCACGAGAGCGCCTTCCATGTGCGCATGATCGTGCCCGGCACGCCTTCCTACGAGGACCCGGCGACCGGCTCGGCGGCGGCGGCTTTCGCCGGCGCCGTCATGCATTTCGACGCTCCGACGGATGGCGTTTCGCAGCTGTGGATCGAACAGGGGCTGGAGATGGGGCGGCCCTCGCGCATCCGCCTGGAACTAAGTGTACAGGGCGGAAAACTGGTCTCGGCGCGCATCGGTGGCAACGCGGTCAAGGTGGCGGAAGGCAAGCTGTTCGTCTGACCATCTGCGTCACTTCAGCGATTTGTCGGGAAATGATTCCGGCAGGGCTGGACAGGACCGGCATCGGCGGCTATATGCCCGCCAACGCCGGTTTTTGCCGGCCGAGTGGGTGCGTAGCTCAGTTGGTAGAGCAGCTGACTCTTAATCAGCGGGTCCACAGTTCAATCCTGTGCGCACCCACCAAATTCTTCAAAGACTTGGTGGAAAGACCTGAATGGGCCGGTTCAATTGCCGCGCTCGTTCATCGGCTGCTTTCGCCGCCGGGCCGCCTTTGGCCAGGAGAGATGTAGGATTTGCAGCTTGGTCAAAGACTACGATTGGCCGCGCCGAAAAACGCGGCTCAGAAACCTGCCGAACCGAAAAGCCATGCCGTTGTCCGCGCTCCGACCGTCGTCGGCATCAATGGCGGCCTTTCCGCCTGAGAAATCGCTGATGAGCCACCAGAAGAAAACCAGAAAAACAACGAGAATTGCGGTGTCGATCGGGCCGTAAGTTGAATATCCACTGTGCCGAAGCACACCAGCAAGCAGCACGGCGATAGTCATAGCAGCGGCAGCCGGGTGAAGCTTTTTCATCCACCAGATCTATTCGAGAATCGCTACAACCGGAAGATGTTACTTCTCCGACACGCCGGCCTCGGCAAAGCTCGCCATCCTCGCATGGCACTCCAGCGCCGAGCGGACGATGTTGACGGCGAGGCAAGCGCCGGAGCCTTCGCCGAGCCGCATGCCGAGGTCGAGCAGCGGCGGCAGGTCGAGCGCTTCGAGCAGGCCGCGGTGACCCGATTCAGCCGAGACGTGGGCGGCGATCGTATGAGCAAGGCCTGTGGAGTGCAGCTTTGCCAAAGGTGCTGCGGCTGCGGTGCAGACGAAGCCGTCAAGCAGCACCGGTATGCCCATGTGACGGGCGGCAAGCGTGGCGCCGAAGATGGCGGCGAGTTCGCGGCCGCCGAGCGCCGCGGCAACCCCCAGGGGGTCGGCAAGAATGGCGGCGTGGCGCTTCAAGCCCGATTCGATGGCAACCACCTTGCGCTCGAGGCCGGCATCGTCGACGCCGGTGCCGCGTCCGGTCCATTTTTCGGCATCGCCGCCGAACAGCGCCGCCGAGATCGCGGCGGCCGGCGTGGTGTTGCCGATACCCATCTCGCCGAAGCAGACGAGATCGAGATCATCAGTCACCGCATCGTAGCCGGCCGAGACGGCGGCAAGAAATGCCTTGTCGTCCATCGCCGGCGTTTGCGTGAAATCGCCGGTCGGATGGTCGAGATCGAGCGGAATGACGTCGAGTTCGGCGCCCGCGATGCGGGCGAGCTGGTTGATGGCCGCACCGCCGCCGGCGAAATTCGCCACCATCTGCACCGTGACTTCCGAAGGATAAGCCGACACGCCTTGCGCGGTAACGCCGTGGTTGCCGGCGAAGACGAAAACTTTCACCCGCTCGAGCCTAGGCATGTCGCGGCCCTGCCAGCGCGCCAGCCACGCGGCGATGGACTCAAGCCGGCCGAGGCTGCCCTGCGGCTTGGTCAACGTGTCCTGGCGGCGAGCGACCGCGCTCGCGGCGGCGTCATCGCCATCAGGCAGGTCGAGGCAAGCAGCGCGCAATTCATCTAGGGATTTGAAAGGCATGGAAGGAAATTCTCCGAAACAGAGTCAGGAAAGGGCTACGGAAGCGACGAGCAGCACCGCGATTTCGCTCACCTGTTGCATAGCGCCGATCGTGTCGCCGGTCTGGCCACCGATCTGGTTGAGGCAAAGCGCGTGGAAGGCGGCAAACAGCAGTCCGAGCAGGATAAGCGCCGCGATGGCGCCGCCAAGCCCGAGCAGGAGGAGCGGGATGGCGCCGAGCACGGCGCCGGCGAGGGCAATTTCCCGCGAGACGGTGCCGGCGCCGGCCGAGAGGCCATCGTCGCGCGCCGGGGGCAAGAGATGCATGAAGGCGCCGAATACGCCGCGCGAGGCCGCATGGGCGGCCAGGAGCGCGAAGAGAGCTTGTGTGGGATCGACGAATTCCGACAGCGCGCTCCAGCGGATGAGCAGCGACAGCGCCAGCGCCATGGCGCCGTAGGCGCCGATTCGGCTGTCGCGCATGATCTCCAGCTTTCGACCGCGCGTGTTGCCGCCGCCAAAACCGTCGGCGACATCGGACAGCCCGTCCTCGTGCAGGCAGCCGGTGGTGACCGCGGTTGCAACCAGGGCAAGGGCTGCCGCCGACCCGATGGCAAGGCCAAACCGTTCCGCCGTGGCAAAGACGATGGCGCCGATCAGGCCGACGACGAGGCCGGCGACCGGGGCGGCCCAGATCGCGGCGGCAAGGCTGCGGCCGCGAAAGTCGATGACGGGCAAGGGCAGCCTGGTGAAGAAGACCAGGCAGAGGGCAACATCGCTGGGGATTTGCCGGGGCGAAAGGGTGACCTTCGGGAACTTCATGCCTCAGCCCCTTGCGATGGCATGGAAGAAGGTGCCGCTGACTTGGCCGCGCCGGTAGCCCGAGGCGCCGATCGGATTGCCTTGCCCGTCTGCGAGGTCGGCCAGGGGCTCGTCATCGCCGGTCGCCGTCATCTGCGCATAGTGGAATTCGTGCCCACGGATCAACGCGCCCCGCGGGCCGAGCGGACAGTCGGCGCGCAGCCGTGCTTCGCGATAACCGAGGTTCATCTTGCGCTTGGCGAAGCTGGTTGAATGGCCGAGCAGGCCGAGCATTTTGTGTGTTTCGCCAGATGCATCTTCCAGAGCTTCGCCAAGCACCATGAAGCCACCGCACTCACCATGGATGGGCTTCGTCCCGGCAAACCTTGCCATTCCTCTCCGAAAATTCGCAGCAGCGGCGAGACGGCCGGCGTGAAGCTCGGGATAACCGCCGGGCAGCCAGCAGACGTCGCAGCTGTCGTCGGGCGCCTCGTCCGCGAGCGGCGAGAACGGAACCATCTCCGCGCCGGCCTTGCGCCAGTAGGCCGCGACGTGCGGATAGAGGAAGGTGAAGGCGGTATCCTCGGCAAGTGCGACGCGCTGGCCGGGCGGCTGCAGCGCATCGTCGAAGCTGCCGGGCTCCGGGGCGAGAGGTGTTGCCAGCGCCATGACGGCGTCGAGGTCGAGCGACTTTTCCGCCATGTCGGCCAACCGGTCGAGATGCGCCATCAGGTCATCATATTCACCGGCCTGGACGAGGCCGAGATGGCGTTCGGGCAGGTTCAAGGTGGGATCGCGCAGGATGGCGCCGACGACCGGCAGGCCGATCGCCTCGATGGCGTCGCCGGACAGCCGGCGGTGGCGCTCGCTGCCCAGCCGGTTGAGCACGACGCCCGCCATGCGAACCTCCGGATCATAGGTGGCGAACCCCTTGGCGACGGCCGCCGCCGTGGTCGACTGGCCGGAAACGTCCAGCACCAGCAGCACCGGCAGGCCGTAGAGCCGCGCGAGATCGGCCGCCGAACCGCTGCGGCCCGGCGCGGCCGGAATGCCGTCGAACAGGCCCATGGCGCTTTCGAGGATGACAAAATCGGCGTCGTCGGCGGCATTTACGGCCAGTGCGTTGAGCAGCGACGGCGACATCGCCCAGCTGTCAAGATTGACGCCGGACAGGCCGGTGGCGGCGGTGTGGAAGCCGGGATCGATGTAATCGGGGCCGGACTTGGCGCCGCGTACTTTCAGGCCGCGCCGGGTGAGTGCGCGTAAAATACCGATGGTGACGCTGGTCTTGCCCGAGCCGGAGCGCGGCGCGCCGATGATGATCGCGCGGGCGCTCACGACGCACCCGCCAGCGCCGCGCGCATGGCGACGATGCCGCCGACGACGATCAGCGCCGGTGCGGACAGGCCGGCGGCGGCGGCTTCCTCGGCGATGGTGGCCAGCGTGGCGACGACGATGCGCTCCTGCGGCGTCGTCGCGGCGACGATCACCGCCGCCGGCGTCGATGGCGCCAGCCCGCCGTCGAGCAATGCGGCCGATATCACAGGCAGATTGGCCATGCCCATGTAGACCACAACAGGCTGGCCGGTGCGCGCGATCGCGGCCCAGTCGAGATCGTCATCGGTGCCGGCGGCATGGCCGGTCGCCAGGATTACCGCCTTGTTGATGCCGCGCATGGTCGCGGGGATGCCGGTGGCGGCCAGCGCGCTGAGGCCCGAGGTGAGGCCGGGCAGGACGCGGAACGGGATGTTTTCCCGCGCCAGCGCCAGCGCCTCTTCGCCGCCACGGCCGAAAATATAGGGGTCGCCGCCCTTCAGCCTGACGACGCGGCGGCCCTGGCGCGCCAGCCGGACCAGCAGGGCGGTTATGTCGTCCTGTTTCATCGAGGGTTTTCCGCCGCGCTTGCCGGCAAAGAAAAGCTCGGCGTTTTCGGCAACCGCGACGACGTCCGGGGAGACCAGCGCATCGTAGACCAGCGCATCCGCCTCACTCAGCGCCGCCAGCACTTCCAGCGTCAGGCAGCCGGGATCGCCGGGGCCGGCGCCGGCGAGCCAGACATGGCCGGGCTCAAGCGTCCGCGGCTTGAAGTTCAGCCGGGCAAGCGCCTGTTGGAGCGCGGCGTTCTCGCCCTTATTTTTGGTGCTGTCGCTCACAATCCGTCCCGTCCGCGAAAACGCCGCTGGTAATGCGCGTCGTACAATGAACTCTCGCCAAAGCCTTCCGCCGCCAGCGAGCGGCCGACGAAGATGATGGCCGTACGCTCCATCGGGTCGGCGGCCAGTTGTGCCTCGATGGTTTCCAGCGTGCCGGTCAGCACGCGCTCGTCCGGCCAGGAGGCACGGAAGACGACCGCCACCGGGCAATCGCGGCCATAGAGCGGCGTCAGCTCGGCGACGATGCGATCGATGGCGTGGATGGCAAGATGAATGGCAAGCGTGGCGCCGGTGCGGCCGAAGCCGGCCAGCGTTTCGCCAGGCGGCATTTTTGAAGCGCGGCCGGAGACGCGGGTCAGCACCAGGCTCTGGGCGACTTCGGGAATGGTCAGCTCGCGCCGCAGAGCAGCCGCCGCGGCAGCGAAAGAGGGAACGCCCGGCGTCAGCGTGTAGGGAATGCCGTGCCTTTCAAGCCGGCGGATCTGTTCGGCAACCGCGCTCCATACCGACAGGTCACCGGAATGCAGCCGCGCGACATCATGGCCGGCCTTGTGGGCGGCCAGATATTCGGCCTCGATCTCGTCGAGCGACATCGGCGCGGTGTCGATCAGCTTCGTTCCCGGGGCGCAATGCTGCAGCAATTCGGGCGCCACGATCGAGCCGGCATGGAGGCAGACCGGGCAGCTTGCCAGCAGCCGCGCGCCGCGCAGGGTAATGAGGTCGGCGGCGCCCGGACCGGCGCCGATGAAATGCACGGTCATGCCGCGTCTCCGCTGATGGCGATGGCGCAGGTGACCGGGCCGAGCACGATGCGTGGTCCCAGCAGCCTGGCGCCTTCGCCGGCGACGGCCAGCGCCGATGCTTCGGAAACCGACGGTGTGCCGGCCAGATCCTGCGAGAGGCTGGAGTTGCTGAGCGCCTTCGTCGACGCTGCTTTAAGCGCTGCCTCATCGACAACGATGACGGGAAGGTTGAGTGTGCGACCTGCGGCAGCGATCGCCTGTTCATCTTTCTTGAGCGTGGCGGTGGCGAGCGACGAGAGCGCCGTCATCGCCAGCCCGTGCGCTTCGAGCGCGGTTTCTATCGCGGCAAGCACGTCCTCGACGCTCACGCCCTTTCGGCTGCCGATGCCCGCGACCATCATGGCTTGATCCAACTCCATTGGGTAACCGGCATCGCCGGCCGCCAGGCCTGCATCGAACCGACAGGCGCGGCGCGGGATATGGCGATGCGGGTGAGATCGCCCCCGAGCTCGGTATGACGGGCAAGAAGCAGCGTCTCCATTTCCAGCGTCACCGCATTGGCGACAAGGCGGCCGCCGGTGCGCAGCGCCTTGATGGCGGCGGTCAGCACGCCGGCATCGCTGCCGCCGCCGCCGATGAAAATCGCATCTGGCGTCTCGAGCCTTGCAAGCGCCTTGGGAGCGCTGCCTTCGACCACGATGAGGCCGGGGACGCCACACGCGGCAGCATTGTGGGCGATGCGGGCGGCGCGGATCGGGTCGGCTTCGATGGCAACAGCGCGCATCGAGGAATGGGCGAGCATCCATTCGATGCCGATGGAACCGGAGCCGGCGCCAACATCCCACAGCAGTTCGCCGCGCCTCGGCGCCAGCGCCGACAGCGTGATGGCGCGGATCTCATGCTTGGTGATCTGGCCGTCATGGTCGAACAGATGATCGGCGAGGCCTGATGTCAAAGGCAGGATACGCGCATCCGGACCAGATTCAATTTCGAGCGCCAGCACATTGAGCGGATTGATGTTTTCGAGGTTGAACGCATCGGCCCGGGCCGTGCGCAGGTTCTCGTTCGGCCCGCCCAATGCCTCCAGGATCGTCAACCGCGAGGCGCCGAAATCAAGCTCGGTGAGCAGGCGGGCGATTGCCGCCGGTGCATCGCCGTCGGATGTCAGGGCCAGGATACGCGCGTTGGGCTGCAGCAATGGCCGGATCAGGTCGATGGGGCGGCCATGCAACGAGATGGTTTCGATGTCCTGCAGCGCCCAGCCGAGGCGAGCGGCCGCCAGCGAAATGGCCGAGGGCGCGGGAATGACATGCATCTCCCGCGGCTTAACCTTGCGGGCGAGGGTGACGCCGACGCCGTGGAAAAAGGGATCGCCGGAGGCAAGAACGCAAACGCGCTTGCCGGCGAGCGACAGCACGTCGTGCATCTCGGCATCGAAGGGAACCGGCCATGGGCGCGGATCGCCCTTGGCGAATGATGAGACGAGCGCCAGATGCCGCTTGCCGCCAAAGATGATTTCAGCGTCGGCGATCCGCTGCTTGGCCTCGTCGCCGAGACCGGCTACACCGTCCTCGCCTATGCCGACGATGGTGAGCCATTTTTGGTTGGCGCCGCGTAGACTCTTAGCAGGCATGATGACCCACCGCATTCTGATCCTCGGCGGAACCACCGAAGCCCGGCAACTGGCTGGAAAACTGGCAGCCGGTCACTCGGTGACGCTGTCGCTGGCGGGCCGCACCGAAAGCCCGGTGACGCAGGGCGTGCCGGTACGCAGTGGAGGGTTTGGTGGCGCCGATGGTCTGGCCGCCTATCTCAAGGAGACAAGCATCGAGCTGCTGATCGACGCCACGCATCCCTACGCGGCGCGAATTTCCGCCAATGCCGCGCAGGCCGCGCGCATGGCTGGGGTGCCGATCGTCGCTCTGCGCCGTCCCGGCTGGGAGCCTGTCGAGGGCGATCGCTGGACGCAGGTCGATACGACAGGCGATGCCGTGCAGGCGCTTGGACCGGCGCCGCGCCGTGTATTCCTGGCTCTCGGCCGGCAGGAGGTCGCGGTTTTCGAAGCCGCGCCCCAGCACCACTATCTCATCCGCAGCGTCGATCCGGTCGAGCCGAAGCTGGCAGTGCCCGATGCCACCTATCTCCTGGCGCGCGGGCCGTTTCGCGAGGCGGAGGAACGCACGCTGCTCCAGCGGCACGGTATCGACATCGTTGTATCCAAGGACAGCGGCGGCGCGGCGACTTATGGCAAGATCGCCGCGGCGCGGGCGCTTGGCCTCGACGTCGTCATGGTGCACAGGCCTGCGCTGCCGGAGATTCCTTCGGCTGCGACCGTTGATCAGCTTGCCGACATGGTCGATCATCTTGTCGAGCCTGCCGCGGAGCGCGGCGTGTAGACCAGCGCCGGCCTGTTACCGCGCCTGATGATCCGGGTTTCCGGCGAACCAATGATGATGCAGGTTGCCATGTCCGCCTTGTCGGCATCGGCATCCGCCAGCAGGAACACCTCGATGCGTTCGTCAGGCCGGCCTGCGGCGCGGCCGAAGATGACGGGCGTGGTGCCCGGCAGAATGGCCTTCAGACATTCGAAGGCGCGGCCAAGCTGCCAAGGGCGCGCCTTGCTGATCGGATTGTAAAGCGCGATGACGAAGCCGGCGCCGGCGGCCGCCAGCAGGCGCAGTTCGATCAGGTCCCATGGCTTCAGATTGTCGGACAGCGAGATGGCGCAGAAATCATGGCCGAGCGGCGCCCCGATGCGGGCGGCGACTGCGAGCATGGCGGTGACGCCAGGCACGATTGCGAGATCGATCGCGCGCCATTCGGAGGGGCCGGCTTCGATCGCCTCGCAGACGGCCGCCGCCATGGCGAAGACGCCTGGATCGCCCCCGGAGACGACGGCGACATTGTGACCTTCGGCCGCCTTCGCCAGCGCCTCGTTGGAGCGGGCAAGCTCTTCGCGATTGTCGGAGGCGATGCGGGTCTGGTCCGGGCGCAATTCCAGCCGGTCGAGATAGGGCTTGTAGCCGTAGAAGAAGCTTGCCTCGGCGACGGCGTGGCTCGCCTGCGGCGTCACCTGATCGGCGTTGCCAGGTCCGAGCCCAATGACAGTGAGGCGGCCGCTCATGCGCCACCCGCCGACGCGACAGGGCGTCCGGACCAGCCGGCAACGAGCACAATGGCGAAATAGGGCGCCTTGTCGTCCGGCTTGTCGGTGAGCCGCATCGAGACGCTGCCCGGCATGGTGCCGCGCTCGACATAGACGGCGCGTGTCAGCTTGCCGGTGGCCTCCAGCGCCCGCCGGATTTTGGGCAGGTTGCGGCCGACCTTCATGATGACGGCGGCATCGGTGTCGGCGAGGCGCCGGGTCAGTTCGAACTCGCTCATCGTGCCCGGCAGCACGGTCAGCACGTCGTCGCCCTGAACGATCGGCAGGCCGGTCGCCGACCAGCAGCCCGACATGGCGGTAACGCCGGCAATGACCTCGGTCGGAAAACGATGGGCGAGGCGCACATGCAGATGCATGTAGGAGCCGTAGAAGAGCGGATCGCCTTCCGACAGCACGGCGACCATCCTACCGGCATCCAGATGACCGGCAACGGTCTCGGCGGACTCCTCGTAGAAGGCCGATATCTGCGCGCGGTAATCGTCGTGATCCTTGTCGATCTCCGTGGTCACGGGATAGAGCAACGGCAGCTCCAGCATGTCGGGCCGGAAGCGCGTCTCGACGATGGCGCGCGCATTGCTGTTGTTGCCGCGCTTGGCGAAATACGCCACCACATCGGCCTCGGCCAGCGCACGCGCGGCCTTCAGCGTCAACAGTTCTGGGTCGCCGGGACCGGTACCGACGCCGACCAGGCGGCCCCTTGAGCCGGTTTTGGGAAGCGCGTTCATAGGCCGGGCCTCGCCAGGGAATTGAGGGTTGCCGCGGTCATGGCGCTGCCGCCAAGCCTGCCGCGCACGATTGCATAGGGTACGCCGTAGGAATTCTGCGCCAGCGCATCCTTCGATTCGGCGGCACCGACGAAGCCCACCGGCATGCCGATGATGGCGGCCGGTTTCGGCGCACCGTCGCGCAGCTTCTCCAGGAGGTAGAAGAGTGCGGTCGGCGCATTGCCGATGGCTACCACCGAACCGGCGATGCGCTCGCCCCACAGGTCGATCGCGGCGGCAGAACGTGTGTTGCCGATCGTCCTGGCGATTTCATGCGTGCGCGGATCGCGCAGCGTGCAGATCACCTCGTTGCCGGCAGGCAAGCGGGCGCGGGTGACGCCGTGCGAGACCATTTCGGCGTCGCAGAAGATCGGCGCGCCGGCGGCAAGCGCGGCCCGTGCGGCGGCAACGAAATCGCTGGAGAAGACAAAATCCTTGGCGGCTTCCACTTGGCCGCAGGCATGGATCATACGGACCGCGACATCGGCCTCTGCTTCGGAAAAGCGCGCGAGATCAGCCTCGGCGCGGATGATGGCAAAGGAGCGTTCGTAGATCGCCGTGCCGTCGTGGATGTAGTCGTAGGCGACCATTGTCATTCCTGTCGATAAGCCTCTGCGATGCCGGCCGGCCCCAGCCTCGTCAGGCAGGCGGCGGCGGTCTCGCCCTGATAGCGTGCGCTGCGGATTGCCGCCGCGACGCGGCCGATGCCGCGCGCGGCGTCATAGCCCGGCCTGTAACCGGCAGGAAGGGCCTTTGCCGTCGCGTTCACGACAAGTCCGGCTCCATTTTCGCCGCCGACCACGGTCAGCGCCGCTGGGCCGGGATGCGCGCAACCCTTGGCGCAGCCAGAAACATGCAAGGTGAAGTCAAGACTATCGGCGTTTTCGGTGGCGATCGCCTCGGCAATGTCGCGCGTGGCGATGCGACCCGAGGCGCAAGCCGGCGCGCCGGGACAAGCAGCGATGCGCGTGCGCGGGTCGGTGGGGGCGGTGACGAAGCCGAGGGTGGCGGCTGTTTGCTGGAGGGAAGGATTGGCGGCTGGTGGCTGGCCGAGGAAGAGCAGGGCGCGGCCCGGGGCGAGGCGGATTTCTGACGTCCCGAGGGTGAGAGCGCTTTGAGCGAGGGCGATGAGCCTTTCGGCGGGCATGCTGCCGTAGGGGAGACCGATGCCGAGAGCGCGGCCAGTGTTCAAGTCGAAAACGCCAATCGGCGAGCGAGGGTGCTCTACGGCGCCCCCCTCTGTCCTGCCGGACATCTCCCCCACAAGGGGGGAGATTGGCGGTTCGGGCGCCGGCTCTCCTTCTGCATCCCAGGAAATTGGCAAAGGCGAGCGTGAATGAGCAATCTCCCCCCTTGTGGGGGAGATGTCCGGCAGGACAGAGGGGGGCGCCGTAGAATGCCAACTTGCGAGAGACGCTATTTGCCTCTCCGATAAATCCCGTGTGTGCGCTTCGCGGCCTTTTTCAGCCACCATCCTAAGCGCTGCGACGGCTATGTCTCTAGCGGCATGCGCGTTGACCTTTGCCAACACTTTCGCATTCCGCCCGTCACCGGCAACCGACACCCGCCAGCGGATTCCCGCCTCGGTGCTCGCCGCCTTCAGCCGCACGTCGGCCGTCACAGCATCCATCGTCAGTTGCCCGCCACCGTCGACAACGACCGAAACCTTCGGCCCGAGCCGCTGCGACAGCCCGGCGTCCTCGACCGCTTCCCTGATCCGATCAGCCAGCGGCCTGGGGTCGACGATCTCCTGCGGATCGATGCCGGCCAGTGGTCCGGTCTCCACTGGTACGCCAGTGCGGACCACAATGCCCAGCGCATCGACTTCCTTCGCCAGCAGGGTTGCACTTTGCGTGGTCAATCCGCGTATTTGCAAGCTGCCGCGCGCTGTCACTTCCATGATGCCGTTGCCGTGCCGCAGGGCGGATTCTGCCAGCCCGATCAGAAGCTTCGGCGACAATCCGCCAGAAGATGGGCCTCCGGCGACCGGGTTGAGCCGCACCAGCAGGCCGTCGCCGGTCTGCATCGGCGCCGAAAGGGCCGGGCAGGCGCCGCGGCGGGAGTAGGCGTTCATGCCGCCAACTCCCGTGCCTCGGCAATCAGTGCCGCGAGGTCGTCGTCGATCGAATTGCGCAAGGGATGCCAGAGGCCCCGCCGTCGCGCCGACAGGAGGCGTTCGGCAATGGCTTTCGCGGCGGCCGGGTTTTCGCGCAGGATGAAGGCGCGGACGTCCGCATCGCCGAGATAGGCATCGTGCACGGCGTCTATCAGCGCGCCCGGTATGGCCTGTGTGGTTTCGGCGAAGCCAACCAGCCGGTCGACCGTTTCGGCGAATTCCGAGGCGCCGCGCGGGCCGTGGCGCATCTGGCCCGCTATGAAGCGGGCGTTGACGGCGCGGGCGCGCACGACGCGCGTCACGGCCTCACTAAGTGAACGCGGCTTCGGCCTCTGCGGATCGGTCGTGTCGAGCACGATGACGTCGGCATTCCTGCCAAGCGCTGCAAGGGCGGCCGAGAAGCCGCCGATGAAAGCGACATCGGCCGAGCCTTCGAGGATGTCGCGGCCGGGATCGTCGCCGGTGTGGACGAGAAGATCGGCTTCGGCGATGCGGTTCTCGAATGCGCCGGGCGCGGCGATCCCCTCACCGCCGGCGCCGCCATAGGCATGCGATGTGGCATCGAGATAGGCGCGGCCGATTTCCTCGCGCGCCGCCCAGTCGCCGCTCGACAGGATTTCCTCGACGCCAGCGCCGTAAGTGCCAGGCGAGGTGCCAAAGATGCGCGGGCTGATCTTGCCCTCGGCGCGGGTCCTTGCGGCGAGCGGATTTTCCGAATCGTCCTCGTCGCGCGCGGCAACGGCGTTGGCAGCGGCATCGATCAGCGCGATCTGGGTCGGGAACATGTCGCGGAACAGGCCCGATATGCGCCAGGTGACGTCGACGCGCGGGTGGCCAAGCGCTGCCGGCGCCAACACCTCGATGCCGGTGACGCGGCCTGTGGCGGCATCCCATTGCGGGCGGCAGCCCATCAGCGAAAGCCCCTGCGCGATCTCCTCGCCGCCGGTGCGCAAAGACGCCGAACCCCAGAGGTCGATGATCAGCGAGCGCGGCCAGTCGCCATGCGATTGCATATAGGCGCGCACCACTTCCTCGGCGGCAGCCTTGCCGATGTCGTAAGCCGTCGGCGTCGGCATGGCGCGCGGGTCCGACGTGAACAGGTTGCGGCCGGTGGGCAGAACGTCGGAACGCCCGCGCGCGGGCGCGCCGGCCGGGCCCGCGGTGACATGACGACCGTCGAGCGCGGCAAGAAGGGCGGCCTTTTCGGCCTCGGCGCTTTGCCGGCGCATAAGGTCGGGCTCTTCGTCGGGCGCGCGGCCGTAGACATGCAGCCCATCCTTGATAGCGAAATCCTTCAGGTCGCAGAGCCAGGCATCGATGCGGCGCAGGGCCTCGTCCGGCGCGTCGGTGCGGGCAACGCCGGCCTCCGCGGCGAGGCCCGTCGTCTGCGCGGTTTCGACGATCAGACTGGCCAGACGGTCGCGGCGGCGGCGGTCGAGACCGTCAGCCTGGGCGTATTCGTCGACCAGCCGTTCGAGCCTGTGCTGGTTCTTGTCCAATCCGGCGCCGGTGAGCGGCGGCGGCAGATGGCCGAGCGTGACGGCGGCGATCCGCCGCTTCGCCTGCGCCGCCTCGCCGGGATTGGAGACGATAAAGGGATAGATGACGGGCAGGGGACCGGTGACGATCTCGGGGAAGCAGCTTTGCGAAAGCGCAACCGTCTTGCCCGGCAGCCATTCCAGCGTGCCATGCGCGCCAACATGGATGAGCGCATGGACGCCGAGCAATTTGCGCAGCCACAGGCCGAAGGCGAGCAACGCATGGCGCGGCGGCAGCGTCGGGTCGTGATAGTCGGCGCGGCGGTCGGCCGAGCGGCCGCGGTCTGGAGCCAGCGCCACGGTGATGTTGCCGAAGGTCGCGGCGCGGAAGGGGAATTTGGCGGCGGGCAGCGCTTGAACACCCCCCTCTGTCCTGCCGGACATCTTCCCCGCAAGGGGGGAGATTGGCAGTTTCGACGCTGGAGCTACTCTTGCAACGTTGGAGATTGGCGAAGACAGAGATGACGGCGTAATCTCCCCCCTTGCGGGGAAGATGTCCGGCAGGACAGAGGGGGGTGCCTCGCGCAAACCTGTCTCGCCTTCGGCTTTGCCCCAAGCTGCTTCTACGGCAGCAATTGCTGCGCCCGGCAATTCCGTTGAGAGGGCAAGGTACTCATCCAGCCCCAGCCCGGCCTTGCCGGACTCCAGCAAATCCAGCAACGCACGCGGCGATTGCGGGATCCCTTCAACCGCATAGCCCTGTTCCTGGAGGTCGTGCAGCATCGCCAGCACGCTGGATGGCACATCCAACCCGACCGCATAGCCGGTGCGGCCGGGAGCGCTTGGGTAATCGGGGATCAGGATAGCGACCTTGCGCTCGGCGCGCGGCGTTTCCCGAAGCCTGATGAAGGCCGCGACCCGGTCCGCCACCTGTTCGACGCGATCGGGCTCCGGCCGGTTGGCAAAGGCGCGGTGGCCGAGCGCCGGGTCGGTCTCGCTTTCGCCCTTGAACGAAACGGCGCCGGCGAGGATGCGGCCGTCCAGTTCGGGCAGAACGACATGCATGGCGAGGTCGGCGGGGGCCAGCCCGCGCTGGTTCTTCTCCCATACGTCGCGGCGGGTGGTGGCGACGATGACCTGGAAGACGGGAACGCCGGCGCGGTCGAACAGGGTTTCGACGCCGGGTTCGGCGCCGGACGCGAAAGCGGTCGCGGTGATGATGGCGGCGGGCTTGGGCTGGGCAATCGCGGTTTCAACAAAAGCCAGAGATTCCGGGTCTTTCAGGCTGGAGACAAAGATCGGCACCGGCAGCATGCCGCGCTGCCGTAGCGCCTCGAAAAGCGCGTCGATGGGCGCGACATCGGCGGCGAGCAGCATCGAGCGGTAGAAGAGGATGGGAATCACGGGTGGGTTGACGTTGCCGGCGTCGAGTTCCGTCACACCCCCCTCTGTCCTACCGGACATCTCCCCCGCAAGGGGGGAGATTGCTCTTTCATCGACGATTTCGCCTATCGCGGATGGTCGAGATAAATCCCTGTCCAAGGGGACAGAAGAGGAGCCGGCCTTGATGACAGCCGATCTCCCCCCTTGCGGAGGAGATGTCCTGCCGGACAGAGGGGGGTGTGAAGGATCGTCAACATTCGATAAGTCCGGCTTCTCCACGACTCCGCGCCCCGGCTCATAAAACCCGGCTTTCGGCACGCTTACCGGCTCGGCAATCTCGCCATCAGACCCCGCCAATCGCGCCAGCCTGCGCACCAGCGCGCTCATATTGGCCGGGCCGCCCTGGCGGAAATAATTGAGCAGCCCGTCCAGTTCCTCGCGCGGCAGCGTCGAGGCTTCGATCAGCCTGATATCCTCGTCATGGCTCTCGCCGGGCAGCAGCGCCAGCTTTATGCCGCGCTCGCGGGCAACCACGGCCAACTGGTCGCAGCCGTAGCGCCACCACTCGTAACCGCCGAGAATACGCACCAGAATGACTTTGGCGTGACGGGCGACGCTGTCGATCCAGAGGTCGACGGACATGGGGTGGCGCAGGTCGCGCAGCGCGGCCAGCCGCATCGTGGGCAGCCGATCGGCGTCGCCTTTCCAGGCCGCTGCCAGTCCGGCCAGGTCGCTGTCCGTGAAGGACAGCGCCACCATTTCCGCCGGCGTCTGCCGCAGATCGACCGGCTCGGCGAGATCGTCGAGCGAGGCGGATGTGGTGGTGAGGATGTGCATCGCGGTCGGTGTTGCCTCAGCCGGCGAGGATATGCTCGATCGCCGGGCGGTTCAGCCCCTTGAGGCCGATGACGACCAGGCGCGAGCGGCGGTCGTCGTCAGCCGTCCAGGCGCGGTCATAATAATGATTGACGCGCGGACCGACCGCCTGCAGCAACAGCCGCATCGGCTTGCCGCCGACCTCGACGAAGCCTTTCACCCGCAGCACGTTCTCCTGTTCGGCGGCGGTCGCGACGCGCTTTGCCAGGTCGTCCGGGTTGGCGATCGAGGGGATGTCGACGATGAACGTATCGAAGTCGTCGTGCTCGTGGTCGAAGGCGCCGTCATGATGGGACTTGCGGTTCTCGATGTCGTCCTCGACGGCGAGGCCTAGCCCGAGCAGCACGGACGGATCGACCTTGCCATGAGCCGTCGGCACGACCTTCACGGCGCGGGCGGAGTGTTCGCCAATGATGGCGTTGGCGCGAGCCGAACCTGCGGCATCCATCAGGTCGCTCTTCGACAGGATGATGAGGTCGGCGCAGGCGATCTGGTCCTCGAACACCTCCTCGACGGGGTCGTCGTGGTCCAGTGTCTGGTCCTGCGCGCGTTGCGCCTGCAGGGCGTCCATGTCGTTGGCGACGCGCCCCTCGGCCAATGCCGGACCGTCGACCACGGCGATTACGCCGTCGACTGTCACCCGGCTCTTCACTGTCGGCCACTGGAAGGCCTGGACCAGCGGCTTGGGCAGAGCCAAGCCTGAGGTCTCGATCAGGATGTGGTCGACCTTCGGCGTCAGCGACAGGATCTGGTCGAGCGCCGGGACGAAATCGTCGGCGACGGTGCAGCAGATGCAGCCATTGGCCAGTTCGACGATGTTTTCCTCCGGGCAGGTGTCGATGCCGCAGCCCTTGAGGATCTCGCCGTCGATTCCGATGTCGCCGAATTCGTTGACGATGATGGCGATCCGCTTGCCGCCCGCGTTCTCCAGGAGATGGCGGACCAGCGTGGTCTTGCCGGCACCCAGGAAGCCGGTGACCACGGTACAGGGGACGCGGGAGAGAGTGGCGGCGGAAACTGCGGCGGTCATGATCAGTCCTTCAGCATGTCGAGGGGAGGAATGCGGGCGACGAGGCCGCGCTTGAGGGAATCCGGGCGACCACGCCACGGAATGAGGCCGTTGGTCGAAGCGGCGAAGAGTTTCGCGCCGGTGACGAGATCGGCGCCGCTGGCGATGTTCAGGTCGCCGAAGACATAACTCCAGCAGCCGTCGCGAAGAATCGCGGCACTGAGACGGCGCTTGCAGTTGCCGAGGCATTCGACGGTGCGGACACGGACATTGTCGGCCGTTGCGGCTTGGCGCGTATCTTGAGCCAAAACTTCGCCGGCGCGGGGATGGGCATCGGAACCGGTCTCGTCGCGGCAGGAAGCGCAGATGATGACAGTGACGCCGGCCAAGGCGTCGCTATCGCCAGACAAGTCGCTATCGCCAGACAAAATGTCCGCTGTTTCAGCCGGGAAACTGCTGTCGCGTTCCAAATCGGGCTCCTTGCCCGGAAAACCCGCCGGGCGATCGGATTCTTATGTCTCAGACGGCAGGTCTCCTGGCTCGCGGGTCATCGCCTTCGTGCCGCCTTCCCGGGACCGTCCCAGTGGTTTTCGGCCTTGGCTCGTCGCTTACAGTTGCGGGGACAGCCGCGGATTTGAAATCGAGATTTCGCACCGCATTCCCTCTTGGCTCCTCCCTTTGCCGAGAGGAGACCGTCTGGAATGGATTTAGGCTCTTGCAGGCGGCGGTGTCAACGCGCGTCTACGACACGGCAATGTCGGCGAGCGGCTGCCCAAGGTCGCCGGCGGGCGTAACCTCGATCCGTTCGAGGCCGAGCCAGCCCTGCATCTGCGTCAATTCCTGGAAGAGTTGCGCGGCGGTTTCAGGCGGCGCGCCGGGCTCGGCATAGGCCGCGTGGACGCGTAGCACGCTGGCCGGCCGGTCGGCCTTGAGGTCGACGCGCGCCACGATCCTGTCGCCGAGCAGGAACGGCAGGACGTAATAGCCGTATTGCCGTTTTTCGGCAGGGGTGTAGATTTCTATGCGGTAGTGGAAATCGAACAGCCGCTCCGTGCGCGAGCGCTCGAAAACGACCGGATCGAACGGCGCCAGCAAGGCGCGGGCCTCGATTTTTCGTGGAATACGGGCCTCCTTATGGAGGTAAGCCGGTTTGTTCCAGCCCTCGACACGCACCGGCACCAGCTCGCCTGTTTCAACCAGCTCCTCCAGCCGGCCCTTCATGTCGGCCGGCGACAGGCGGAAATAGTCGCGCAGGTCGCTTGCTGTCGCGACGCCATGAGCGCGGGCGGATATCCGCAGCAATTCCCGATGCGCGTCCTCGGCTGACGGCACCGGCAGATCGAGGATCGCCTGCGGCAGCACGCGCTCGGGCAGATCGTAGAAGCGTTCGAAGCCACGGCGGTGCGCGGTGGTGATGCGTCCTGCCCAGAACAGCCATTCGAAGGCATGCTTGGCGTGGCTCCAGCCCCACCAGCCGCCGGACCCTTTCTGGCCTTCGAGCGCGGAGGCGGCGATCGGGCCGCGCTCCGCGACCTCGCGGTAGATCTCTTCGATATAGGCGGCGTGCTCGCGGCCCCATTTGGCGAGACCCAGATACATTTCATCGCCACGCTCCGCGCGCTGCATGCGCCAACGCATCAGGGGATAGGTCTCGACCGGCAGGAAGGAAGCCTCGTGCGCCCAGTATTCGAAAACCGTGCGCTTGCGCGTGACGGCGGCGTTGTCGAGCAAGGCGAACGGGTAGGGACCAAGGCGCGAATAGAGCGGCATGTAGTGAGCGCGCACCACCGCGCTGACGGAATCGATCTGCAGCAGGCCGGTACGCGAGAGCACGCGGGCGAAGTGGCGTCGGTCGGGCGTGCCGGCGGGGCGGGGATCAGTGAACCCTTGGGCGGCGAGCGCGATACGCCGGGCCGTGGCAAGCGAGATCTTTTCCTTCATTCGGATGCGACTCTGATGGCTTGTTGAGCGTCGTTCGGACAGTTGATTCCGGCCATGTTAGCAGGGTTTTGGCGGCAACTCTGTCAGGAGAGAAAAGTGGAGTAAAAAGCGAAGGAAATCAGACAGGAGCGGATCGGACCAGTTTCTTCCCTTATGCCGTCCAGGCCAGTGTTTTGAACAAGGTTTGACTTGCTTCGCCGGAAGCGCTGCGCTAACCCTCGCCGCGTTGCAGCAAAGGCCCCTTAAAACGGTTCAGCGGTTAAACTGTCACGCTTCCGAAATGGGGTCTGGTGCTGTAATCAAAATGGATTGGCGCCAACGGAAAGCCGCAGCATGAACGCACTTCTCAGTTCGTACCTGCCCATCGTCCTGTTTATCGCAGTGGCGGCGGCTGTCGGCGTCGCGCTTATCGTGGCGCCGTTCCTGGTGGCCTACCGCAATCCCGACCCGGAAAAGCTTTCCGCCTACGAATGCGGGTTCAACTCGTTCGATGACGCCCGTATGAAGTTCGACATCCGCTTCTACCTGGTGTCGATCCTGTTCATCATCTTCGACCTGGAAGTGGCCTTCCTGTTTCCGTGGGCGGTGTCGTTCTCGAAAATCGGCATGCTCGGTTTCTGGTCGATGATGGTGTTTTTGGCGGTGCTGACCATCGGCTTTGCCTATGAATGGAAAAAAGGAGCGCTCGAATGGGATTGAGCGACAGTTCCGGCACGCTCGTCGCGCCGAAGCCCAAGGGTCTGATCGATCCCAATACCGGCAGGCCGGTTGGGTCCGATGATCCGTTCTTCCTCGAAATCAACAACGAACTCGCCGACAAGGGCTTTCTCGTCACCTCGACCGAGGCGCTGATCACCTGGGCGCGCAGCGGCTCGCTGATGTTCATGACCTTCGGCCTCGCCTGCTGCGCCGTCGAGATGATCCACACCTCGATGCCGCGCTACGATTCGGAGCGGTTCGGTGTTGCTCCTCGCGCGTCTCCGCGCCAGTCCGACATCATGATCGTTGCCGGCACGCTGACCAACAAGATGGCCCCGGCGCTGCGCAAGGTCTACGACCAGATGCCGGAGCCGCGCTACGTCATCTCGATGGGCTCCTGCGCCAATGGCGGCGGCTATTACCACTATTCTTATTCGGTGGTGCGCGGCTGCGACCGCATCGTGCCGGTCGACATCTATGTGCCCGGCTGTCCGCCGAGCGCCGAAGCGCTGCTCTATGGCATTCTTCTGCTGCAGAAGAAGATCCGCCGCACCGGCACGATCGAACGGTAAATCCATGGCCGCATCCCTGAGCGAACTGTCGACCTATCTCGGCGAAAAATTGATTGGCCGCGTCAATGAAGCAGTGTTCGCCTATGGCGAACTCACCATCCATGTCGAACCGCGCGATCTGATCGAAGTGGTGACTTTCCTGCGCGACGATCCGCGCTGCCAATTCATCTCGGTCATCGATGTCTGCGGCGCCGATTATCCGTCACGGGCCAAGCGCTTCGACGTCGTCTATCACCTGTTGTCGCCGAAGCAGAACGTGCGTATCCGCATCAAGGTGCAGGCCGACGAGGAGACGATGGTGCCGTCGATCACCGGCGTCTATCCCGGCGCCGACTGGTTCGAGCGCGAGACCTACGATCTCTATGGCGTGCTGTTTTCGGGTCACCCGGATCTGCGGCGCATCCTCACCGATTACGGTTTCGACGGTCACCCGCTGCGCAAGGATTTCCCGCTGACCGGCTTCGTCGAGGTGCGTTACGACGACGAGGCCAAGCGCGTCATCTACGAGCCGGTGGAACTGAAGCAGGAATTCCGCAATTTCGATTTTCTGTCCCCATGGGAAGGCACCGATTACGTGCTGCCAGGGGATGAGAAGGCAAAGCAGTAATGGCTGAAACCTCCGTCCGCAATTTTAACATCAACTTCGGACCGCAACACCCTGCCGCGCATGGTGTTTTGAGATTGGTTCTGGAGTTGGACGGCGAAGTGGTCGATCGTGTCGATCCGCATATCGGGCTCTTGCATCGCGGCACCGAAAAGCTGATCGAGCACAAAACCTACCTGCAGGCAGTGCCTTATCTCGACCGGCTCGACTATTGCGCGCCGATGAACCAGGAGCATGCCTTCGCACTGGCCGCCGAGCGCCTGCTCGGCATCGAGGTGCCGAAGCGCGGTCAGCTGATCCGCGTGCTCTACTGCGAGATCGGCCGCATCATGTCGCACATCCTCAATGTGACGACGCAGGCGCTGGACGTCGGCGCGCTGACGCCGCCTCTGTGGGGCTTCGTCGAGCGCGAAAAGCTGATGGTGTTCTATGAGCGCGCCTCGGGTTCGCGCATGCATGCCGCCTATTTCCGTCCGGGCGGCGTCCACCAGGACCTGCCGCAGAAGCTGCTCGAGGACATCGGCAAGTGGATCGATCCGTTCCTGAAGTCGATCGACGACCTCGATCAGTTGCTGACCGGCAATCGCATCTTCAAGCAGCGCAATGTCGATATCGGCACGGTTTCGCTGGCCGACGCCTGGGCCTGGGGCTTTTCCGGCGTCATGGTGCGTGGCTCGGGCGCTGCCTGGGACCTGCGCAGATCGCAGCCCTATGAATGCTATTCGGAGCTCGATTTCGATATTCCGATCGGCAAGAACGGCGACTGTTTCGACCGCTACCTCGTGCGCATGGAAGAGATGCGCCAGTCGGCGAAGATCATGCGCCAGTGCATCGATCTCCTGCTCGGCAAGGAAAGCGCCGGGCCGGTGTCGAACCTCGACGGCAAGGTCGTGCCGCCAAAGCGCCAGGCGATGAAGCGCTCGATGGAAGCGCTGATCCACCACTTCAAGCTCTACACCGAGGGCTACCGCGTGCCGGCCGGCGAGGTCTATGCGGCGGTCGAGGCGCCCAAGGGCGAGTTCGGCGTCTATCTGGTCTCCGACGGCACCAACAAGCCTTATCGCTGCAAGCTGCGCGCGCCCGGTTTCGCGCATCTCCAGGCCATGGATTTCCTGTGCCGCGGTCACATGCTGGCCGACGTCACCGCCGTCCTCGGCTCCCTCGACATCGTGTTTGGTGAGGTCGATCGCTAAATGTCAGTCCGTCGTCTCGCAGAAGCCAGCGTCCAGCCAGCATCCTTCGCCTTCAACCGGGCGAACGCGGCCGCGGCCAAGCAATGGATCAAGAAGTACCCGAAGGGCCGGGAACAGTCTGCGATCATTCCACTGCTGATGCTGGCGCAGGAACAGGAAGGCTGGGTCACCAAGGCCGCGATCGAGACGATTTCGGACATGCTCGGCATGCCGCGCATCCGCGGGCTCGAGGTCGCGACCTTCTACACGCAGTACCAGCTGAATCCTGTCGGCACGCGGGCGCACATCCAGGTTTGCGGCACCACGCCCTGCATGCTGCGCGGCTCGGAAGCGCTGATGGACGTGTGCCGCTCCAAGATCCACCATGACCAGTTCCACACCAACGACAAGGGAACGCTGTCGTGGGAAGAGGTCGAATGCCTCGGCGCCTGCGTCAACGCGCCGATGGTCATGATCTTCAAGGACACGTTCGAAGACCTGACGCCGGAACGGCTGGCCGAAATCATTGATCTCTACGATGCGGGCAAGGGGGCCTCGGTGACGCCGGGGCCGCAGAACGGCCGCACCGGCTCGGAGCCGGCCGCCGGCCTCACGACGCTGAAAAGCGAGAAGGCGATCCTCAAGTCGACCCGTGACAGGGAGGCCAGGGAAGCCGCCAAGGCCGCCAAGGCGGCACCCGACGCGATCATCGCGGCGCCGGTGCCAACGCCGGCCGCCACCCCTGTCGCGCCGTCCAATGCCAGCAAGCCGAAAACCGATGCGGCTGAAACCAGCCCGGCGCTGAAAACGCCGTCGCCGGCCAAGGTCGCGTCGGCAACGGAAAAAGCGGCGAGCGTCGCGGCTCCCCGCCACTCGGCGACAAACGCCAACAAGGCGGCGCCCGAGGTCGAGAAAGTTTTGAAGCCGCGCAGCGGCCCCCTGAACAAGGCTGAGCCGGCTTCCGCGTTCAAGTCGCCGGAAACCAAGCTTCCCGCCAAAGCGGCCAAGCCTTCGTTGGAAGACAAGAACCGGCCGGCCGGCATCGCCAGGCCGGCGCTGGTCGACGATCTCAAGCTGATCTCCGGCGTCGGCCCGAGGACCGAGAGCATCCTGCATTCGCTCGGCATCTTCACCTTCGCCCAGGTTGCGTCTTGGAAGAAGGCCGAACGGGAGTGGGTGGACAGCTATCTCTCCTTCCGCGGCCGCATCGAGCGAGACGACTGGGTCAAGCAGGCCAAGGCGCTCGCCAAGGGCGGCGTCGCCGAATATATCCGCGTCTTCGGCAAGAAGCCGGTCTGAGGGACGAACAATGCTTCAGGACAAAGACCGCATCTTCACCAACATCTACGGCCTCTTCGACAAGTCGCTGGCCGGCGCAATGGCGCGCGGCGCCTGGGACAACACGCCCGGCATCGTCGCCAAGGGGCGCGAGTGGATCGTCAACGAGATGAAGGCGTCGGGCCTGCGCGGCCGCGGCGGCGCCGGTTTCCCGACCGGCTTGAAATGGTCGTTCATGCCCAAGCAGAGTGACGGCCGGCCGAGCTATCTCGTCATCAATGCCGACGAATCCGAGCCCGGTACCTGCAAGGACCGCGACATTCTGCGCAACGATCCGCACACGCTGGTCGAAGGCGCCTTGCTCGCCGGCTTCGCCATGGGCGCGGTCGCGGCCTATATCTATGTGCGCGGCGAGTTCATCCGCGAGCGCGAGGCGCTGCAGCGTGCCATCGACGAGGCCTATGAGGCCAAGCTGATCGGCAAGGGCAACACTTCAGGCTACGATTTCGACGTCTATATGCACCATGGCGCCGGGGCTTATATCTGCGGCGAGGAGACGGCGCTGCTCGAAAGCCTCGAGGGAAAGAAGGGCCAGCCCAGGCTGAAGCCACCATTTCCGGCCAATGTCGGCCTTTATGGCTGCCCGACCACCGTCAACAACGTCGAATCGATCGCGGTGGCGCCGACGATCCTGCGCCGGGGCGCGGCCTGGTTCTCATCCTTCGGCCGGCCCAACAACGTCGGCACCAAGCTGTTCTGCGTCTCCGGCCACGTCAACAATCCGTGCACCGTCGAAGAGGCGATGTCGATCCCATTCCGCGAGCTGATCGAGACGCATTGCGGCGGCATCCGTGGCGGCTGGGACAATCTTCTGGCGGTCATTCCTGGCGGCGCCTCGGTGCCGCTGGTGCCGGCCGAGCAGATCATCGATACGCCGATGGATTTCGACGCGCTGCGCGACCTCAAATCCGGCCTCGGCACGGCGGCCGTCATCGTCATGGACAAGTCGACCGATGTCGTCAAAGCCATCGCGCGGCTGTCCTACTTCTACAAGCATGAGAGCTGCGGCCAATGCACGCCGTGCCGTGAAGGCACCGGCTGGATGTGGCGGGTGATGGAGCGGCTGGTGCGCGGCGAGGCGCAGAAGCGCGAGATCGACATGCTGCTCGACGTGACCAAGCAGGTCGAAGGCCACACGATTTGCGCGCTGGGCGACGCGGCCGCTTGGCCGATCCAGGGCCTGATGCGGCACTTCCGCGGCGAGGTGGAGCGGCGCATCGACGAATTTTCGCGCAACGCGCACCGGGCCGAGCCGGTGTTGGTGGCGGCGGAATAGAGAAGCATTGAATGGGCGATAGCCCGGAGCGAGAAGAACGGGGCGGGGCGAACGAAGAAACGACCAGGAGAATTCTATGGCGCCGTATTCGACACCCCACCCGTTGATGCCCAATTTGGACCAGATCGAGAAGATGAACCAGGACCTGACCAGGATGATGCCGAAGGAGATGGCCGGCGCCGTCAACCTTCTGGCGCACCCTGTCGCGGGCGCGGCGGCGATGTCGGCTCTGGGACTTGGGCTCGCCAACCACGCTTTCGGCGTCTGGTTGGGCGCGCTGTCGGGCGCAGCCGAGGCGTCGCAACGCCTCATGCAGCCGCTCATCGAGGATTTCGAGGCGCGCGTCGAACAATTCGAGGATGCGAGCCTTTCATCCACCAGAGCGCGGGCGACGGCCAAGACCCTGATTGCGGAGGCGCAGTCCTTCGCGCAGGAAGTCACCGACATTGCCGCCAGGGAGGCCACCACCACGGTGCCGGCGGCACAGGCGGGGCGGTCAGCGGACGAGCTTCCGGATGTGCTGCTGCCCGAGGATTTCAGGCAGCCCAAGGCTGTGGACAGGCCGGCGAAGCCTTCGGATCTCAAGAAGATATCGGGCATCGGCCCGAAGCTGGAGACGGTGCTCAACGGGCTCGGCATCTGGACGTTCCGCCAGATCGCCGACTGGTCACCCGAAGAGATCGCCTGGGTCGACGACTACCTGTCGTTCAACGGCCGTATCGTGCGCGACGACTGGATTGCCCAGGCGGCTGTGCTGGCCGCGAAGAAGTGAGTGAAATGCCGGGCGCCGCGTCTGTCGCGCCCGGGAAATGAGATTGCGGGAAATCCGCAGAGGTTTGAGGCGAATGGCAAAGCTCAAGGTCGACGGGAAAGAAATCACTGTACCCGACCATTACACGCTGCTGCAGGCGGCAGAGGACGCGGGGGCGGAAGTGCCGCGCTTCTGCTTCCACGAGCGGTTGTCGATCGCCGGCAATTGCCGCATGTGCCTGATCGAGGTGAAGGGCGGGCCGCCCAAGCCGCAAGCGTCCTGCGCCATGGGCGTGCGCGACCTGCGTCCCGGTCCGAACGGAGAAGCGCCGGAAATCTTCACCAACACGCCGATGGTCAAGAAGGCCAGGGAAGGCGTGATGGAATTCCTGCTGATCAACCATCCGCTGGATTGCCCGATCTGCGACCAGGGCGGCGAATGCGACCTGCAGGACCAGGCGATGGCCTTCGGCGTTGATTCCTCGCGCTATCACGAGAACAAGCGCGCGGTCGAAGACAAGTATATCGGCCCGCTGGTCAAGACGGTGATGAACCGCTGCATCCACTGCACGCGCTGCGTTCGCTTCACCACCGAGGTTGCCGGCATTTCCGAACTCGGCCTGATCGGCCGCGGCGAGGATGCCGAGATCACCACCTATCTCGAGCAGGCGATGACCTCGGAGCTGCAGGGCAATGTCATCGACCTGTGCCCCGTCGGCGCGCTGACCTCCAAGCCTTTCGCCTTCCAGGCACGGCCGTGGGAACTGACCAAGACCGAATCCATCGACGTCATGGATGCCGTCGGCTCGGCGATCCGCGTCGACAGCCGCGGCCGCGAGGTGATGCGCATCCTGCCGCGCGTCAACGAGGCGGTGAACGAGGAGTGGATCTCCGACAAGACCCGCTTCATCTGGGACGGCCTGCGCACGCAGCGTCTCGACCGGCCCTATGTACGCAAGGACGGTAAGCTGGTCCCGGCGAGCTGGGCCGAGGCCTTCACGGCGATCAAGGACGCCGTGTCGAAGACTACGCCCGAGAAGATCGGCGCCATAGCGGGCGATCTTGCCGCGGTCGAGGAAATCTACGCGCTGAAGCTCCTGATGGCCGCACTCGGTTCGAAGAACATGGATTGCCGCCAGGACGGCGCCGCGCTCGACCCGTCGCTTGGCCGGGCAAGCTACATTTTCAACCCCACCATCGAAGGCATCGAACAGGCGGACGCGGTGCTGATCATCGGCGCCAATCCGCGCTTCGAAGCCTCGGTGCTCAACGCCCGCATCCGCAAGCGCTGGCGGGTCGGCAATCTGCCGGTCGGCGTCATCGGCGATGTCGGGGATACACGCTATGACTACGAACTGCTGGGCGCAGGACCGGAATCGCTCAAGGATCTGGCCGACGGTGATGGCAAGTTCTTCCAGGTGCTGAAGAAGGCCACGCATCCGCTCATCATCGTCGGCCAGGGCGCGCTGGCACGCCCCGATGGCGCGGCGGTGCTCGGCCAGGCAGCGAAGCTCGCCATGGCCGTGAACGCCGCGCGCGCGGACTGGAACGGCTTTGCCGTGCTGCACAATGCGGCTGGACGCGTCGGCGGCCTCGACCTTGGCTTCGTGCCGAGCGAGGGCGGCAGGAACGTCGCCGGCATGCTGGGCGAGACGGACGTGCTGTTCTTGCTGGGCGCCGACGAAATCGACATGGCAAAGACCGGCGGCGCTTTCGTGGTCTATGTGGGCACCCATGGCGATGCCGGCGCGCACCGCGCCAACGTCATCCTGCCGGGCGCTGCCTACACCGAGAAGTCGGGCACCTATGTCAACACGGAAGGGCGCGTGCAGCAGACCAACCGCGCCGGCTTCGCGCCGGGCGACGCGCGCGAGGATTGGGCCATCATCAGGGCATTGTCGGATGTACTGGGCAAGAAGTTGCCGTTCGATTCACTGCCGCAGCTGCGCGCTAAACTCTACGGCGAGTACCCGCATCTTGCCCGCATCGACCAGGTTGCTGCGGGCAATGCCGAGGATATCGCCAATGTGGCGAAGCTCAGCGGACGGCTGAACAAGGGCACGTTCACGTCGCCGGTCCAGGACTTCTACCTGACCAACCCGATCGCGCGGGCCTCTGCCGTGATGGCGGAGTGCTCTGCGCTGGCCAAGAGCGGCTTCAAGCAGGCGGCGGAATAAGCATGGACACCTTCTTCTCCTTTTACGTGCTGCCGGCGCTGATCATCGTGTTGAAGTCGGTCGTGCTGATCGTCGTGCTTCTCATCGCCGTCGCCTACCTGCTCTATGCCGACCGCAAGATCTGGGCGGCGGTGCAACTTCGCCGCGGCCCGAACGTCGTCGGCCCCTGGGGCACGCTGCAGGCCTTTGCCGATCTGTTGAAGTTCGTCTTCAAGGAGCCGGTGATCCCGTCCGGCGCCAACAAGGGCGTGTTTCTTTTGGCGCCGTTGGTATCGGCGGTTCTGGCGATCTCAGCCTGGGCGGTCATTCCGGTCAGCCAGGGCTGGGCCGTCGCCAACGTCAATGTCGGTATCCTCTATGTCTTCGCCATCTCCTCGCTCGAGGTCTATGGCGTGATCATGGGCGGCTGGGCGTCCAATTCGAAATATCCGTTCCTCGGGGCGCTGCGTTCGGCAGCACAAATGGTGTCCTACGAGGTCTCGATCGGCTTCGTCATCGTCACCGTGCTGCTTTGCGTCGGCTCGCTCAACCTGTCCGACATCGTGCTGTCGCAGCAGGATGGGCTGGGCACCAGGCTCGGCCTGCCCAACACCTTCCTCGACTGGCACTGGCTGTCGCTGTTGCCGATGTTCGTCATCTTCTTCATCTCGGCGCTAGCCGAGACGAATCGCCCGCCTTTCGACCTCGTCGAAGCCGAATCGGAACTGGTCGCCGGCCACATGGTCGAATATTCGTCGACGCCGTTCCTGCTGTTCTTCCTCGGCGAATATGTCGCCGTCGTGCTGATGTGCGCGCTGGCCACCATCCTGTTCCTCGGCGGCTGGCTGCCGCCGTTCGACTTCGCGCCCTTCACCTGGGTGCCGGGGGTGATCTGGTTCGTGCTCAAGATCTGCCTGATGTTCTTCATGTTCTCCATGGTGAAGGCGTTCGTGCCGCGTTACCGCTACGACCAACTGATGCGGCTTGGCTGGAAGGTGTTCCTGCCGATCTCGTTGTTCATGGTGGTGCTGACCGCCGCCTTCCTCAAGATCACGGGGTTTGCGTGATGTCCGCTCTGTCCCAGGCCGCCAAATCGCTGCTGCTGAAGGATTTCGTCAGCGCCTTCTTCTTGTCGATGCGCCAGTTCTTCGCGCCGAAGGAGACGATCAATTATCCGCACGAGAAAGGGCCGGTGAGCCCGCGCTTCCGCGGCGAGCATGCCTTGCGCCGTTATCCCAATGGCGAGGAACGCTGCATAGCCTGCAAATTGTGCGAGGCGATCTGCCCGGCGCAGGCCATCACCATCGAGGCCGGCCCGCGCCGCAACGACGGCACGCGCCGTACCGTGCGCTACGACATCGATATGGTGAAGTGCATCTATTGCGGCTTCTGCCAGGAAGCCTGCCCGGTCGACGCCATCGTCGAGGGGCCGAATTTCGAATTCGCGACCGAGACGCGCGAGGAACTCTACTACGACAAGGATAGGCTGCTGGCGAATGGCGACCGGTGGGAGCGCGAACTGGCGCGCAACATCTCGCTGGACGCACCGTACCGCTGATATCGCATGGACAGGGGCGAGGGCCCTTGTCCGGGGATGACCCGAAGCATTTCAGGCAAGGTCATCCCTCAGGACTTCAGAGTTGCCCATGTTTCTTTGCGCCGGGTCTTTCAACCCGGTTGGAACATGGGCTAGGACAACGCGGCTTCGCACCGGAGGCGGAACGAAGCCACAGACAACAAACAGGACGAACGTCCTGTTTGGACAGGAACCCGGGGGAACCCCAATGCTGAGTGGACTAGAGGCGGCCTTTTTCTACCTCTTCGCCTTTGTCGCCGTGGCGTCGGCGTTCATGGTCATTTCGTCGCGCAACCCCGTGCATTCGGTGCTGTTCCTGATCCTGACCTTCTTCAACGCCGCCGGCCTGTTCATGCTGACGGGCGCCGAGTTCCTGGCGATGATCCTGCTCGTCGTCTATGTCGGCGCTGTCATGGTGCTGTTCCTGTTCGTCGTCATGATGCTCGACGTCGACTTCGCCGAGATGAAGGAGGGCGCTCTGCAATATGCGCCGATCGGCGCGCTGGTCGGACTGATCCTGGCGGCGGAACTGATCGTGGTGCTCGGCGGCTATACCTTCGCGCCGCAGCTCGCCTCGACGGTATCGAAGCCGATTCCCGATCTCGCGGCGCGCTCGAATACGGCAGCGCTCGGCGACATCCTCTATACGGACTACCTCTACTACTTCCAGATCTCGGGCCTCGTGCTGCTGGTGGCCATGATCGGTGCCATCGTTTTGACGCTGCGCCACAAGGAAGGGGTCAAGCGGCAGTCGATCGCAGCCCAGGTCGCCCGCACGGCGGCGACGGGCATGGAAATCCGCAAGGTCAAGTCGGGCGAAGGAGTCTGAGATGGTCGTCGGCATCGCACATTATCTGACCGTATCGGCGATCCTTTTCACGCTCGGCGTGTTCGGCATCTTCCTGAACCGTAAGAACGTGATCGTCATCCTGATGTCGGTCGAGTTGATCCTGCTTGCGGTCAATATCAATTTCGTCGCCTTTTCGGCGGCTCTCGGCGACCTCGTCGGCCAGGTGTTCGCGCTGTTCGTGCTGACGGTCGCGGCGGCGGAGGCCGCCATCGGACTTGCCATTCTCGTCGTCTTCTTCCGCAACCGCGGCTCGATCGCGGTCGAAGACGTGAACATGATGAAGGGTTGACGGAACCACCATGTACCAGGCCATCGTCTTCCTTCCGCTGCTCGGCTTCCTGATCGTCGGCCTGTTCGGCACGTCGCTCGGCGCCAAGGCGTCCGAATACATCACCTCCGGCTTCCTGGTGATCGCGGCGGTGCTGTCGTGGGTTGCTTTCTTCACCGTCGGCTTCGGCCATGGCGAGGTGTTCACCGTGCCGGTGCTGCGCTGGATCCAGTCCGGCGGACTGGAGGCGTCCTGGGCGCTCAGGATCGACACTCTGACGGTGGTCATGCTGGTGGTGGTCAACACCGTGTCGGCGCTGGTCCATATCTACTCGATCGGCTACATGCACCACGATCCGAACCGGCCGCGTTTCTTTGCCTATCTGTCGCTGTTCACCTTCGCCATGCTGATGCTGGTGACGGCCGACAACCTCGTGCAGATGTTCTTCGGTTGGGAAGGGGTGGGCCTGGCGTCCTACCTGCTGATCGGCTTCTGGTACAAGAAGCCCTCGGCCAACGCCGCGGCCATCAAGGCCTTCGTCGTCAACCGCGTCGGCGATTTCGGCTTCGCGCTCGGCATCTTCGGCGTGTTCGTGCTGTTCGGCTCGGTCAATCTCGGCACCATCTTCGCCAATGCGGCGACGTTCATCCCGGCTGAAGGCGCCCCGCAAGGTGCTGCGGTGCTGACCTTCCTCGGTTATGCGCTGGATAAGCAGGCAGCGATGACGATCGTCTGCCTGCTGCTGTTCATGGGTGCCATGGGCAAGTCGGCGCAGGTGCCGCTGCACACCTGGCTGCCGGACGCCATGGAAGGCCCGACGCCGGTCTCGGCGCTCATCCATGCCGCCACCATGGTGACGGCCGGCGTGTTCATGCTGGCGCGGCTGTCGCCGCTGTTCGAGCTGTCGCATTCGGCGCTGACGGTGGTGACCTTCATCGGCGCCTTCACCGCCTTCTTCGCGGCGACCGTCGGCCTCGTCCAGAACGACATCAAGCGCGTCATCGCCTATTCGACCTGCTCGCAACTTGGCTACATGTTCGTGGCGCTCGGCGTCGGCGCCTATGGTGCGGCGATCTTCCACCTGTTCACGCATGCCTTCTTCAAGGCGCTGCTGTTCCTCGGCTCGGGCTCGGTCATCCATGCGGTTTCCGACGAGCAGGACATGCGCAAGATGGGCGGCCTGAGGACGCTGATCCCGACGACCTACTGGATGATGGTAATCGGCACCCTGGCGCTGACCGGCGTCGGCATTCCGGTCACCGTTATCGGCACCGCCGGGTTCTTCTCCAAGGATGCCATCATCGAGACGGCCTTTGCCGGGCATAATTCCGTGGCGGGCCTCGCCTTCGTGCTGCTGGTGATCGCCGCCGGCTTCACCTCCTTCTATTCCTGGCGGCTGATCTTCATGACCTTCCACGGCAGGCCGCGGGCGAGCCATGAGGTGATGCACCATGTCCATGAATCGCCGCCGGTGATGCTGGTGCCGCTGTTCGTGCTGGCGGCGGGCGCGCTGTTTGCCGGCATCATCTTCCACGGTGCCTTCATTGGCGAAGGCTATGCCGAATTCTGGAAGGCGTCGCTGTTCACACTGCCGGACAATCACATCCTGCACGACATTCACGAACTGCCGCTATGGGTCGAGCTGTCGCCGTTCATCGCCATGCTGATCGGCCTGGCGCTGGCGTGGAAGTTCTACATCCGCTCGCCGGAAATGCCGGTCAATCTGGCCGCCCAGCATCGCGGGCTCTATGCCTTCCTGCTCAACAAATGGTATTTCGACGAGCTCTATGACTTCCTCTTTGTGCGGCCGGCCAAACGCCTCGGTTCCTTCCTGTGGAAGACCGGCGACGGCACCGTCATCGATGGTCTCGGGCCTGACGGCATTTCGGCACGCGTCGTCGATGTCACCAACCGCGTCGTCAAGTTGCAGACCGGCTATCTCTATCACTATGCCTTCGCCATGCTGATCGGCGTTGCCGCATTCGTCACCTGGATGATGCTCTGATGACCGCTTGGCCAATTCTCTCGCTGGTCACCTTCCTGCCGTTGGTTGGTGTGCTGCTCATCCTGTTCATCAACGACGACAGCGAAAACGCACGCCGCAACATCCGCGCCATCGCGCTGCTGACGACGACGTTCACCTTCATCGTCTCGCTGTTCATCTGGACCGGCTTCGACAATTCGCAAGCCGGCTTCCAGTTCGTCGAGAAGGTCGCCTGGCTCGATTCCGGCATCTCCTACCATATGGGCGTCGACGGCATTTCGATGCTGTTCGTCATTCTGACCACATTCCTGATGCCGCTCTGTATCCTGGCGTCGTGGGAAGCGATCGAGAAGCGCGTCAAGGCCTACATGATCGCCTTCCTGCTGCTCGAAACGCTGATGATCGGCGTGTTCTGCGCGCTCGACATCGTGCTGTTCTACGTCTTCTTCGAAGCCGGCCTGATCCCGATGTTCATCATCATCGGCGTCTGGGGCGGCAAGCGCCGCGTCTATGCCTCCTTCAAGTTCTTCCTCTACACGCTCGCCGGCTCGGTGCTGATGCTGCTCGCCATCATGGCGATGTTCTACCAGTCCGGCACGACCGATATCCCGACGCTGTTGACGCACAATTTCCCCGCCAACATGCAGACATGGCTGTGGCTCGCCTTCTTCGCCTCCTTCGCGGTGAAGATGCCGATGTGGCCGGTGCATACCTGGCTGCCGGATGCGCATGTCGAGGCGCCGACAGCCGGTTCGGTGATCCTGGCCGCCATTCTGTTGAAGATGGGCGGATACGGCTTCCTGCGGTTCTCCTTGCCGATGTTCCCGCTGGCCTCCGAGATGTTCGCGCCGCTGGTCTTCGCACTTTCGGTCGTCGCCATCATCTACACCTCGCTGGTGGCGCTGATGCAGGAGGACATGAAGAAGCTGATCGCCTATTCGTCGGTCGCCCATATGGGCTTCGTGACCATGGGCATCTTCGCCATGAACCAGGAAGGCGTGCAGGGCGCGATCTTCCAGATGCTCAGCCACGGCCTGGTCTCGGGCGCGCTGTTCCTGTGCGTCGGCGTCATCTATGACCGCATGCACACGCGTGAGATCGCCGCCTATGGCGGCCTGGTCAACAACATGCCGAAATACGCCACCGTGTTCCTGATCTTCACCATGGCCAATGTCGGCCTGCCGGGCACGTCAGGCTTCGTCGGCGAGTTCCTGACCATGCTCGGCGTGTTCCGGGTCAATACCTGGGTGGCGTTCTTCGCTGCCACCGGCGTCATCCTGTCGGCCGCCTACGCGCTTTGGCTCTACCGCCGGGTGATCTTCGGCGCGCTGACCAAGGACAGCCTCAAGGGCCTGCTCGACCTGTCGACACGCGAGAAGGCGATCATCTATCCGCTGGTTGTGCTGGTCATCTTCTTCGGCGTCTATCCCGCTCCCGTCTTCGACGCGACGGCCCAGTCGGTCAAGTCGCTCGTCACCAATGTCACCGCATCCATCGGCGCCGCGCAGACCGCGGCGGCGAACTGACCCAGGGGTTTTGCGAACCATGACGCCGGACCTTCTCTCCAGCCTGTCGCTCTCGACGCCCGAGCTGATCCTTGCCATCGGCGCGCTCGCGCTGCTGATGGTCGGGGCCTATTCGCGCGCCAACACCGCCAACACCGTGACCGGCCTTGCCGTTGCCGTGCTGGTGATATCGGGCGCCTGGCTGATCTTCTCCACCGGGCAGGGCAGCGCCTACGGCAATGCCTTCATCCAGGATTCCTTTGCCCGCTTCATGAAGCTGCTGGCGCTGGTGGGCTCGGCGGTGACGCTGATCATGTCGATGCGCTTCGCCAGGGCGGAGCGGTTCGACAAGTTCGAATATCCGGTGCTGATCCTTCTGTGCACGCTCGGCATGATGCTGATGATCTCCGCCAACGGCATGATCGGGCTCTATCTCGGCCTCGAGCTTCAGTCGCTGGCGATCTATGTCTTGTGCGCGATCAACCGCGAGAACCTGCGCTCGACCGAGGCGGGCCTGAAGTACTTCGTCCTCGGCGCGCTGTCGTCGGGCATGCTGCTCTATGGCATCAGCCTGGTCTATGGTTATACCGGCAACACCGGGTTCCAGGAGATCGCGACGGCGCTGGGCGGCGGAGAGCGCCAGCTTGGCCTCGTCTTCGGCCTGGTCTTCGTGCTGGCCGGCCTCGCCTTCAAGATCTCGGCGGTGCCGTTCCACATGTGGACGCCCGACGTCTATGAGGGTGCGCCGACACCGGTGACGGCTTTCCTGGCGGCGGCACCCAAAATGGCGGCTATGGCGCTGATCGTGCGCGTCACCATGGGCGCGTTCAAGCCGATCGCTTCCGACTGGCAGCAGATCATCGTCTTCATCTCCATCGCCTCGATGGCGCTCGGCTCTTTCGCGGCGATCGGCCAGACCAACATCAAGCGCCTGATGGCCTACTCCTCGATCGGCCACATGGGCTACGCGCTGGTTGGCCTTGCCGCCAACAGCCAGGCCGGCGTGCGCGGCGTCGCGATCTACATGCTGATCTATCTGGTGATGACGCTCGGCACCTTCGCCTTCATTCTCGCCATGCGGCGCAAGGAAGGCAATGTCGAGCAGATCAGCGACCTGGCAGGCCTGTCCTCGACCAACCCGATCATGGCGACGATCCTGACCATCCTGATGTTCTCGCTGGCCGGCATCCCGCCGCTCGCCGGCTTCTGGGGGAAGTGGTACGTCTTTCTCGCCGCCATCAATGCCAACCTCTACGCGCTGGCGATCATCGGCGTGCTGGCCTCGGTAGTGGGCGCCTATTATTACCTGCGCATCATCAAGATCATGTGGTTCGACGAACCGGTCGGCGGCTTCGTGCCGATGGCCAGTGAATTGCGCCTCGTACTCGGTGTCTCCGGCGCTTTCGTGCTGTTCTATGTGCTGATCGGCGGTCCGATCGGCACCTATGCCGAAGCCGCCGCCAAGACATTCTTCTGACGGGATGGCATTTCGGCTGGCTCCAACCTCGGCGTCGGAAGGATTCCGGCTGGAGGCGCATGACAGCGTCGGCTCCACCAATGCGCTGGCGCTGGATCACGCCCGGGCCGGCGACCCCGGCAGATTGTGGGTCGTTTCCAAGAAACAGGAAAGCGGGCGCGGGCGGCGCGGCCGCGTCTGGGCGACACCCGAGGGCAATCTGGCGGCGACGCTGCTCGTCCTCACCGGGGGCGAGCTTCGCCTCGCCGCGACGCTCGGTTTCGTCGCCGGCCTGGCGCTGGCCGATGCGCTCGACGCCGTGGTGCCGGCGGGCCGGATCGCCATCGGCCTCGACGGCGGCAATGAAGGCAAGAACCGTTTCGAGCTGAAATGGCCGAACGACGTGCTCGCCTCCGGCGCCAAGCTCGCCGGCATCCTGCTGGAATCGGCCATGCTGGACGGCGGCCGTTTCGCGGTGGCGGTCGGCATCGGCGTCAATGTTGTGGCGTACCCTGAGGATTTGCCGTATCCCGCGACGTCGCTTCACGCACTGGGTGCGGCATGCGATGCCGAAACGCTGTTCCTGGCGCTGTCGGATGCCTGGAGCGAGAATGCCCGCCTGTGGGACGACGGGCGGGGACTTGCCGCCGTCAGGCGGCGCTGGCTGGCACGCGCGGCAGGGCTTGGCGGCGAGGTTGCTGTCAGAATTGACGGTAATGTGGTGCGCGGGGTGTTCGAGACCATTGACGAGGACTGCCGTTTCGTGATCCGCGACGATGAGGGCTCGGTTTTGACGATCGCCGCCGGCGATGTGCATTTCGGCGCGGTCGCATCCGCCCGGCTATAGTTTTGTTTTTGCGCAATTCCAGACGGAAAACCGTTACAGACTTTTCCCGGAATTGCTTCAATGGCTTGGCCTGAGGGCCAGGAAGGAAAAAATCATGGCGAAAGCGGAAAACGCCGAACTCGTCTTCGTGCCGCTGGGCGGCGTCGGCGAGATCGGTATGAACTTCGCTCTCTACGGCTATGGTCCGCCGAGCGCGCGCGAATGGATCGTCATCGACGTCGGCGTCACCTTTCCCGACGCGGCGCATCCGGGCGTCGACCTGATCCTGCCCGACACGCGCTTCATCGAAGAGAACATCGCCAATTTGCGCGGTATCGTGATCACCCACGCGCATGAGGACCACTATGGCGCGCTGCTGGATATCTGGCCGAGGCTCAAGGCGCCGGTGTGGATGACGCCGTTCAGCGCCGGGCTGCTGGAAGCCAAGCGCCAGGGCGAGCAGGGCGCGCCGAAGATCCCGCTGACCATCTACCGCGCGGGCGAAAAATTCACTGTCGGTCCGTTCGAAATCGAGGCGATCCCGGTCGCGCATTCGATTCCCGAACCGATGTCGCTGGCCATCACCTCGCCGGCAGGCACCGTCATCCACACCGGCGACTGGAAGATCGACCCGGCGCCGACGATCGGACCCAAGACCGACGAAGCACGGTTCCGCGCCTATGGCGACAAGGGCGTGCTGGCGCTGGTCTGCGATTCGACCAATGCTATGCGCGAAGGCGAATCGCCATCGGAAGTCGCGGTCGGCGAGGGGCTGAAAGGGGTTATCCAGGCCGCCAAGGGCCGCGTCGCCGTCACCACCTTCTCCTCCAATGTCGGCCGTATCGTTTCCATCGCCAAGGCGGCGCGCGATGCCGGCCGTCAGTGCCTGGTGCTCGGCCGGTCGCTGAAGCGCGTCATCGATGTCGCCGGCGAACTCGGCTACATGGACGGTCTGCCTGAGTTCATCGCCGAGGAGGATTTCGGCTTCATTCCGCGCGAAAACCTGGTCGTCATCTGCACCGGCAGCCAGGGCGAGCCGCTGGCGGCGCTTGCCAAGCTCTCGCGCGACGAGATGAAGTCGGTGTCGCTGACGGCCGGCGACACGGTGGTGTTTTCCTCGCGTACCATTCCCGGCAACGAGAAGGCGATCCTCGAAATTAAGAACCGCCTCGTCGATCTCGGCATCAAGATCATCGAGGACGGCGATGCGCTGGTTCATGTCTCCGGCCATCCGCGGCGCAGCGAATTGCGCAAGATGTATGAATGGGTACGGCCGCAGATCGGCGTTCCAGTGCATGGCGAGGCCGCGCATCTGGTGGCGCAGGGCTCGCTGATGTCGACGTCGGGCATCGGCCAGGTGGCGCAGGTGCGCGACGGCGACATGCTGCGGCTTGCTCCCGGCCCTGCCACGATCATCGACCAGGTGCCGTTCGGCCGCATCTACAAGGACGGCAGGTTGATCGGCACCGACCAGGCGATGGGCATTCGCGACCGTCGCAAACTGTCCTTTGCCGGCCATGTCGCGGTCAATGTGGTGCTGGACGAGAAGTATGAGCTCGCCGGCGACCCCGATCTCGTCGCAATCGGCGTCGCCGAGGCCGACGCCAGGGGCGAGACGCTGGAGGACCTGATGATCGATGCGGCAATCGGCGCGGTGGACTCCATCCCCCGTCAGCGCCGAAAAGATCTCGATCTGGTGCAGGAGGCGGTACGCCGTGCCGTACGTGGCGCCGCCAACGAAGCCTGGGGCAAGAAACCGCTGGTGACTGTATTCGTCACGCGGTGACGAATAGGGGAATAAGGCAGTAGGGGAGTAGGGGAGAATGAGCCGTTGCTTTTCTTCTGTCTTGTTTCCCTACTCCGTTACTCCCCTAAAGCGGAGCGCTCTATGCTTGGACGCCTGAACCATGTCGCGCTTGCGGTGCCGGATCTGGCTGCGGCTGTCGCTTGCTATCGCGACACGCTAGGCGCCGAAGTGAGCGAACCACAGGCGCTGCCCGGGCATGGCGTCACCGTGGTGTTCGTCAATGTCGGCAACACCAAGATCGAGTTGCTGGAGCCGCTCGGCGAGGGCTCGCCGATCGCGGCTTTCCTCGAGAAGAACCCGTCGGGCGGCATGCACCATCTCTGCTATGAGGTCGACGATATCCTTACCGCGCGGGACCGGCTCCAGGCAGCCGGCGCCCGGGTTCTGGGCGACGGCAAGCCGAAGACCGGCGCGCATGGCAAACCTGTGCTGTTCCTGCATCCGAAGGATTTCTTCGGCACGCTGATCGAACTGGAGCAATCATGAGCTGGGTTTCGTTCACCGCACTGTTTTTCGCGACCTGGTGGGTGGTGCTGTTTGCCGTTCTGCCGTTCAGCGTCAGGACGCAGGATGACGACCGTGACGTGACGCTGGGCACGGTGCCTAGCGCGCCGCGCGGACCACATATGCTGCGTGCGGTGATCCGCACCACCGTCGCCACGGCGGTGCTCATGGGCATTTTCTACGGCCTGACGCACGGGCTGGGATATAGCCTCAACGACATCCCGCACATCGTGCCGGAATTCGGCCAGGCCACGGCAAAATAGCAGCATTCAAACCGGCTCTTGCGCTTCGGGCGAGGTCATGCCGCCATTCGGCGCCGGCTCATCTGTTCAGGCTTCAAAAATCATGACGCAGGGTAAGGTGGTTTGGCAACGCATTGCGCTAAGCAGGTGATTGCACAAAAAAAATGCAAGGCACAAGGCCTTGCAATTTAAACGCGTCCGATCTGTTTCCGGTTTCCGGCGGCAGCGAGTAACCGCGCCTAGATCGCATCCTCCCAAGACTTTGACCGCGTAGGAGAACAGATTTTTCTCTGCTCTCTCGGTTATCGGGGCACATTAGCCCAACGGAAATGAAAATGTCACGAAGAATTTTGCCTTGAAACGGGCATTCTCGTGCTGCACTGCACAATAGTACGGCAGGCTTTGCTTGGGAAACCACCAGCCGGGCGTTTTATGCAACCGTGGCTCCTTCGATCGTCCAGCATTCGCGGCGCGCGCGAGGGGTGCTCAAAACGTTTTCATTCCGCGCGCCACGCCGTTCGTAAGCTGAATTTCCGATTTCCGGGTCGATGCGTCCGGGTTCCCATTGCGCCATGAAATGGCTATGAAGCCGGGGCAAGCAAGCCTGCGTCGCACCGATTCTGGCGCGGCCTCCTCATTCACGGACCAGTCCATGCGTTTGTCGCGCTATTTCCTGCCCATCCTCAAAGAGAATCCGCGCGAGGCGGAGATCGTCTCGCATCGGCTGATGCTGCGCGCCGGCATGATCCGCCAGCAGGGGCAGGGCAGTTTTTCCTGGCTGCCGCTGGGCAAACGGGTCCTGGACAAGGTCTGCCAGATCATCCGCGAGGAACAGAACCGCGCCGGCGCGCTGGAAATCCTGATGCCGACCATCCAGTCGGCCGACCTTTGGCGCGAAAGCGGCCGCTATAACGACTACGGCAAGGAGATGTTGCGCATCAAGGACCGCCAGGACCGCGACATGCTTTACGGCCCGACCAACGAGGAAATGGTCACCGAGATCTTCCGCGCCTATGTAAAGTCCTACAAGGACTTGCCGCTCAACCTCTACCACATCCAGTGGAAGTTCCGCGACGAGGTGCGGCCGCGCTTCGGCGTCATGCGCAGCCGGGAATTCCTGATGAAGGATGCCTACTCCTTCGATCTCGACTTCGAAGGCGCGAGAGCCGCCTACAACAGGATGTTCGTGTCCTATCTCCGGACCTTCACCCGCATGGGCCTACAGGCGATCCCGATGCGGGCCGACACCGGTCCGATCGGCGGCGATCTCAGCCATGAATTCATCATCCTGGCCGACACCGGCGAGAGCCAGGTGTTCTGCCATCGCGATTATCTGTCGCTCGGCGTGCCCGGAGCCAACACCGATTTCTCCAACGACGCCGAGATATCAGGCATCGTCAAGACCTGGACGACGCCTTACGCCGCGACCGACGAAATGCATGACGAAGCGGCCTGGGCTGAGGTTCCCGACAGCGACAAGGTTTCGGCGCGCGGCATCGAAGTCGGCCATATCTTCCATTTCGGCGAGAAATACTCCAAGCCGATGGGCGCCAAGGTGACCGGGCCCGACGGCAAGGATCATTTCGCTTCCGGCGGTTCCTACGGCATCGGCCCGTCGCGGCTGGTTGCGGCGATCATCGAAGCCAGCCATGACGAGAACGGCATCATCTGGCCGGAAGCGGTGGCGCCGTTCGACATCGGCCTGATCAACATGAAAGCCGGCGATGCCGATTGCGACCGTGTCTGCGATGAACTCAACGCAGCTTTCACTGCCGCCGGCAAGGATGTGCTCTATGACGACACCGACCAGCGGCCGGGCGGCAAGTTCGCCACCGCCGACCTGATCGGCCTGCCCTGGCAGGTGATCGTCGGACCGCGCGGCGTGGCCGCCGGCGAGGTCGAAATCAAGAACCGCAAGACCGGCGAGCGCGTGACGCTGCCGATCGCCGATGCGAAAAAACGCTTCGGTGCCGCCGCATGAGCGAGGCGGCGGCAGCGAGACCGGCAGGCGCCGGACCGTTTTCCATCTTCGAACGCACGGTGGCGTGGCGCTATCTGCGCTCGCGACGCAAGGAGACGGTGATCTCGGTCATCGCCTCGATCTCCTTCCTCGGCATCATGCTGGGGGTGGCGACGCTGATCGTGGTGATGGCCGTCATGAACGGGTTCAGGGCCGAGCTGCTCACCCGCATTCTCGGCGTAAACGGCCATCTGATCGTGCAGCCGCTGGATTCGCCGCTTGAGGACTATGCGCAGGTCGCCGGCCGCATCAACGGCGTGGCCGGCGTCAAATACGCCATTCCGCTGATCGACGGCCAAGTGCTGGCGCAAGGCAATGTCGGCGGCGGCTCCGGCGCGCTGGTGCGCGGTATCAGGGGCGAGGACCTGGGCAAGATCGCCATCGTCGCCAGCAACATCAAGCAGGGCTCGATCGCCGATTTCGACACGGGCGAGGGCGTCGCCATCGGCAAGCGCATGGCGGAGAATCTCGGCCTGGCGCTCGGCGACACGATCACGCTCATCTCGCCGGACGGCGACGTGACGCCGCTCGGCACGACGCCGCGCATGAAGGGCTACAAGATCGCGGCGATCTTCGAAGTCGGCATGTCGGAATATGACGCCTCCATCGTCTACATGCCGTTCTCGGAAGCGCAGCTTTATTTCAACATGGACGGACGGGCGCAGACGATCGAGATCTATGTCGACAATCCCGATGATGTCGACGCGCTGAAGCCGAAGGTGGAAGAAGCGGCGCAGCGACCCATCGACCTCGTCGACTGGCGGCAACGCAACGAGACCTTCTTTTCCGCCCTGCAGGTGGAGCGCAACGTCATGTTCATGATCCTGACGCTGATCGTGCTGGTGGCGGCGCTCAACATCATCTCCGGGTTGGTCATGCTGGTGAAGGACAAGGGGCACGACATCGCCATCCTGCGCACCATGGGCGCCTCGCGCGGCGCCATCCTGCGCATATTCCTGATGACGGGCGCGGCGATCGGCGTCACCGGCACCATCGCCGGCGTGCTGCTCGGCGTGATCATCTGCCTCAACATCGAATCGATCCGCGAGTTCTTTTCCTGGATGACGGGCAAGGTGCTGTTCAATCCAGAGCTCTATTTCCTCAGCCAGTTGCCGGCAAAGATGGATCCGCGCGAGACGACCTATGTCGTCATCATGGCGCTCGGCCTGTCCTTCCTGGCGACATTGTTCCCGGCCTGGCGGGCGGCTCGGCTCGATCCGGTCGAAGCATTGAGGTACGAGTGATGGCGCAGGCCATTATCGAGCTGAAGAGCGTCGAGCGGCACTATGTCCAGGGGCCGCGCAAGCTCACCATCCTCAACGGCGCCGACTTCTCGCTGCGGCGCGGCGAGATGGTGGCGCTGGTGGCGCCGTCCGGTACCGGCAAATCGACGCTGCTGCACACGGCCGGCCTTCTGGAGCGCCCGGATGCCGGCGACGTGATCCTGGCCGGACGCGCCTGCGGCCGGCTTTCCGACGACGAGCGCACGTCGATCCGCCGCAACGATGTCGGCTTCGTCTACCAGTTCCACCATCTGCTACCGGAGTTTTCGGCGCTGGAAAACATCATGATGCCGCAGCTCATCAAAGGGCTGCCGCGCAAGGAGGCGGCCGAGCGCGCGGCGCAGCTGCTCGACTACATGCAGATCGGCAAGCGTGCATCGCACCGGCCGTCCGAACTGTCGGGCGGCGAGCAGCAGCGCGTGGCAATCGCGCGTGCGGTCGCCAATGCGCCGCTGGTGCTGCTGGCGGACGAGCCCACCGGGAATCTCGACCCGGTCACTGCCTCCTATGTGTTCGAGGCGCTGGAGGCATTGGTGCGGCAATCCGGCCTCGCGGCGCTGATCGCCACCCACAATCACCAGCTGGCAGCGCGCATGGACCGGCGGGTCACCCTGGCCGAGGGCAAGGTGGTGCCGCTCTAAGGGGTACCTCGATGTCCGCTGCGAGATTGGGTTCAACCTTAACAACGTCCAGCGAGATTTCCGCGGGTTTAGTTTGCCTTCGGGGATACTGATCCCTCCGGGAGTCCTCTGGATCAGAACCGCCAGTGAGCCTTCAGTGCGATCAGGGCGGAAGAGATCGCGGTCATCACCAGGATGAGCAGCCAGGGTCACAAAGTTGCGCGAGAGGCGCCACCGGCGGCCTTGCCTCATGCGCTTTCGCCAGCGATCAGCTTGATTGGCGCCTTGGTGTTGCCTCACGTCCATCACTCGGCAGTCGTAGCTTACCCACTATTGTCTCTACTGAGATTGAGGGCAGCAGGCGCTCATCCCATATGCTAACTGACGATAGCGTCGCCGACATCTTCCTGACCTGTTGATAGGTCCCGCGCCGTCAACCTTTTCTTAACCCTGCCGGTTTGATCGCTCGAAAATTCCGGCAGCGGACGGATTCCGCTCGTTGACTTTGAAACAAAATTAGAACAAATTGCGAACATATCAACAACAGGAGAGAGTTATGACCGATCTGGTTCAGGATGTCATCTCGCTGGTTTGCATGAGCACCTTTCTCATTTCCATGGCGATCTGGATCGGAGCCATGTGAGATGGCGGTGTCTGCCGTCGCTGTTCCGGCGGACGAAAGTCCGCCTTGCCGTTAAGCCTTTCTTGCCGCCATGGCGCTAGGGTATCGCTCCTGAAAGCAGGAGCGCCGCGTGTCGCCCATCGTCACCGCCTTCCTCGTGGCCAGCAATCTCGGGCTGATCTTTCTCCTGATGAGCGTGCCGCTTGGTTTGCGCACAATCAGGCTCAGCCGCACGGTCGCGGCCGACCGGCAGCGTCTGTGGCAGGCGCTGTGGCCGCTCGGGAGCAATGCCGGCTGGTCCGGCGAAATCCTCTCGGCAGAGATGCTGGGCGAGGGAGTGGTCCGCACCAGAATGTCCTGGGAGGGCCGGGACGGCCTGCCGATCGAACGCAAGGCCTTGCTCGAGAATGTCGTGCACGGCAGGTGCTTTTCGATGCGCGTCATCGAGGACACGGCGCTCGATCCGTCTTTCTGGGCGCATTATCGGGAAACCGCGCAGTTGGTCTCGATTGGCGAGGCCACCCGGGTGACGCTCGCCCAGACCGACCGTTACCGCGGCCTGGCCTTCCTGGCGTTCCGCTATTTCGCCATGCGCCGCGAACTCGCCAAGCTGGATGGCTGGGCCAGGACAGGGCGGTATCGCAAGGGCGGCTGGTTCGAACATCCGCTGAGCCAGTTCGGCTTCGCCGCTCTCTCGGCATTCATCCTGTGGCCGTTCTTCGGGCTTCACCGCGGCGGGCTTGCTCTGGCCGCGATCCTGACTTCCGTTGTCGCCCTGCACGAGCTCGGCCACATGGCGGCATTCCGCCTGATGGGCCATCGCAGGGCGCGCATGATCTTCATCCCGCTGCTCGGCGGCCTCGCCATTGGCGGCCGGCCCTATGACAGCCGTTTCGAAGTTGCGTTCGTGGCGCTGATGGGCGCCGGGTTCTCTGCTTTCCTGGTGCCGTTGGCGATGATGGGCAGCACGTTTGCAAGCGCGGAAGGGCACTGGCTTGCCGCGACATTGCTGGCGACACTGGCGGGCTGTGCTGCCCTGTTCAACATCGCCAATCTGGTGCCGGTGTGGAAATTCGATGGCGGCCAGGTGCTGCGCCAGATCTGCCCGGGGCCGGTCGCGCTGGCGCTGGCCTCCTTCTTCCTGCTCTCGGCGTTCCTGGCGCTTGGCTGGCGGGCCGGCTTTTCCATCGGCTTTCTGCTCGTGGCCGGCGCGGTCTTTGCAATCCTCAGCCTTCTGACAGCGGGCAGCGGGGTGAAGCCGCGCCACGAACTGAAGCCGATCCGCACGGCCGACCGTTTCGTCATCGCGGGCGCGCTGCTGGCGGTGTTCCTCATCCACGGTTATGGAGTGCTCTGGGCGTCGGCACGGCTGATCTGAGCTGTCCGGGAAGCGTTCAGCCGGCCTCGCGGGCTGTTTCCACGGGCAAGGCCGTGGCTGGGCCGAAGACATCCTCGAACGCTGATTTCAGCGCCAGGTCGAGATCGGCCATCGTCACCGGCAGCCCGAGATCGACGAGGCTGGTGACGCCGTGGTCCTGCACGCCGCACGGCACGATACCGCTGAAATGGCCGAGGTCCGGCTCGACATTGATGGCGATACCGTGAAAACTCACCCAGCGCCTGAGCCGAATGCCTATTGCCGCGATCTTGTCCTCGGCGGCAGAGCCGTCCGGCAGGGCAGGGCGATCGGGCCGTACCACCCAGACGCCGACGCGATCCTCACGGCGCTCGCCATTGACGTTGAAGGCGGCGAGCGTGCCGATGATCCATTGTTCGAGGGCGGCGACGAAGGCGCGCACATCCTCCCGGCGGCGTTTCAGGTCGAGCATGACGTAGGCGACGCGCTGGCCCGGCCCATGATAGGTGTATTCGCCGCCGCGGCCGGCCGAAAACACCGGGAACCGGTTGGCGTCGATCAGGTCCTCGCTGCGCGCACTCGTGCCGGCGGTATAGAGCGGCGGATGTTCGACCAGCCAGACCATCTCGCCGGCGGCCCCGCTGCGGATCGCTTCGGCGCGCGCCTCCATGAAGGCAAGCGCCTCGGGGTAGGCGGTGAGGCCGGGCTCGATCGCCCATTCGACGGGCGCCGAACCGGGCAAAGGCAGGAACGACGTGGCGATCTGGCTGCGTTCTGGCATGGGATGTCTCTTGTTGTACTCCATATGGCGATATCGGGCCGAAACGTCCAGTTCGCGGTGCATTTTGGCGCTTTGATCCGTTTTGGCAATTCCCAGCGATTAAATGCTCGGGGCGCACTTGTTTCGCCGGAAACGATTTGCTACACGCCGCGAGCCGGTCGGTTCCGGCTCCTACCACGTGCGGTCGTGGCGGAATTGGTAGACGCGCAGCGTTGAGGTCGCTGTGGGGCAACCCGTGGAAGTTCGAGTCTTCTCGACCGCACCATTCTCTCTCCCCAGAATCTGATTTGTAGCGGCACCTCCAGCCCTACGGACACCGCGCATTTCGTTTGATATTCCCGCGCGTTACGCCAGTTTCTTTTTGAGCGTCGGATTTTCCCGAAACCGGTTTCCACTTTCGGGTCCGATGTTCTAGACCTGAGATGCACCTTTTCCAGGATTGCAATGGCGGGAGGCGCTGGTGGAAGGCCAGGACGAACGGACGACCGGCGCTGGGGTCGCTGACGAACACCGCGCCGACATCTACGGTGAGGACGGCGCTGTCCTTTCGTCCTTTCTCGCCCAGATCGGCGCGGCGATCGCCGACCGCGATACGCTCACGCTCAAGCGTGAGGTCGACGACCTGCACCAGTCGGAAATGGGCGACCTGATCGAGGCGCTGCATCCCGACCAGCGGCGCGCCCTTGTCGAGCTTTTGGGGGCCGACTTCGATTTTTCCGCGCTGACCGAGGTCGACGAGGCGATCCGCATGGACATCGTCGACAATCTGCCCAACGCGCAGATTGCCCAGGCGGTGCAGGAACTCGATTCCGACGACGCGGTCTACATCCTCGAGGATCTCGAACCGGAGGACCAGGACGAGATCCTGTCGCAGCTGCCGTTTACCGAGCGCATCAGGCTACGTCGCTCGCTCGACTACCCCGAGGAGACCGCCGGGCGGCGCATGCAGACGGAGTTCGTCGCGGTGCCGCCGTTCTGGACGGTCGGCCAGACCATCGACTACATGCGCGAGGACAAGAACCTTCCCGACCGCTTCAGCCAGATCTTCGTCATCGACCCGAGCTTCAAGCTGCTTGGCGCCATAGACCTCGACCAGATCCTGCGCACCAAGCGCTCGGTCAAGGTCGAGGAGGTCATGCATGAGACGCGGCACGCCATTCCGGCCACGATGGACCAGGAAGAGGCCGCGCGGGAGTTCGAGCAATATGACCTTCTGTCCGCCGCCGTCGTCGACGAGAACGAGCGGCTGGTCGGCGTGCTGACCATCGACGACGTCGTCGACGTCATCCAGCAGGAAGCCGAGGAAGATCTCCTGCGCATGGGCGGCGTCGGCGACGAAGAGCTTTCCGACAGCATCTTTTCGACCTCGCGTTCGCGTGTGCCATGGCTGCTTGTCAATCTCCTGACCGCCTTCCTTGCGGCATCGGTGATCGGCCTGTTCGACCACACGATCGAGCGCATCGTGGCGCTCGCCGTGCTGATGCCGATCGTGGCCGGGATGGGCGGCAATGCCGGTTCGCAGACCATGACCGTCACCGTGCGGGCGCTGGCGACAAGGGATCTCGACATCTACAATGCCGGCCGCATCATTCGCCGCGAGATAGGCGTGGGCTTCATCAACGGCATCGTTTTCGCCATATTGATCGGCATCGTAGCCGCCGTCTGGTTCCGCGATGCCAATCTGGGCGGCATCATCGCCGCGGCCATGATCATCAACATGTTCGTTGCGGCCCTTGCCGGCATCCTGATCCCGCTGCTGCTCGACCGCTTCAAGGTCGATCCCGCGGTCGCTTCGGCAGTCTTTGTCACCACGGTCACCGACGTCGTTGGTTTCTTCGCTTTTCTGGGCCTTGCCACGTGGTGGTTCGGCGTCCATTGATCCGGCTCAATTGACTTTTACGTAAATGCCGTGCGAGGCTCGGCGACAGGCAGACTGCGGCCGATTCCGGCAGGTCTGCCGCGGACGGAGAGCAGCAGTCGCCAATCTCCGGCTATGGGGCGAGAATGCGGGAATATTATTCGATCACCGAGCTGACGCGCGAATTCGACGTGTCGACGCGGACGCTGCGGTTCTACGAGGACGAGGGACTGGTGCAGCCGGTGCGGCGGGGCCGCACGCGGCTGTTTCGTCCATCCGACCGACACTTGATCCGGCAGATCATGCGCGGAAAACGGCTCGGCTTCTCGATCAACGAGATCCGCGAAATCATCCAGATGTACAAGGAACCGCCCGGCGAGGTCGGCCAGCTCAAGCTGATGATCAAGCGCATCGAGGAAAAGCGCGAGGATCTGAGGCAAAAGCGCCGCGACCTCGAGGAGACATTGGCCGAACTCGACCAGGCCGAGGAATCCTGCGTTGAGCGGCTGGTGGAGCTCGGGGTTAATACGTAGCGGCCTTCCAGGCAGGACAATCGCTTTAGAGTCGGCGCCGCCCCTCATCGCCCTGCCGGGCACTTCTCCCCGTATAGTCACGGGGAGAAGGGGGCTGACCGTGATCTCGGTCTCTTTCCTGCAACGCTGGTGGCTGGCGAAACCGCTGATGACAGCGCCCCTCTCCCCGTCACTATACGGGGAGAGGATGCCGGCAGGCAGGTGAGGGGCGGCGCCGACATCGACAAATTGTTGGTCTCCGCCACAAATCGGAAACCGTTATCTTCCCGATATGGCTCTGGCAGCCGGCGTTCAGATGCTCAAATCCAGCGCCGCACTCTTTTGGCATAGTCGCGGTATTTTTTGCCGAACTTTGCCGACAGCATCTTTTCTTCCTTTTCCACCGCGACCTTCTGCGTGACGAAGGCGGCGACGAAGGCGAGCGGCAGGAACCAGACCATCCCGGAGATGAAGGCAACGCCGATCAACAGCAGCGTGTTGGCGAGGTACATCGGATTGCGGGTGATGCCGAAAGGACCCGTGGTGACCAAATGGTCCGGCACGGCGTTGGGGTTGAGCGTGGTCTTGGCCCGCGTCATGGTGCGGATGGCGGTGAACCAGAGTGCGGCGACGCCGAACAGCGCCACCCAGCCGGCCGCGTAGAGGAGGTCGCCCAGGAGGTCGCCGATCCAGGGCAGGGGAAAGAGCAGGCCGAGCGCGATACTGATGGCGATGGCGGCGATGTAGATCAGCGGCGGCCACGGTATCAGCCCAGGTTTGGGCGGGGTCTCGGTCATTCGACACCTTCCTCCGTCATCTTGCTGTCGGTCTGGGCCGTGCAGGTGCCGGCGAGATCCGCCAGATGCGCTCTCCATTCGGCGGTCTGGTCGTTCTTATAGAGCCGATCAAGCGTTGCCTCGCCCTCCAGCGTGTCCAGCATGCACCCACAATAGCTCGAACAGAACTTGCTGTCGCGCTGCTGCTCGCACGAGATCTGGCAGGTCTTGAGAAAGTTCACCTGCGGGGTTTCGACCTTGGCCGGCATTACTTGCGAGAACAACCAGACACTGCCGATCAGCAGCGGCTGATGGATCAGGTAGAAGGCCAGGCTGTGCCGACCGATGAAGACCAGCGGGTTGGACCAGCGCCCGGGCGCCACATCCGCCAGGCGCGCCAAGACGCCGAAGCGGGAGGCAAGCTTGGTCGCTCCGAGGCCCACAAGCACCGCACCGAACCACGGGAACAGCGGGACATAGTCGTTGGAGTGTGGGTTGACCGCGGAAAGACCGACCCACCACAGCCAGGGGTGATCGAATGATTCCAGCCGAAAATAGAAGGGAATGGCGATGACCGCCGCGGCGATCGGCAGTGTAAGCAGCGCCGGCAGGCGCAGGAATGCCAGCCCGAGCAGGCTCGCCAGCGCGATCTGGTGCAGGATGCCGAAGAAGATCCACCCGTCCGGCGTGGCGATACGGGTGGCGACCGAAATGGCGATCGCCGCTCCGGCGACCATGGCGAAGCGTCTCCAGAAGCCGTTCCAGCGGATCTCTTTGCCATGGGCGAGATACAGGCTGACGCCGACCAGGAACAGGAAGGTCGAGGCGATGCAGCGAGCATAGAACTTCCACCAGCCGAAGGCGGTCAGGCCGGGATCGGTGTAGCCGAAGAATTCCAGGTCCCAGGTGAAATGGTAGCTCGCCATGGCGATCAGCGCGATGCCGCGCAGCATGTCGACGGCGACGATGCGCTTGGTCTTCGGCAACTCCGCGGCGGGCATGGTCGGCGTCTGGATGCTCATGGTCTCGCGATCTGATTCAGCCCCGCACGAGGACTATCACGGTTACGCCGGACAAAAGAAGGCCGTGAGCTTCGATACGGACGATCAGCCGGCGCTGCATCAGGCACCCCTTTAGGCCAGCACCGGAAAGCCTTTGACCGGCTTCGTTTTAACCGGGGCACGTCGGTTTCCTGTTACCGGTCGCGAAATGATGGCCGCAGATTTGGCTGATGATTCTGCTTTGGGGAAGCAATGTCCACGCATGTGCGCCATCCGATCTGGCTACCGGCCCTCAAGGCCGCGGATGCCCGCACCTTCGCCTCGCTCTACGCGGTCGAATCCTTCGCTCGCGCCACGGTGTCGAGCGTCATCCCGATCCAGGCCTACGAGATCCTCCACAACGAGCAGATCGTCTCGATCCTCTACACCATCGTGGCGATGCTCGGCCTGTCCGTGACCTTGTTCATGCCGATGCTGATCCAGCGCTTCGCGCGGCGCTGGGTCTACACGGCGGGCGCCTGCCTGCTGGCGATCGGCTCGTTGTTCTTCGTCACGCATACGCTCGCCGGGCAATTGGCCGGCATGCTGTGCCGTGTCATGGGCGCCAGCGCGCTGTCGATCACGCTCAACCTCTACATCATGGACCACATCCGCAAGACCGATTTCATGCAGGCCGAATCGCTGCGCATGGCGTGGTCGATGTTTGCCTGGACGGGTGGGCCGACGCTCGGCATCTTTCTCTACACACGCTTCGGCATCTATGCCGCGCATGGCGCGGTCGCCGTATTCGCCTTGGCCCTGCTGGCGTTGTTCTGGACCTACCGGCTCGGCGACAATCCCTCGATCCGGCCGGGCAAGACGCGCCCGGTCAACCCGCTGGCCAATATCGGCCGCTTCGTCGCGCAGCCGAGGCTGAGGCTGGCCTGGCTGATCGCCTTCGGCCGCTCCTGCTTCTGGACGACATTTTTCGTCTATGGCCCGCTGTTCATGGTCATCACCGGTGAGGGCGAACTTGCCGGCGGCATTCTGGTTTCGGCAGGCAACGCGCTTTTGTTCATGGCGATTTTCTGGGGCAAGGCCGGCAAGCGCTTCGGCGGCCGCAGGACCATGACTTTTGCCTATTTCGCCATGTCGGTGGTGCTGCTGGCGGCGGGTGCCGTCGGCGAAAGCGCGCCGCTCGTCACCGGCGCCTTGCTGCTGTGCGGCGCCTTCTTCACCATCGCGCTCGACGCGCTGGGCTCGACCGCCTTCATGCGCTCGGTCCGCTCTTATGAGCGGGCGCAGATGGCTGCGGTCTACCGCACTTATCTCGACTTTTCCGAACTGACGCCGCCGCTGGTCTACTCGGTGGTGCTGGCCTTTTTCGGACTGGGCTCGGTTTTCGTCACGCTCGGCCTGCTTGCGGCGGTCTGCGGTTATGTCACCTGGCGGTATCTGCCGAAGTCGCTGTGAAGCTTACGGCACAAGCGCAGCATGTCGTTCGCGTACCCAATCGTGGAAGCGGTGGAGGTCGTACTCCTCCGGCATCAGCACGCCGGCCTTATGGCGCATGGAGCGCAGCCCTTTCTGGTTGACCTCGCAGATCGCGGCATCCTCCTCCAGCACCTGGGTGCCGAATCCGACGATGTTGTCGATGTCGGTGGCGGCGAGCGCGTCGGGCGCGAACAGCCATTCGGCGGTCAATTCGGTCTGCTCGGGGCCAAGCGGCACCAGCCGTACGGACCTGACATAGTCGACGTGGCCGACGATGAACATCGAGGGCAGGCTGGTGGCGTAGGTCTGGCCGGCGGCGTGCTCGGCCGGCGTCAGGCCCGAAAAGACCGGCCCATGCGCCTGGCCGTCACGTGACCATGTTTCGGCACCCGCCCGCAGCCCGCCGGAAAATTCCGGCGCGTCATTGTCGGCATGGCGGGTCCATTCGGGGTCGTCATGCCGGCCCATCAGGCCGCGGCCGTAGATCGGCACCAGCCGCGACAGGTCCTTGTGGACGCCGGGGCAATGCAGGCATTCGTTGAAGTTTTCCCAGAAGATCTTCCAGTTGCAGTTCATCACCTTGCGCAGCACATGGCCCGATACCAGCGATTCCAGCGGCCAGTTGCCGAGATCGCCGGAGGCCGGGTCGAAGGATGAGTGCGCCGAGCCGGCGGCATCTTCCGCGAGATTGACGAAGACGAAGCCGCGCCAGACCGACAGCGCGACGCGATAGAGCGGATGGTCCGCCTTGTCGAAACCTTCGGGCAGCGTTTTCGATGGCACGCGCACGAGCTCGCCGCGCAGCGAATAGGACCATGCGTGGTAGGGGCAGGTGATCAGCCGCGCCTTCAGCCGCCCCTCGCGTTCCTGGCAAAGCTGCGAGCCGCGATGCCGGCAGGTGTTGTGGAAGGCGCGCAGTTCGCCGGTATCGTCACGCAGCACGACGATCTCCTGGCTGCCGACACGGAAGGTGCGGAAAGCCAGCGGTTGGGCGAGATCAGCTTCACGGCAGACGAGCAGCCAGTTCCTGTACCAGATGGCGTCGAGGTCGCGCTGGTAGGCCGCCGCATCCCAATAGGCCGAGGACGGCAATGTCGGCTCGGCCCGGGTGAGGCCGTTATAGGGGGCGTGCTGGCTCTGGACGGGCTGCATGGCTGGCCTCCTGTGAGGATGGCAGCCGACACCCGGCCACGGAAATTGTCAATTGCAGCGGAGCAAGCGGCCGGACGGCGCTAAAGCGCTTGTCGCCGTCGGAATTTTGGTTTGCCGGATGCGGCGATTTTCCCTATAGTCACCTTCGTCGTCGGTTCCGATTGGAGCCAAGAGGGAATGCGGTGCGGGCAGATTTGTTGCCCAATGCCGTGGCTGCCCCCGCAACTGTGTGCGGTAGTCCTCTCCATATGCCACTGAAGATTTTCTTCGGGAAGGTGGGGAAGGGCGCTGATCCGCGAGCCAGGAGACCTGCCGGCGACAGGAAACTGACTTCGATGCCCTCGGGTGGAGGGTGAAAGGACAAGACATGAATACCGCTTCCGTCTCCCTCGGCGCCTCCATCTCCTCGCAGTCGCGCCTCCTGCAGCTCGCGCTCGCGGCGCTGCTCGGCGTTTTCGTCGTAGGCTTTGTCGGTTTCTCGCATATCGACGCGGTCCACAATGCCGCGCACGACTATCGCCACTCGATGGCGTTTCCCTGCCACTGATAGGGATTTGACATCATGAACCTGTTTCGCAACGTCGTGTTCATCGCGGCGATCGCAGGGCTCGTGGCCGGTGTCGTTCTCGCCTGCATGCAGGCCTATGCCACCGTGCCGTTGATCCTGAAGGCGGAAGTCTACGAACAGGCCGGCGGCGGCCACCACCACGACCATACCGCACCGGCCCCGACCGACAACAACGCCATGAACTCTGCCGCCCCGGCGGGCAATGCCATGAGCTCCGCCGCGCCGGCAGCCGCTGAAGCTGTTCCGGCTGAAGAGGAAGGCTGGGCGCCGGCCGACGGCTTCGAGCGTTTCGCTTTCAGCGTGCTTGCCAACATCGTCACCGGCATCGGCTTCGCGCTGGTCCTGGTCGCGGTTTCGGAATTCGCCGGCGGCATCGGCAACTGGCGCCAGGGCGTGTTCTGGGGACTGGCCGGCTTTGCCGTGTTCACGCTGGCGCCGGGCCTCGGCCTGCCGCCGGAACTGCCGGCCATGCCTGCCGCCGAGCTTCTGCCACGCCAGATCTGGTGGACGGCGACGGTGGCGGCGACGGCGATCGGCCTTGCCCTGATCGCCTTCCGCAAATCACTGCCGCTGGCGATTCTGGGTGTGGTGTTGATCGTCGCGCCGCATATCGTCGGCGCGCCGCAGCCCGACAGTTTCGAGACGCCGATCCCGGAAGGCCTGCACCATCAGTTCGTGGTGGCGGTGACAGTGACGAACCTGGTGTTCTGGCTCGTGCTGGGCGCTGTCGTCGGCGTGGTGCGTGGACGCTTCACCGGCAGCGCGACGAGCCTGCGCGACAGCTTTGCCTGATCGCGGAAGACTGACCTTCATCATCGGCGGTGCGCGCTCCGGCAAGAGCGCGCACGCCGAAACGCTGATGACCGCCTTGCCTTCGCCATGGGCCTACATCGCCACGGCGCAACCTTATGACGACGAGATGCGGCAGCGCATCGCGTTGCACCGGTCGCGGCGCGGCGAGGGCTGGACGACCATCGATGCACCGCTAGACCTTGTCGGTGCACTCGAGGCCCTACCGGAGGACCAGCCGGTGCTTGTCGACTGCCTGACGCTCTGGCTGACCAATCACATGCTGGCCGATCATGATGTAGAGGCCGAATGTCGGCGGCTGGCTGACATGCTGTCGCGGCCGCGCGGACCCTGGTTCGTGGTATCCAACGAGGTCGGGCAAGGCATCGTGCCCGACAATGCGCTGGGGCGCCGGTTCCGCGACGCCGCCGGCCGGCTCAACCAGCAGGTCGCGGCGATTGCCGAGACCGTGCTTTTGATGGTGGCGGGGCTGCCGCTCAAGGTGAAGTGACATGACCGACATCGACGAAAAGGACGAAGAGCGCCACCGCGCCAAGATGGCCAAGCGCAAGGCGGTCCAAGACGCCGAGGTGGCGAGCAAGACGGTCGAAAAGGGGCTGCTGATCGTCAACACCGGCCCGGGCAAAGGCAAGACCACGGCTGCCTTTGGCCTGGCGCTGCGGATGCTCGGCTACGGCAAGCGCGTCGGCGTCGTCCAGTTCATCAAGGGCAAATGGCATACGGGTGAGAAGGAGGCCTTCGCCGCCTTCGGCGACCGCGTCGTCTGGCACGCGATGGGCGAGGGGTTCACCTGGGAGACACAGGATCTGAAGCGCGACATCGCGGCGGCCGAGGCCGCCTGGGCCAAGGCGCTGGAGCTGATGGCCGATCCGTCGATCAGTCTCGTCGTGCTCGACGAACTCAACATCGCGCTGCGCTACGAGTATCTCGATCTGGACAAGGTGGTTGTCGCGCTGAAAGCGCGCCGCGAGGGCCTGCATGTCGTCGTCACCGGTCGCAACGCCAAGCCGGCGCTGGTCGAGGCGGCCGACCTGGTGACCGAGATGGGGCTGACCAAGCACCATTTCGCGGCGGGCGTGAAGGCGCAGCAGGGGGTGGAGTTTTGAGAGCTGTTGTCCCCTTTTGTGGATGAGCATTCAAGTCTGGTCGCCAAACGCTTCCAGCAGGGCTCACTTCCTTTCCCTCCGGAGGGGGGAAAGGTGGCGCTGCGAAGCAGCGACGGATTGGGGGAAGGCGGTTATCGAACGCGCGGTCCGCAGACAGGCAGGCGCAACCCGGCGGGTGCGAGAAACGCGACTGCCGAGCTCGTCGACCCCCACTCCGTCTCGGCTCGCCGAGCCACCTCTCCCCCGATCGACGGGGGAGAGGAAAGGCGCGAACCTGTTGCAGCCCGGCTCCCTTCCTCCCCTTCGGGAGAGAACTCACGGGGGGGGTGAGATCATGCCAGAATGACGATCGCCGAAACCACGCCGAACAGCGCGATCAACAGGCAGTCGGCGACGCGGTAGAGTTTCAGCGCCCGCCTTATGTCGATGCTGTCGGCTTCGCGCCGGCCGCCTTCGCCCATGAACGCGTCGTCGACCGTTACGCCGCCATAGCTGCGCGGCCCGGCGAGCGCCAGGCCAAGTGCGCCGGCCATCGCCGCCTCCGGCCAGCCGGCATTGGGCGAGCGGTGCTTTTTCGCGTCGCGCCGCACCGCCTGCCATGCGGCTTTCGCGTCGGCGCCTTTCACCAGGAAAGCCGCCAAGGTGATGAGCAACGCCGTCAGCCGCGACGCCGGCAGGTTGATCCAATCGTCGAAGCGTGCGGCTGCCCTGCCGAATGCTTCGTGGCGCGGCGTGCGATGGCCGATCATCGAATCGGCGGTGTTGGCGGCCTTGTAGGCGGCGCCGCCGGCGAGGCCGCCGACGCCCGTCCAGAAGGCGGGGGCAACGATGCCGTCGGAAAAATTCTCGGCCAGGCTCTCGATCGCCGCGCGGCAGACGCCGGCCCTGTCGAGGGTTTCGGGATCGCGGCCGACGATGCGCGAGACGGCGGCGCGGCCCATGTCGAGGCCGCCCGAGTCGAGCGCATCGGCGACGGCCTCGACATGCTCATAAAGGCTCCGCTGCGACAGGAACGATGTTGCCAGAAGGGCGGTGATGAACAGTCCCAGGGGAATGAACCAGAGCAGGATCTGCACGCACAGGCCAATTAGCGCCGGCACCAGCACGATGACCAGAAGCGCCTGGACACCACGTTGGCGACGCAGTGCGTCGGGATCAGTGGCGCGGTTGAGCCTGCGATCGAGAAAGGATATCAGCCTGCCAAACCACGTCACGGGATGGCCGATGGCGCGAAACAGCCAGTCGGGGTAGCCCAGCGCGGATTCGATGGCCAATGACAGGAAAGCGATCAGGACTGACATGAAGCTTCTTGAAGGAGCGGTGGACCATGGTGGAAGTCTCGGCCGGGCAAGGGCGCTTTTCCCCAACGCCCCCCAGCCTTTCGTCGACCTCTCGACCGGAATCAATCCGCACTCCTACCCGCTTTTCGAGCTGCCCGCCACCTCGCTGTCGCGATTGCCGGAAGCGGGGCGGGCGCGTGAGCTGACGGCGATCGCGGCCATTAGCTATGGTGCGCCCTCGCCAGCCAATGTCGTCGCTGCGCCCGGTACGCAGATCCTGCTGCCACGCGTGGCTTCGCTCATCGCACCGGGCAGGGCGCTCGTGCTGGGGCCGACTTATGCCGAACATGCCCGCGCGGCGGCAATCACGGGGCACGAGGTGACCGAAGTCAGCGATTTCGCTGATCTGGCGGATGCCGACCTGGCCATCGTGGTCAATCCGAACAACCCGGATGGGCGCATCGTCGAGCGCGACCGGCTGCTGGCGCTGGCCGCCGGTTTGCGCGCCAAGGGCGGGCTGCTGGTCGTCGACGAGGCGTTCATGGATGTCGGCCCGCGCGAACACAGCCTTGCCGGCTATGTCGGCCAGGGCGGCATCGTCGTGCTGCGCTCTTTCGGCAAGTTTTTCGGGCTGGCCGGCCTGCGGCTTGGATTTGCGCTTGCCGATGCGCCGGCGGCCCAACGGCTGGAAACGCAATTCGGACCTTGGGCCGTCACCGGCCCGGCGCTCGAATATGGCATTCGCGCACTTGCCGATATCGGCTGGCAGGACGCGATGCGCGCGTCGCTGGCGGAGGTATCGGCTCGGCTCGACGGGCTGTTCGGTCGTTTCGGCGTGCCTGCCGCGGGCGGCACCACATTGTTCCGCTATTTCAGGCTGTCGGATGCCGCCGGCTTGTTTGCAGCGCTTGGCGAGCGCGGCATCCTGCTTCGCCATTTCACCGACCGCCCGCACGTCCTGCGGGCAGGCATGCCGGGGAACGAGGAGGAGTGGCTGCGGCTTGAATCCGCCCTTGCCGAATGGGCGGCGCGGCGCGAGGATCGAGCGGAAGGTATCAAACCATGATCCATGTCTGCTCGCTGGCAAAGGTCGAGGAAACGGTGGCGAGGACCGGCGCCGAGCGGCTGCTGTCGCTGTTGGCCGCCGGCACCGATGTGCTCCGCCCGGCCTCGATCATGAGGGAAAACCATCTGCACCTGGTCATGCACGACATCGCGGCGGCGCAGGATGGCATGACCATGCCGGGCGAGGAGCATGTGCGCAATCTGCTCGATTTCGCGCGCCGCTGGGACCGCGCAAGGCCGATGGTCGTTCACTGTTATGCCGGCATCAGCCGCTCGACAGCCTCCGCCTATATCATCGCTGCCGCGCTGGCGCCGAAACGCGACGAGGCCGAGCTGGCCCGGACGTTGCGGAGGTTGTCGCCTTCGGCGACGCCCAATCCGCGGCTGATCGCGGTGGCCGACGCGCTGCTTGGTCGAGGCGGCCGCATGATCGCGGCAATCGAAGCGATCGGGCGCGGCGCCGATGCCTTTGAAGGCACACCGTTCGAACTGAAGATCGATATGTAGGGCTACTTCAGCCAATCGGCGAGCTTCGCCTTGCGTACATCCCTAAGCAGGCTGACAAAACCATCAGCCTGATGTTCCGCTGTCAGCCGACCTTTTTCAGCCGTGGCAATGCTGGCGTCGCCGACCACGCCGTTCGGGTTGAGATCGCTGGCGATCCAGGCGAAGGCGTGGGTGCCGGTGTGGCGCAGGAGCGAAAATTCCTGCTCCGCGTTGGCGACGTTGGAGACGAAATTGTCGGCCTTGGTCATGTCGACGAGATCCGGCCGGAAATGCAGCATCAGCGAGGTCTCGACGTCGCCGCCATGGATGCCGTGGCGGTCCTCGAGTTCGGTGTACATGCCGGCCGGGCGGCCGAAGCGTTGCCAACTGGTCTTCACCGCCAGCATCTTTTCGCGCACCCGCAATTCGCGCGTGACGATGCCCATGATCTCCTCGTTGCCGCCATGCGAGTTGACGACGACCAGCTTGCGCACGCCTGCCCGCGCAATCGACACGCCAAGCTCGGTCCAGGCTTCCACCAGCGTCGCAGCCGGTAAAGTGAGGGTGCCCGGCGCGTGCAGATGCTCGTTCGATTTGCCCACCGCCTGGACCGGAAGGGTGCGGATGTCGAGATCGTCGGGCAGGCGGGCGATCACCGTGTCGAGCATGCCGTTCATGATCGAGGTGTCGGTCGAGACAGGCAGATGCGGTCCATGCTGCTCGATCGCCGCCACCGGCAGTACGGCGATCGTCGCTTCGGGATCGATCGAGGCATATTCGGTGGTCCGATAGTCACCCCACCACACGCGTCTTTTTGCTACGGTCATGTCATGCCTCTTCGATGAACGGTGAGACCTACCGCGAGATAGGCGGTGTGTCGATCACCCGGCCGCGATGGCCTCGACCTCGACCTTGAATTCAGGCCGGGCAAATCCGCTGACGATCATCAGCGTCGAGGCCGGCGCTGGGTTCGAAAACAGCCGGTCGCGGACATCCATATAGGGTCGCAGATGCGCGCGGTCGGTGACATAGGCGTTGATGCGAACGATATTGCCGAGCCCCAGCCCCGCCTCGCCGAGGATCGCGGCGATGTTCTTGAAGCAAAGCTCGGCCTGGGCGCCGGCGTCTTCGGGGATCTGGTCGTCCGCCGTGATCGCGACCTGGCCTGAACACAACACCAGCCGCTTGCCCGGGGGCACTTCGACGCCGTGACTGTAGCGGGCAAAAGGCGGCTTGATCGACTTCGGGGTGAGGAACTTGAACATGGCAATCTCCTGGATACCGCCAGCCTAAGACTGGATTCATCACAGCTTCAAGATGGCGGTGCATGTCGCCGGTGCGATTGTGGACAGGCGTTTAAAAAATAGGCACGATGCCTCCGGTGCAGCACGACCTTTCCGGCGTTCGCAGATGGCTGTGGTGCAGGCGGGCGGGTCCCGGCGCGAGACGCCGGTGGCATGTGTCTTGCTTCTTGAATCTCTGGTGTCGAGCCTGGCGCGTGGCGCGCCGGAGCAAACAAAGGGTGGTGGTGTCGATGTACGGAAAACTGAAGATGTCGGTAGCGGCGGTGGCCGTGCTTGCAGCGAGCACGCTTGGTGCCGCGGCAAATGAAAAAGTCACCTTCGGCACCAACTGGCTGGCCGAGCCGGAACATGGCGGCTACTACCAGGCCGTGGCCGACGGCACCTATGCCGCCTGCGGCCTCGACGTCACCATCATGCAGGGTGGCCCGCAGGTCAGCGGCCGGCCGATGCTCCTGGCCGGCAAGATCGATTTCTACATGGGCGGCAACCTGCTGTCGGCCTTCGACGCCGTCCAGCAAGGCATTCCGATGCGCGTGGTGGCGGCGGACTTCCAGAAGGATCCGCAGGTCATCATGTCCCATCCCGGCGAGGGGCTGGACAAATGGGAGGACCTGAAGAACGCCGAGCAGTACATTCTGGGTGACGAGGGCGCGCAGACCTTCTTCCAGTGGATGATCATCGAGCTCGGCTTCGACGCGGCCAAGCGCGTGCCCTACACCTACAACACTGCTCCCTTCCTCGCCAACAAGAAGTCGATCCAGCAAGGCTATGTCACGTCCGAGCCGTTCGCGGTCAAAAAGGAAGGCGGCTTCGTGCCCAACCAGTTCCTGCTCGCCGACTATGGCTGGGACACCTATTCGACGACGATCGAGGTGATGCAGGACACGATCGACAAGAAGCCGGAGGTGGTCCAGTGCTTCGTCGATGGCTCGGCCAAGGGCTGGTACAAATATCTCTACGGCGACAACAAGGCCGCCAACGACATGATCAAGAAAGACAATCCTGACATGACGGATGAGCAGATCGCTTTCTCAATCGAGCAGATGAAGAAGTTCGGCCTAGCCGATTCCGGCGACACCGAGAAGCTCGGCATCGGCGCCATGAACGAGGCGCGGATCAAGAGTTTTTACGACAAGATGGTCAAGGCCAAGGTCACGCCCGCCGGCATCGACATCACGAAAGCCTACACGCTGGCCTTCGTCAACAAGGGCGTCGGGCTCGAGCTGAAGAAATAGGCCGTCCCAGCATGATGCGGGAACAGGTAGCGCAGGCGCCGGCGAACGGGTCCGACACGGCTCCGGCATTGTTGGCGCTGCGGGGCGTCGGCAAGGTCTTTTCCAATGGCGTGACGGCGCTCGCCGACGTCGACCTGACGATCCGGGAAGGGGATTTCCTCAGCCTGCTCGGGCCGTCCGGCTGCGGCAAGTCGACGGCGCTGCGGCTGATCGCTGGCCTGTCAACGCCGACCTCCGGCATGCTCGACTGGCGTGCGGGCGGTTCGCTCGACCGCTCGAACATCGGCTTCGTGTTCCAGGAGCCGACATTGCTGCCCTGGGCCAGCGTTTTCGACAATGTCTGGCTGCCGCTTAGGCTGAAGGGCGTCAGCCGCGCCAAGGCGGCACCGGTGGTGACCGAGATGCTGGCAAGGGTTCATCTCACCGGTTTCGAGAACGCGGTGCCGCGCGAACTGTCGGGCGGCATGAAGATGCGCGTCTCGATCGCACGGGCCCTGGTGACCAAACCGCGCGTGCTTTTGATGGATGAGCCGTTCGCGGCCCTCGACGAAATCACCCGCTTCAAGCTCAACAACGATCTGCTGGAGTTGTGGCAGGACGAGCGCTTCACCGTCGTCTTCGTCACGCATAGCGTCTTCGAAAGCGTGTTTTTGTCCAACAGGGTTGTCGTGATGGCGGCGCGGCCAGGCAGGATCTTCGACGAGCTTGCCATTGACGCGGCCTATCCGCGCGACGAGGCCTTTCGCACCTCACCCGATTATGCGGCGCTGTGCCGGCAGACGTCCGACGTGCTGGTCAAGGCCATCAACTCAATTGCAGGCTCGCATCATGACGGCCATTGACGGTGCATTGAAACTCGACCCCGAGGAAGCACGCCGCGCGCGCCAGGAGCGGCTCGAGCGGATCGGCCGCTGGGTCCTGCCGCTGGCGATCATGGTCCTGGCGATCTGGCTGTGGGACCGCATCTGCGTATGGAATGAAATTCCGCAATACATATTGCCGCGTCCCGGTGTGGTGCTGGCAACGCTCTACAACGACGCCGGCCTGCTGTTCTCCGCACTGCTGGTCACCTTGCGCATCACCTTCCTCAGTCTGCTCCTTGCCGTCATCGGCGGCGTCGGGCTGGCGGTGCTGTTCGCGCAGTCAAAATGGGTGGAGATGTCGTTCTTTCCCTTCGCCATCGTGCTGCAAGTGACGCCGATCGTGGCCATCTTCCCGCTGATCAACATCTATGTCGACAACCAGACGACCAAGCTTCTGCTCTGCGCCTGGATCGTCGCCTTCTTTCCGATCCTCTCCAACACCACCCTCGGCCTGAACTCGGTCGACCGCAATCTGCGCGACCTGTTCAAGCTCAACGGCGCAACGCGCTGGCAGCAATTGCGCTATCTCAGGCTGCCGGCGGCGATGCCGTATTTTCTCGGCGGGCTGAAGATCGCCGGCGGCCTGTCGCTGATCGGCGCGGTGGTGGCCGAGTTCGTCGCCGGCGCCACCGGCCAGTCTTCGGGCCTCGCCTCGCGCATCATCGAGGCCGGCTACCGGCTGAACGCGCCCAGGCTGTTCGCGGCGCTGTTCCTGATCTCGCTGACCGGCATCCTGATCTTCCTCGTGCTGTCGCTGATTTCGCATCTCATCTTACGGCGCTGGCACGAGAGCGCGCTGAAGCAGGAGCGGTAGCGCCTTGATTCCGAACACAGGTTCATACCGGCTCGCCAACGCACGCGTTCATCGGTCCGTCACGCCTGGCCTTGCCGCGCCCTTCGACGGCGACGGTTTCGCACTTGCCGACATCGCGGTGGGCGACGGCAAGATTTCCAGCATTGCTGTTCCTGGCAGATCGAACGCACCTGCCGATGCGATCGACCTCGGCGGGCGGATTCTGCTGCCGTGCTTCATCGATTGTCATACCCATATCGACAAGGGCCATATCTGGCCGCGAAAACCCAATCCTGACGGCACTTTCATCGGGGCGCTGAATGCCACAGGTGCCGACCGCACTGACCGCTGGAGTGCCGAGGACGTGGCGCGGCGCATGGATTTCTCGCTGCGCTGCGCCTACGCGCATGGCACCAAAGCACTGCGCACGCATCTGGACAGTGTCCCGCCGCAGGAGGAAATCTCCTGGCCGGTGTTCGAGACGATGCGCGAGAGGTGGCGCGGCCGCATCGAGTTGCAGGGCGCCTGCCTGATTGGCGTCGAGGGCGTGCGCGACAAGAATTGGTTCGACAGGCTGGCCAAAAGGGTGGCCGCCGCCAAGGGCGTGCTTGGCGTCGTCACCTACATGGTGCCGGATCTGGAAGAACTGCTCGACCATGTCTTCTCCCAAGCCGTCAAGCATGGCCTCGATCTCGATTTCCATGCCGACGAGACCGACGACGTCGCGGCGATCTCGCTGAAGAAGATCGCCGAGGCGTCGCTGTGGAACGGCTTCGAGGGCAAGATCCTCGTCGGCCACTGCTGTTCGCTGGCGCGCCAGCCAGACCTCGAGGTGCTGGACACGCTGGACAAGGTGGCGAAAGCCGGGCTGGCGATCGTTTCGCTGCCGATGTGCAATCTTTATCTGCAGGACCGGCGGCGCGATCAAACCACGCCCCGCTGGCGTGGGGTGACGCTGCTGCACGAGATGAAGGCGAGGGGCATTCCGGTCGCGGTCGCTTCCGACAACACGCGCGATCCCTTCTATGCCTATGGCGATCTCGACATGCTGGAGGTCTACGGCATGGCGACGCGCATCCTGCATTTCGATCATCCGGTCGCCGATTGGCCGCGGGCCGTCACGGCAACGCCGGCTCACGTGATGCGGCTCGATGGTTTCGGCACGCTTGCCGCCGGCGGCGATGCCGACTTCATTGTCTTCAAGGGCCGCAGCTGGACGGAATTGCTGTCTCGGCCCGAATCGGATCGCATCGTGGTGCGCGCCGGGCGAGCGATCGACCGGCAATTGCCCGACTATGCCGAACTCGACGAGCTGATGGTGGACTGATGGATATCGCCGCGCTGAAACGCGATCTCGACGGGATAAAACTCGACGACAATCCGGCCATCGTCCAGCAGAAAAGCCGCGATTTCTACTGGTACAGCCCGGTGCTGAAGCAGCAGCTCGATCACGTCACCGGCGACCTGGTCGTGACACCCAAGAACGAGGCCGAGCTGATCCGCGTGCTTGCCGCCTGCCACCGGCATGGCGTGCCGGTGACGCCGCGCGGCAGCGGCACAGGCAATTACGGCCAGGCGATGCCGCTCTCGGGCGGCGTGGTGCTCAACCTTGCCGAGATGAACGAGATCAAGTCGATCGCGCCGGGGCGCGTGGTGACCGGGCCGGGCGCGGTGCTGGCCGACATCGACAAGGCAACGCGGGCGCATTCAGGGCAGGAACTGCGGCTCTCACCCTCGACCTACAACACCGCCTCGATCGGCGGCTTCATCGCCGGCGGTTCGGGCGGCGTCGGTTCGATCAATTTCGGCGGCTTGCGTGATTTCGGCAATGTGCTGCGCCTGCGCGTGGTAACCATGGAGGCCGAGCCGAGGGCGCTCGAACTCACCGGCGAGGATCTGCACAAGGTGACGCATGCATACGGCACCAACGGCATCATCATGGAAGTCGAAATGCCGCTGACCGCGGCATATGAGTGGATCGACATCATTGTCGGCTTCGACGCCTTCATGAATGCGGCGCGCTACGGCAACGCGCTGGCCTGCCAGGACGGCATCCTGACCAAGCTGATCACGCCGATCGCGGCACCGGTGCCGCAGCTCTATTTCAAACGGCACCAGAAATTCCTGAAGGATGGGCAGAGCATCTGCGTCGTCATGGTGGCGCGGCATGGGCTGGACGCCTTTCTCGCTTTCACGCGGCGGGCTGGAGGCGAGGTGGTGTTCAATGCCGCGACGGCGACGCCGGAGGAGAAAAAGGGCCTGCCGCCGGCCTATGAGCTGGCCTGGAACCACACGACGCTCAGGGCGCTGCGGATCGACCCCGACATCACCTATCTGCAGTCGCTCTATCCCTTTCCCAACCAGCTGGCGCTGGTCGAGAAAATGGACGCGATGTTTCCAGGCGAAGTGTTCTCGCATCTGGAGTTCGTGCGGCTGGATGGCAACATCACCTGCTTCGGCCTGCCGCTGGTCAAGTTCACCACCGAGGCGCGGCTCGACGAGATCATCCGCTTGCATGAGGAGAATGGCTGCCCGATCTTCAACCCGCATCGTTACACGCTGGAAGAGGGCGGCATGAAGCAGACCGATGCGGTGCAACTCGCCTTCAAGCGCGAGACCGATCCGCAAGGACTGCTCAATCCCGGCAAGATGATCGCCTGGGAAAACCCGGATTATGATTACCGTTCGGGACGAACTTTTCTGTTCAAGGGGCTGCAGAGGACGGGATGAGGAGAGGTTCGCGCTTGAACACCCCCCTCTGGCCTGCCGGCCCGGGCCCTTCGCTGTCGCTTCGGGCGTTCGTCGCTCGGAAAGCCAAGAAATTGGCTTCCCGTCCGCTGCGCGGACCACTCCTCACCCCCCGCATGGGGGGAGATCGGCAGCTTAAGCGCTGCCGCCAACCTGCCGCGCTGACAATTGGCGAAAGCAAGGAGATAGTCCGATCTCCCCCCTTGCGGGGGAGATGCCCGGCAGGGCAGAGGGGGGTGCCTCGCGCTGACCCAGGCAATGCCTCGCCGTGAACATCCTCGTCCTCCACGCCCATCCGGTCGAAACCAGCTTCAATGCCGGCCTGCACCGGACGATCGTCGAGCGACTGACGGCTGCCGGTCATGCGATTGACGACTGCGACCTCTATGCCGAGGACTTCGACCCGCGGCTTTCTCGCCAGGAACGGCTGGACTATCACAATCCGCGCGGCTCCGCCGACCCTGCGGCGCCGTATGTCGAACGTCTGTTGCGCGCCGATGCGCTGGTGCTTTCCTATCCGGTCTGGAATTACGGCTTTCCGGCAATTCTGAAAGGGTTCTTCGACCGCGTCTTCCTGCCCGGCGTGTCGTTCAAGCTGGTCGACGGCAAGGCGCAGCCGTCGCTGCACAACATCAGGAAGATCGCGGCGGTCACCACCTATGGCGGCAGCCGGTTCCGCGCCATGCTGATGGGGGACCCGCCGCGCAAACTGGTCCAGCGCGTGCTGCGCGCCACGGTCAAGCCGGGCGCTTCGGTTTCCTATCTGGCGCATTATTCGATGAACATTTCGAGCGACGAGACGCGCAAGGCGTTCTTGGCCAAGGTCACGGCCAGCATGGACAGATTCTGATGCGCGCGCTGGTGGTTTATTGCCATCCGGTGCCGGAGAGTTTTTGCGCCGCTATCCGCGACACCGCCGTGGAGGTGCTGACGCGAAAGGGCTGGGAGGTGCGGCTGCTCGACCTCTATGCCGAGAAGTTCGATCCGGTGATGAGCTGCGAGGAACGGCGTTTCTACAACAACCAGGCGCCGCAGGACCTTGCGCTGAAGCCGCATTTCGAGCTGCTCAACTGGGCCGAGGCAATCCTCTTCGTCTATCCGACCTGGTGGTACGGGCTGCCGGCGATGCTGAAGGGTTGGCTCGACCGGGTGTGGGCGACGGACGTCGCCTTCAAGCTGCCGGCCGGCAAGGGGCGGATCAAGTCGCTGATGCGGCATGTGACCAAGGTCGGCGTCATCACCACCTGCGGTGCGCCGACATGGTGGAGCGTCGTCGTCGGCCAGCCCGGGCGCAAAACCTTGCTGCGCGGCATGCGCGCGCTGTGCGCCACGCGCTGCCGGACCTTCTTCCTGGCGCACTATCTGATGGACGCCTCGACGCCGAAGACGAGGGCCGCGTTTCTGGCGAAGGTGCGGGCGAAGCTGGAGCGGTTTTGAGGGGGCGAACTTCCCTTCTCCCACAAGGGGAGAAGGGAAAACCGCGCTACGTCTTCACCCGTTCCGATTTCGGATCATACATCGGCTTCAGCGATGCCTCTGCCGCAAACCGCTCGCCGGCGATCTCGATCTCATAGGACGAGGCCAGCACATCCGCCTCGGTCTCCCCCTGGCAGGGCACATAGCCCAGCCCGATCGCGCCGCCGAGATGGTGGCCGTAATTGCCTGAGGTGATCGGACCGACGATCTTGCCGTCGCGCAGGATCGCCTCGTTGTGGAAGAGCAGCGGTTGCGGGTCCTTCAGCCGGAACTGGACCAGCCGGCGGCTCAATCCGGCTTCCTTCTTCTTCAACACCGCGTCGCGGCCGATGAAATCGCCCTTGGCCGTCTTCACCGCGAAGCCGAGGCCGGCTTCCAGCACATTGTCTTCGTCGGTGATGTCGTGACCGAAATGGCGGAAAGCCTTTTCGATACGGCAGGAGTCGAGCGCATGCAGCCCGCACAGCTTGAGGCCGAAATCGGCGCCGGCCGCTTCGATGGCTTCAAAGACGTGGGCCGCCTGGTCGGTCGAGACATAGAGCTCCCAGCCGAGTTCGCCGACATAGGTGACACGGTGGGCGCGGGCGAGGCCCATGCCGATCTCGATCTCCTGGAACGTGCCGAATGGGTTGTTCTCGTTGGAGAAGTCGTTGGGGCTGACCTTCTGGATCAGTTTTCGCGCATCCGGGCCCATCAGGCAGAGTACGCTTTCGGCAGCGGTTACATCGGTGATGACGACGAACTCATCTGTCAGGTGCTTGCGCAGCCAGGCGAGGTCGCGCTGCAGCGCGGCGCCGGGCACGACGAGGAAATAGGCGGTGTCCGACAGGCGCGACACTGTGAGATCGCTCTCGATGCCGCCGCGCCGGTTGAGCATCTGCGTGTAGACGATCTTGCCCGGCGCTACGTCCATGTCATTGGCGCAGAGTTTTTGCAGGAAGGCGCAGGCGTCGCGGCCTTCGACGCGGATCTTGCCGAACGAGGTCATGTCGAACAGGCCGACCTTGTTGCGGACGGCGAGGTGCTCCTCGCGCTGGTTGTCGAACCAGTTCTGCCGCTTCCAGGAATAGCGGTACTCGCGCTCCTGTCCCTCGCGCGCGAACCAGTTGGCGCGCTCCCAGCCGGCGACCTCGCCGAACACGGCGCCGCGCGCCTTCAGATGCTCATGCAGGGGTGAACGGCGCACGCCGCGCGACGTCGCCATCTGGCGATAGGGGAAATGGTCGGCATAGAGCAGGCCGAGCGTTTCGGAGACGCGCTCCTTGAGGTAACGGCGGTTCTTCTGGAAAGGCTGGGCGCGGCGGATGTCGACTTCCCACAGGTCGAACGGTGCCTCGCCGTCGTTGATCCACTGTGCCAGCGCCATGCCGGCGCCGCCTGACGAGACGATGCCGATCGAATTGTAGCCGGTCGCCATCCAGTAGCCACGCAGTTCCGGCGCCTCGCCGAGATAGTAGCGGTCGTCGGGCGTAAAACTCTCGGGGCCGTTGAAGAAGGTGTGGATGCCGGCGGTCGCCAGCATCGGCATGCGGTTTACGCCCATTTCCAGGATCGGCTCGAAATGGTCCATGTCCTCGGGCAGTTGATCGAAGCAGAAGTCCTCGCGGATGCCGTCCATGCCCCAGGGCTTCGCCACCGGCTCGAAGGCGCCGAGCATCATCTTGCCGGCATCTTCCTTGTAATAGGCGCACTCGTCGGGCACGCGCAGCACCGGCAGGCGGCTCAGCCCTGGGATCGGCTCGGTAACGAGGTAAAAATGCTCGCAGGCGTGCAGCGGGATGGTGACGCCGTTCTGGGCGCCCAGTTCGCGCGCCCACATGCCGGCGCAGTTGACGACGATGTCGGCCTCGATCGTGCCTTGCTCCTCGCCCTGCGCCCAGAACACGCCGGTGACGCGGCCGTCCCTGGTGTGGACCTTGGTGACCTTCACATTCTCCACGATGGTGGCGCCGCGTTGGCGCGCGCCCTTCGCCAGCGCCATGGCGATGTTGGCGGGGTCGCACTGGCCATCAAGCGGCAGATGCACGGCGCCGACGACGTCGGACACGTTGAGATGCGGATACATCTCCTTGACTTCCCTGGGCGAAATCTCGCGCACATCGACATCGAAGGCGCGGGCGAGTGACGCCTGACGGTAGATCTCGTGCTTGCGCTCCTCGGTCAGCGCGACGGTGATCGAGCCGACTTGGCGCATGCCGGTGCCGACCTCGGTCTCGGCTTCCAGCTTGACGTAGAGGTCGGCCGAATATTTCGCCAGCCGCGTCATGTTCTGCGAGCCGCGCAACTGGCCGATCAGGCCGGCGGCATGCCATGTGGTGCCCGAGGTCAGCTGCTTGCGCTCCAGAAGGACGATGTCGGTCCAGCCGAGCTTGGCCAGGTGATAGGCGACCGAGCAGCCGGAAACGCCGCCGCCGATGATGACGGCTCTTGCCTTGGCGGGAATGGTTCTGGGGGAGGGGATATTCATGCGGCCTCGCGGCGGTAGCTGGAGACAAAGCGGCGCAGCCGGAGCGCTGCTTCCCGCAAGACGGGTTCCGGCTGGCACAGGCTGACGCGGATATGGCCGGCCGCGGCCTCGCCGAAACTGGAGCCGGGCATGACGCCGACCTTCTCCTTGTCGAGGAAGGCGAAGGCGAATTTCTCGTCGTCGGATTCGACGGCCGATATGTCGAGCATGACATACATGCCGCCTTCGGAGCCGCGCACGCCGACATCGTTCATGCCGCGCACGGCGTCGAGCAGGACGGCGCGTCGCGCCGCATAGCGTTCGGCGATTTCCTTCACGCCATAACCCTTCTCCAGCGCCTCGGTGCAAGCGATCGAGATGAAGGCCGGGAGGCCGTAGGTCGTCACCAGATTGAGGTTGGTCAGCAGCGAGATCATCTCGCTGGGGCCGGTCAGCCAGCCCATGCGCCAACCGGTCATGCCATGGCTCTTGGACATGGAATTGATGACCAGCGTGCGCTCAGCCATGCCGGGCAGGGAACGCGGCGAGATGTGCTCGCCACCGCCGAGCGTCCAGTAGACTTCGTCGGACAGCAGCCACAAATCGTGCTCGCGGCAGACCTCGGCCAGCTGTTCCAACCGTTCGCGCGAATAGACGGCTCCGGTCGGGTTGTTCGGCGTGTTGATCAGGATGGCGCGCGTATTCGGCCGAAGTGCCGCCCGGATCATGTCGGCGCGGGGCTGGAAACCGTCCTCGGCCGGCGTCTCGACAACCGTGAAGGTCGCGCCCGCGGCGCTGAAGGTGTTGGGGTAGGTCGCGTAGTATGGCGCGACCACGATGGCGTGGTCGCCCGGATCGAGCACGGCCTGCACGGCGGCGTAGAGCGCCGCCTGGCCGCCCGGCGTGGCGATGACCTGGTCCGGCGTCGTCCCGACGCCCGTGCAGGCGACCGAGGCCGCCGCCATCGCCTTGCGCAGGCGCGGCAGGCCGGGCAAAGGGGTATAGTGGTGATTGCTGCCGCGAACCGCGGTCACGCAGGCCTCGATCGTTTCGGAAGGTGTGTCGAAATCGTGATCGCCGACCGACAGCATGATGATGTCCTCGCCGGCTTCCTTGCGGGCCCACGCGGCGAAATGGACTTCCCAGCCATCCTTGCCCGACGGCACGATGCCTGAAATGCGCGATGATGGTTTTGGCATCAGGCTCTCAACCTTTCGTTCTTCGGATCCCACAAGGGCTCATCCTTCTGCACGACCGCCTTGAAACGGCCGCCGAAGATCTCGACTTCCACGGCGGTGCCGGGCTCCGCCAGATCGGCACGCAGCATGCCGAGCGCGATCGACTTGCCAACGCGATGGCCCCAGCCGCCCGACGTCGTCTCGCCGACGATCTGGCCGTCATGCCACAGCGTCGACATGTAGGGCGCGTCGCAATCGCCGGGGTTTTCGACCACCAGCGTGACGAAGCGCTTCTTGACGCCCTGCTGCTTCTCGTTCTGGAGCGCCGCCTTGCCGCGGAACTCGGGCTTGTCCCATTTGACGAACCGCTCGAGCCCGCCTTGCAGGATCGAGTAGTCGGTCGAGAGGTCGCCTTTCCAGGTGCGATAGCCCTTTTCGAGCCGCAACGAATCCAGCGCGTACATGCCGAATGGTTTCAGGCCGTGCGGCTGTCCCGCCGCGCAGATGGTGTCGAAAACGGCGGCGGTGTCGTCGACCCTGGTGTGGATTTCCCAGCCGAGTTCGCCGGCGAAGGAGACGCGGACCAGCTTCGCCCAGCGCCCGGCGATCTTGGTTTCCTGATGCGTGAGCCACGGCAAGGTCAGGTCGGCCTCACAGACGGCGGCGAGGATTTCCCGCGACTTGGGTCCGGCCAGGATTTGGGTGGAGAATTCCTCGGTCCGGTCGATCAGCTTGAAAGTCGCATCCACGGGCATGTGCGATTTCAGCCATTCGAAATCATGCCATTGCGCCACCGCCGCGGTGATCAGCGTCATGGACTCCTCGCCGTGGCGCACCACCGACATTTCGGTGACGATGCGGCCCTTGTCGTCGGAGAAATAGACGAGACCGATGCGGCCGGGCTTCGGCACGAGGCCGGTCACTTGCCGGCTAAGCCATTCGGCGGCGCCCGGACCTTCGAGGTTGAAGCGCGAAAAACCCGGCAGGTCGAGGATGCCGGCGGCGTCGCGGACGGCCAGGCATTCCTCGCGCACGCGGTGCTGCCACGGCCCGTCGCGACGGAAGGTGAGCGTTGCTTCCTCCGAGACGTCGTCGCCATCCTGCGCATACCAGGTGGCGCGCTCCCAGCCATTATAGGCGTCGAAGCGCGCGCCGAACGCCTTCATGCGATCATGGATCGGCGACAATTTCCTGTCGCGTCCCGCCGGCCAGGCATGGCGCGGAAACTGGATGGCGTATTCGTTGCCGTAGATCTCCATGCCTTTGGCAACGCAGTAATCCGGAGCCGAAGCGAAGGACGTGAAGCGGCGCGGGTCGCAAGACCACATGTCCCATTCGGTCTGGCCTTGCGTGACCCATTCGGCCAACACCTTGCCTGCACCGCCGCCTTGCGCGATGCCGAAGGTGAAGACGCAGGCCTCGAAGGCGTTGGGGACGCCTGGCATCGGCCCGATCAGCGGATTGCCGTCCGGCGCATAGGGGATCGGGCCGTTGATGACCTTGGACAGGCCGGCGGTACCCAGGATCGGCACGCGGGCGACGGCGTCGGCCAGATAATGTTCCAGCCGGTCGAGATCGTCGGGGAAAAGCTGGAAGGAAAAATCCTCCGGCATCGGATCGTTGTGACCCGCCCAATGCGCGCGGCAATTGCGCTCATAGGGGCCGAGATTCATGCCGTTCTTTTCCTGGCGCAGATAGTAGGAAGTGTCGACGTCACGCAGCAGCGGCAGCTTCCTGCCCTGTTCCTTCGACCATGCGGCGAGCTCGGGGATCTCCTCGAACAATATGTACTGATGGCTCATCACCATCATCGGCACCTCGCGGCCGAACATTTTTCCAACTTCGGCGGCACGGTAGCCGGCGGCGTTGACGACGATCTCGCAGCGGATCTCGCCTTGCGGCGTCACGACCACCCATTCGTCCCTTTCGCGGCGCACGCCTGTCACCGGGCAGAAGCGTATGATCCGGGCACCCATGTCGCGCGCGCCCTTGGCCAGCGCCTGGGTCAGCTGCGCCGGGTCTATGTCGCCGTCGCTCGGGTCGTAGAGGGCGCCTTCCAGCTCATGCGTCTCGATGAAGGGATAGCGGCGCTTGATCTCGTCCGTGCCGACGATATCGATGTCCATGCCCTGGTAGCGGCCCATGCCCTTGGCGCGCTGGAACTCCTGCATGCGCTCTTGCGTGTGGGCAAGCCGCAGGGAGCCGGTGACATGGTAGTTCATAGGATAGTCGACGGCCTCGGCCAGCCCGCGATAGAGCTCGGTCGAATAGCGCTGCATGTTCATCAGCGACCAGGACGAGGAGAAGGTCGGCACGTTACCGGCGGCATGCCAGGTCGAGCCGGAGGTGAGTTCATTCTTTTCCAGGAGAACGCAGTCGGTCCAGCCCGCCTTGGCGAGATGGTAGAGCGAGGAGGCGCCGACGACACCGCCTCCGATGATCACCACGCGTGCCGTGCTCGGCAAACCGGCCATGTTCTTCTCCAACCCTTGGTCCAATTTCATTCAATAAACTGGCGGCGAAACCACCCAGATGACGACCGCCGGCTCCATTCCCGGATTGCGCCAGCGGAATGGCTTGCCCTCGAAGCGAAAGGAATCGCCTTCGCCGAGCCGATGCCATGTCCCCGATATTTCGATGTCGAACGTCCCCGACACGACATATCCAGCCTCTTCGGTCGGCCGACGCGCCTCGCTCTTGAGCTCAGCGCCCGGCGCGAAGACGGAACGCAGCATCTCGAAGCTACCGCCGAGATCGGGCGACAGAAGCTCCTCCATGAGGCCGGATTCGCTTGTGCCAAGGGTGCGGCGGCTGCCGGCCCGCACGACCGCGCCGCGCTCGCTTTCGACAGGCACGTCGTGGCCGAAGAACAGGCTGACCGGCACGCCGAAAAGTTCGCCGAAAGCCCGGAGATCACTGAGCGACGGTGTCGACAGGCCGCGTTCGACCTGGCTGACCCAGCCGACCGACCGGCCGAGTTTCAGGGCGATCTCGGCGAGCGTCAACCCTCGCGCCTTGCGCAGCGCCCTGATGTCGCTGGCCAGCAATCGCTCGTAATTTCCCTGCAATGCTTTCGCTGTAGTTGGAGGCAAATCGCGCTCTCGTGAAAAAATCCCATCAAATTTCATGAGATGCCGGAGCGGTGAAAAAATCAAGCGGATTTTCACGGGTGCACAAGATTTGCTTGCGCGATTTTGGCGGTTCATGCAAAGGCTCGGCCGCGAGCGGCGAGTGGGGACGTCCGATCGGGACACAGGGTAAGGACGGCCCATGCTTGGAAAGAAGGCTCGAATCACGGTTGATGCCGAGATCGTCGACGGCGCGATCGTATCGCGCCGGTCGGTGCGCGCTTTTCTGCCCGACATGGTCGACGACAACACGATCCGCGACATACTGGCGGTCGCGGCACGCGCCCCTTCCGGCACCAATATGCAGCCATGGCGGGTCTATGTCACCAAGGGTGACATCAAGCAGCGGATATCGGATGCCATCCTGAATTCCGGCATCCGTGCTGAAAAGGCCGATTGGGACGAATATCGCTATTATCCCACGCAGTTCTTCGAACCCTACCTGACCCGCCGCCGCGCCAACGGTTTCGGGCTCTACGGCGCGCTCGGCATCGGTCGCCGCGAGGTCGACAAGATGCGTGCCCAGCACGACCGCAACTTCGTCTTCTTCGACGCGCCGGTCGGCATGATCTTCACCATCGACCGCCGGCTTAACCAGGGTTCCTGGATCGACTACGGCATGTTCCTGCAGAACATCATGGTTGCCGCGCGGGGCAGGGGCTTGCACACCTGTCCGCAGGCGGCGTTCGCGCCCTATCACCGGCAGATCAGGCCGGTGCTCGGCATTCCCGACGAGGAGATCGTCGTCTGCGGCATGGCGCTCGGTTATGAAGATACGTCGAAGCCCGAAAACGCCTTCCGAACCGACCGCGTGCCGCTGGAGGAATGGGTGACGTTCAGCGAGTAGGCCGCTGCTGCGCTGCGACATCCGCTATTCCGTGTTCATCTGGGCGCCATGGCCGCTGACATGGGCGCCATCCTGCGGCGTCAGCTTGAGATAGGCTGATAGCGCGCACAGCGTGATGACACCCTCGATCACGAACAGTATCCGGAAGTGATTGGCGACGGCCGGGCCGCCGCCGGCCAGAAACGATAGTGCAGCGGCGGCGAGGCCGACGCTGATCGCCACCGCCAGTTGCCACAATATGTAATAGAGCGCGCTGAAGCGAGCGAGCTGCTCGGGCGCGATGTCGGAATAGGCAAGGTTGCCGGTCGACGCCCATTGCGCGGAGCGGAAGACGCCGAAGATGAAGATGTAGGCAAGCACGATCCACACCGGTGTGGTCGCCTGCATCAGGGCAAAGCCCGCAACCATGGCCGCGACGACGGGCGTGTTGAAAACCAGCACGCGGCGGAAACCGAAGCGGTTGAGCAGGCGAGGCATGAAGACACGCATGACCACCGACCCGACCGCGGCGACGAAGGTCAGCGACCCCGCCTGTACCGCGCTCATGCCGAAGCCGAGCTGGAACATCAGCGGCAGCAGGAAGACGACGGAGCTGAGGCCGATCGTGTCCAGACCGCCGCCGGTGAGGAAGGAGATGCGGAAGGTGCGGATGCGCAGGAGCTTGAGGTCGAGCAAGGGATTGCGCACGCGCAGGCAATAGAACGAGGCGACCGTCAGGATGACCAGCGCCAGGGCAAGCTCGGCCGCGATCACGCCGGCGGCCGCATCTTTCGCCGCCAGCGAATCCATGCCGAAGACAAGCAGGACCATGCCGCTGCCGACCAGCAGGAAGCCCGGGAAATCGAACGGTGTGCGCACGGGTTTGGTCACCGTCGGAAACAGCGAGGCGGCAAGGACAGCCGCGGCCAGCGCGAAGGGCACGTTGATGAAGAAGATCCAGCGCCAGGAAATGTAAGTGGTCAGCGCGCCGCCGACGAGCGGACCGACGAGCGGGCCGGACTGGCCGGCCAGCGAGATATACATGTTGATCTTCAGCGTCCGGCTTCGAGGGAAGGTCGACAGGATGACGACCTGACCGAGCGTGCCCATCAGCGCGCCGCCGAAGCCCTGCAGCGCGCGGGCGCCGACCAGCGTCCAGATGTTGTCGGACAGGCCGCACAGCGCCGACGAGGCGGCGAATACCAGCAGCGCAAAGCAATAGACGTTGCGCAGGCCGAAGCGGTCGGCGGCCCAGCCGCCGAGCGGCATCGAGATGATCAGGCTGGCGACGTAGACCGTGATCAGCAGGCCAAGCTGGCTCGGTGGACGGCCAAGGCTTTCGCTGATGCCGGGCAGCGCCGTCACCACGACATTCTGGTCGAGACTGGTCATGAACACGCCGCAGGCGACCGTCAGCGGCAGCAGGAGCAGGGCTCTGGCTGGCACATCGGCGCGATCGGTGACGCCGGCGGATATTTCTGCGGTCATGGAGATATTCGAACCAAACGGATGCGCGGATTCTGGAGACGGGTTTTGTTACCCTTCGGACCGGCTTGACGGCCATATCACGCCATTATGGCGGCCGCCGGCGCATTGCTGTAGCGTCAGAGCCGGCCGGCCTTGATGCCAGAATCCCTCGAGGCGCGCCTACTGGACCTCGTAGCCGACTTCCTCGCTGGCGTGACACAGCGCCTTCCAGAAGGAGCGCGCGAAAGAGCGGAAGAGGTAGATGTCGAACTGGTCGCCGCCGGTGCGTTGGATCTGGGCGAAGACATCGTGATGGGTGGTCGAGCGGCCGGCGCCGAGCGGGAAGGCAGGCAGCGCGAAATCGATGGCGAAGAACTTCGCCAGCACCCATTCGGCCTTCGGTCCGGCGATGCGGATCGCGCTGCGGCCATGCGAAAGATCGGTCACCGTGCCGATGGCGGGGGTCACCACGCCCGCGAAAGCCGCGGCCAGCCCCTCGGCTTCGTCGGCTACGGTGAACTTTCCCGGTGCGAAACCGAATGCCGATTTGGCGCCATTGGTGGCGCCACCGCCGGCACCGTCGGGCAGCGCAAGCCCGGTGACGGCGCGGATGCATGATATCAGTTTCTTCTCTTCGCCCGGCCAGGCGGCGAGCTGCACGATCGAGCCCGGTCTCGTCTCGGTCAGGATGACCTCGACACCATGTTCGAAATTGCCGTGCGAGCCGACATGGAATTCCGGTTCCAGCGGTGAAAGGCGCTCAACCATGCATGCGGCTCCCGTCCGGATCGTAGAAGTGGTTGGAAACGATCTCGACCGGTCCGAACCGGTTGCGCAGCGGATCGGAGACATGGGCGCGCGAGCCGTGCCTGGCCTTTCCGCCTTTGATCAGCGCCAGCGCGATGTGCTTGCCGAGCGCCGGCGAATAGCAGCAGGCCGTGATGTGGCCGATGGAGCCGTGCGGATTGGACTCGTCAAGCTCCTCGACGATATGCGCGCCGCCGTTGAGCGGCCTGTTGTCGAGCGCGACCAGCCCGACAAGTTCCAGCCGGTCGGGGGAGATGAGGCCCTCGCGGTCCATCATCGCCGAGCCGATAAACGGCTTCTTCTTCGACAGCATCCAGTCGAGATGCAGGTCGCGCGCCGTGGTGCGGCCGTCGATCTCGGCGCCCGTCACATGGCCTTTCTCGATGCGCATGGTGCCCAGTGCTTCCAGTCCGTAGGTTACCAGTCCGAACGGCTTGCCGGCCTCGATAAGCGCTTCCCAGACATGCGTGCCATGGTCGGCGCCGCAATAGACCTCGAACGCCATTTCGCCGGAAAAGGACAGCCGGCAGATCATCACCGGCACACCAGCGATCTGGCCATGCACGATGCCCATGAACGGCAGCGCCGCATTGTCGACAGCGGTGCCGACGACGCAGCCGGCCAGGATCTGCCTGGCTTTCGGCCCGCCGATCGCGGCACCCGCCCACTGGTCGGTCACGGAGGTGACATGAACCTTGAGCTCCGGCCAGACCACATCGAGGAAATATTCCAGATGCTGCATAACCTTGCCGGCATTGGCCGTGGTGGTGGTCATCAGGAAATCCTGTTCGCCGAGCCGCCATGTGGTACCGTCGTCGAAGGCCAGCCCGTCCTCGCGCAGCATCAGTCCGTAGCGCGCCTTGCCAACGGCCAACGTGGAAAACATGTTGGTGTAGACACGGTCGAGGAATTCGGCCGCGTCCGGACCTTGCACCGCGATCTTGCCCAGCGTCGAGACATCGACGATGCCGGCGCTTTCGCGCGTTGCCCTGGCCTCGCGTACATAGGCCTGCTCGATCGTCTCACCGGGAAGGCCGTAGATCATCGGCCGGTACCACAGGCCGGCGGAATACATGGTCGCGCCATTGGCGACATGCCAGTCATGCATCGGCGTCAGCCGTTCGGGCTTGAGGTCACCGAAGCGCTCCGCCGCCAGCGATCCGATCGAAACCGGTGCAAAGGGCGCCCGGAAGCGTGTCGTGCCGACTTCCGGGATCGGCTTGCCCAGCGCCTCGGCCATGATGGCGAGGCCGGGGACGTTGGAATTCTTGCCCTGGTCGGTCGCCATGCCGAGCGTGGTGTAGCGTTTCAGATGCTCGACCGAGACGAAGCCTTCGCGGTGCGCCAGCCGCACGTCCTCCGACGTCACGTCGTGCTGGAAGTCGACGAAGCTCTTGCCGCTGGCCCTGATCTCGAACACCGGCGCCGGATCGGGATCGCAAGCTACGGCTTTGACCGAGGGCAGTGCGGCCGGCGTGGCTTGCGCGCCTGCCGCGGCAAGGCCCGCGGCCCGGCCCTCGGTCATCGCTTCGGCGGTGGAAAAGCTGCCGGTGAAGGCGCCTGCGCCAATCCAGTTCTGCGTCGGCTTCGGCGGCAGGAAGGCTTGTCGGGCGGCATTCCACTCCGCCTTGGCGCCGGCCTGGCTGGCCAGATGGATGGTTGGCGACCAGCCCCCCGACATCAAGAGGCAGTCGGCATGGATGCTGCGGGCGTCGCCGGTGAGCGTGCCGTTGGCCATGTCGAAGCGCTGCAGCTTGACGCCGGAGAGCGCCTTGCCGCCCTCAGTGGCGATCACGGCATGGCCGGGAAAGATCTCGGCTCCGGTCTCCTCGGCCAGCTTGCGCATTTCGCCCGAAAGCTCGGGACGGACATCGACAATCGCGGCAATCCTTGCGCCGGCCTTCTTCAGCGCCAGGGCGCAGCGATAGGCGCTGTCATTGTTGGTGAACAGCGCGACCGTCTGCCCCGCCAGCACGCCGAATTCGTTGGCGTAGCGCTCCGCGGCATGCGCCAGCATCACGCCCGGGCGGTCATTGCCCGGAAATACGAGCGGCCGTTCGAAAGCGCCGGTGGCCAAGACCACCGATCGGGCGCGGATCGCCCAATAGCGATGGCGCGGTTCGCCCTTGCCGGGTGTCTCCTTGTGATCGGTGACGCGCTCAAGGGCGGCAAGCGTATTGCTGTCGTAGTAGCCCCAGACCGTGGTGCGCGGCAGAAGCCGGACGTTGTCGTAACCCTCGAGCTGGGCCACGGTTCGCCTGGCCCAGTCGGCCGCCGGCAGGTCATCGATCGTCTCGTTCGACCAGTTGGCAGAGCCGCCGAAACGCGGATCGAGTTCGGCAAGCATGACGCGCGCGCTCTGATCAGCAGCGGCCTTGGCGGCCGTCAGCCCGGCAGGGCCGGAGCCGACCACCAGCACGTCGCAAAAGGCGTTCATGCGCTCATAGCGCGCCGGGTCGGCGGTGGAACCGGCCCGGCCGAGGCCGGCGGCGCGGCGGATGAAATGCTCGCAGAACATCCAGAAGCGCGTGCCCTTCAGCGGACCGATCACCGGACCCATGAAGGTCTTGTAGTAGAAGCCGGCCGATAGGAGCTTGCCGCCGAGCTGGTTGACGGCGCTGACGTCCCAGGCCAGCGACGGAAAACGGTTCTGGCTGACGGCGACCAGCCCGTCATGAAGCTCGACCATGGTCGCCGCGACGTTGGGCTCGCGGACCTCGCCCTTCAGCACCGTCACCAGTGCGTTCGGCTCTTCCACGCCTGCTGTCAGGAGGCCGCGCGGGCGGTGGTATTTGAACGAGCGCCCGTAAAGCGTGACGCCGTTGGCCAGCAGCGCCGAAGCCAGCGTATCACCGGCATGGCCGGTGTAGGGCGTGCCATCAAAGGTGAAGCGGATGGTCTTCAGCCGGTCGATGCGGCCGCCGGTCTCGGTCCGGCGCGGGCTCACGATCTGCCCTCCGCCTTGCGCCGCGCGACCGGGCCGTGGTCGCCGCGTGCGAAGGCGACGCTGGAAATCTCATGCGTCAGCGTGTTGCGCACGACCCTGAGATGCGCGCGGCAGCCGCCGGAATGCTGCCAGATCTCGTTGTGGTCTCCGGCCGGGTTCAGCCGGTCATAGACATAGGCGTTCCAGGCTTCGAAGTTCTGCGAGGCGGGGTCGGGACGCTCGCGGTTGCCGTCACCCTGGTAGGTGAACTCGATGACGTCGCGCGGGCCGCAATAGGGACAAGTGATCAACATCGGATATTCCTGGTGCAGCCTTGCTCGGTGAAGCCTTGCTTGGAGAGATATTGTTCAGTGCAGTCTGGGATTGGCGCCCTGGCCCTTGTCGTCGATCACCAGGCCGCGATGGAAGCGGTCGAGCGTGAAGGGGGCGTTGAGGTCATGCGGCTCGTCCTTGGCGATGGTCCAGGCAAAGCACCAGCCGGAGGCGGGCGTCGCCTTGAAGCCGCCATAGCACCAGCCGCAGTTGAGATACATGCCGGGCAGGGGCCCGGTGGTGATGATGGGCGAGCCGTCCATCGACATGTCGCAGACGCCGCCCCAGGAGCGCAGCATGCGCACGCGGGCAAGCCCCGGGAACAGCGCCAGCATCTCGCTCATCACCTCGTCGACGATGGGCAGGTTGCCGCGCTGGGCGTAGCTGTTGTAGCCGTCGATGTCGCCGCCGTAGACGAGGCCGCCCTTGTCCGATTGCGACATGTAGAAATGGCCCATGCCGAACGTGACGACCGTATCGATGAAGGGCTTCAGCGATTCGGTGACGAAGGCCTGCAGCACATGGCTCTCGATCGGCATCGTCTCGATGCCGGCAAGCTGCATCACCCGGCCGGTGCTGCCGGCCACCGCGACCGCCACCTTCTTGGCGCGGATGTCGCCGCGTGATGTGGTGACGCCGGTGATGCGGTCGCCGTCGCGCAGGAAGCCGGTGACCTCGCAATTCTCGATGATGTCGACGCCGCGCCGGTCGGCGCCGCGCGCATAGCCCCAGGCCACGGCGTCGTGGCGGGCGGTGCCGGCGCGCCGCTGCATCAGGCCGCCGACCACGGGGAAGCGCGCATCACTGGAAATATCGAGCGCGGGGATCAGGCGCTTGATTTGCGCCGGCGTCATCAGTTCGGCGTCGACACCGAGATGGCGCATGGCGTTGCCGCGCCGTGCATAGTCGTCGAACTGGGCCGGCGTGTGCGCCAGGTTCAGGCAGCCGCGCTGCGAGAACATGACGTTGTAGTTGAGATCGTGCGACAGGTTCTCCCACAGCTTCATCGAATGCTCGTAGAAGCGGGTGTTGGCGGGCAGCAGATAGTTGGAGCGCACGGCGGTGGTGTTGCGGCCGACATTGCCGGAGCCGAGCCAGCCTTTTTCCAGCACCGCGACATTGGTGATGCCGTGTTCCTTGGCGAGATAATAGGCGGTCGACAACCCGTGCCCGCCGCCACCGATGATGATGACGTCGTAGGATGCCTTCGGGTCCGGCTTGCGCCAGGCCGGCTTCCAGTCCTTGTTTCCCTTGAGCGCGTTCGCGAGCAGCGAAAGGGCCGAGTACTCTGCCATGGATATGATGTCCGTTTCGGGCGATGCGGCAGACTATAGAGCAGGCCGCACGCGCAAAGCCAATATTGCGCCATCGCCTTTCGACTGGCCGACGCTCCGGCCACCGCCAGATCAGCGCAGGTGCGGTCGGATCAGGCGACGAGTCCGGGTGACGGGGTCCTTCGCCGGCGCGCTGTTGATGGAGCATTGAACGAAAAAACCCGCCTGTGCGGCGGGTCGTTGGCGCAACTCAGCACCATGACTGAATATCTACCATAGCTGCCTTCACCCAGTCAAGAAAAAATTCCTATCACAAAGCTGCCGGCACAACGGGACTGGCGGTCGTCAGGTCTTTGTTGCCCCGAGTTCGGAGCCCTGGCGGTCGGATGCGACGGCTTGCCCCATGATATGGCCGTCTTTATCAAGGACAGGCAAATTCAATTGCCATTGCCGCCTTGAGTCGCCAACAAATCATGTTTTTCAAATTGCTTCGTCTCGTCTTGATGTTCGCGCTTGTCGTTTCGGCGCCGCTTTCGTTCGATGCGTCGGCGCAAGGGCTTGGCCAGGCGCCTGCCGGACTGGTCGCCGACCAGCAGAAAATCCTTCAGGACCTGACGACCAAGACCGATAATTTCGACAAGAAGATCCAGCAGGACGGCGACGACGACGCCACTCTCGTCGATATCCGCCTGCAACTCGAGGAACTGTCGCGGCAATCGCTGAACAGCGCGCTGGCCTTCCGCACCCGCCTTAGCGAGATCAACAGCCGGCTCGAGCAGCTTGGCCCGGCACCCGCCGCAGGCCAGCCGCCGGAACCCGACATCGTCAGCACCGAGCGCCAGGCGCTGGTCTCCGAAAAGGCCGAGATCAACGCGGTCATCGCGCAGGCGCAGACGCTGTCGATCCGCATCAGCGGGATGATCGACAAGATCGGCAACATGCGCAGCGCGCTTTTCCGCAATCTCCTGACCAAGCGCTATGTGCTGTCGGATGCGCTGAGCCCACAGGTCTTTTCCGACGCCCGCGACGAGTTCGGCAATTTCTACAAGGCGGTCTCGTCCTGGCTGAGCTTCGCCTTCAGGTTCAAGTTCCAGGCCATTCTGGCGGCAACCTTCGTGGCGCTCGGGCTGGCCCTGGTGCTTCTGGTCGGCGGCAGGCGGTTGTTTGGACGGGTGTTCGAAGCCGATCCGTCCAATGAGGACCCGTCCTATCTCAGCCGCCTGTCGGTGGCCTTCTGGTCGACATTGCTGCCGACGCTGGCGGTCGGCGCCTTTCTTGGGTCGACGATTTTCTTTTTCAACTATTACAACGTTTTGCGCGGCGACATTGGCCTTTTCCTCAACGCGCTGGCGACGGTCATCGGGGTGGTGTTCTGCGTCAATCGGCTGGCCAATGCGGCGCTCGAGCCGAGGCTGCCGAACTGGCGCCTGATCCCGGTCGAATCCGGCCCGGCGCGTTGGCTGGTGCGCCTGACCACCGCCATGGCCGTGGTCATCAGCGTCAACACCTTCCTGTCCGTCATCAACGACAAGATGGGATCGCCGCTGTCGCTGACGATCGCGCGCAGTTTCGTGGCCACCATCGTCGTCGGCATCATCCTGATCCTGATGGCGATGCTGCGGCCGTTCAAGGCCCGTGACGGCAGCTGGCGGCCTTGGCCGGCATGGCTGCGCTACCTGGCGCTGGCTCTGGGGCTCTTCACCATCATAGCCGCCTTGCTTGGCTATATCGGCCTTGCGCTGTTCGTGTCGCTGCAGGTGGTGGTCACCGGCACGGCGCTCGTCACCGCTTATATCGGCTTCCTGTCGGCACAGGCGATCGGCGACGAGGGCGCCTTCGCCAATACGTCGGTCGGGCGCTGGCTGTCGGCCAATTCCAGCTACGAGGACACCGCGCTCGACCAGCTCGGCCTTGTCGTCAGCGTGGCCATCAACGTGATGATCGTGCTGGTCTTCCTGCCGCTGATCCTGTTGATGTGGGGCTTCCAACTGGGCGACATCCAGGCCTGGGCCTACAAACTGGCGACCGGGATTAATATCGGTTCGGTGACGATTTCGGTCACCGGCATCCTGTCGGGCATCGTCGTCTTCATCATCGGCTATTTCCTGACGCGCTGGTTCCAAGGCTGGCTCGACGGTTCGGTGATGGCGCGCGGCAAGGTCGACACGGGCGTGCGCAACTCGATCCGGCTGGCCGTCGGCTATGCCGGCGTGGCACTCGCGGCACTGATCGGCATCTCGGCGGCGGGCATCGATCTGTCCAGCCTGGCGCTGGTCGCCGGCGCGCTTTCCCTCGGCATCGGCTTTGGCCTGCAGAACGTGGTGTCGAACTTCGTCTCGGGCCTGATCCTGCTGGCCGAGCGGCCGTTCAAGGTCGGCGACTGGATCGTCGCCGGCGACATCAGCGGCACCGTCAAGAAGATCAGCGTGCGCGCCACCGAGATCGAGACCTTCCAGCGGCAGTCGGTGATCCTGCCCAATTCGAACCTGATCAACAACGCCGTCGGCAACTGGACGCACCGCAACAAGCTCGGCCGCATCGACATCAAGGTCGGCGTCGCCTATGGCAGCGACGTCAAGCAGGTGCACGCCGTCCTGCTCGAGATCGCCCGCGGTCATCCGCTGGTGCTGAAGAACCCCGAACCCTTCGTGCTGTTTTCCAATTTCGGGCCTGCCGCGCTGGAATTCGAGATCCGCCTGTTCCTGGCGGATGTGATGAACGGCAACATCGTGCAGAACGATATCCGCTTCACCGTGCTGGAGACGTTCAGCGACCAGCATATTGAGATACCCTCGACGCCACGCGCGGTCGTCGAGCCCAAGCATGCGAAGGCCTGGCCGACCGACGACGACAAGATCGAGGCCGATTTCGCCGAGCAGGAACGAGCAAAGGCGGAAGCCGCGGCCGAGGCCAAACGTCTAGCCAGATCGGGACGCAAGGCGAAGAAACCTGATCCGGATTAGATCGGCGATCGGAAGGTTTCAGGCCGTCGAAACCAATTGCGGCATGAATGCGGCATTCAGTTGCGGTTCAGCTTCCATCTCATATAAGCTCCCATGCAAAGGCGAGGATGCCTTGCGAAATGCAACAGAGGCGGTGGGAACACCGATATTGCACATGTGGAAGTCTCTCGTCGCTGCCGTCGCCTTGCTCGCCGTGAGCGGCTCGGCCTATTCCGCCAGCGCGGTCAACAAGGACGCCGAGACCCGCACGCTGATCGTGACGGAAGGCGGCAGCAAGACCGACCTGGCGTTGGCCGCCGGCGAAACCGTGGAATTCTGCCCGAATGGCTGCTTCGTCACCTTGCCCAATGGCGACCTCGAAGCCCTGACCGGCTCGGAAACCGTCGAGATCTCGGGCGGCGTCGCCCGCATCAAGTAATTTCGACGGCATGCCTTGAAAGGCCGGACATTTGTTCGGCCTTTTATTGTTTTCGGTAGCGGTTGTTTAACAATGACGCCGGAAATACCGCGGCGACAGCCGCCCACAACCGGGCGTTTTAACGTTCGTTACGCCATCTCCCCGCTATACGTCTTGTGAAGACGCCGACAAACGGCGCGACGGGTTCGAGGCAGGGCAGGACGACATGGACGCGCGGTCCGACGGAAACGCAATACCGCTTGCGGTCGATCTCGACGGCACGCTGATCGCGACCGACCTGCTATGGGAAGGACTGTTCATCCTTCTCAAGAAGAACCCGCTCTACATTTTCCTCGTGCCTTTCTGGGCTGCGGCCGGGCCGGCCCGGCTGAAGCAGGCCATCGCCCAGCGCGTCGATATCGATCCCGCGTCGCTGCCTTACCGCGCGCCATTGCTCGACCGCATCCGGGCCGAGCATGCCGAAGGCCGCAAGATCGTGCTGGCGACAGGCACGCCGCGCAAATTCGCCGACGCCATCGCTCGCCATCTCGGTGTCTTCGACAGGGTGCTGGCGTCGGACGGGGTCGACAATCTGACTTCCGGCAAGAAGCGTGCCTCGCTTGTCGCGGCCTATGGCGATGGCGGCTTCGACTATGCCGGCAACAGCCGCCATGATCTCAAGGTTTTCGATGCGGCACGCAGCGCGATCGTGGTGGCGCCGGACCGCCACGCCGCGCGCTGGCAGGCGGCGCATGGCGCCGAAACCATGTCGGCGCCGAAACCGACATTGCGGACCATCGTCAAAATGCTGCGCGTGCATCAGTGGCTGAAGAATTCGCTGATCGCGGTGCCGATGGTGCTGTCGCACGAATATTTCAACGCCGGCATGATCTGGGAGTGCGTGCTGGCGTTCATCTCGTTCAGCGCGGTGGCGTCGGCCATCTATATCCTCAACGATTTCTTCGACCTGGCGCTCGATCGCAAGCATGCCACCAAGCGTCACAGGCCATTCGCCAGCGGCGCGCTCTCCATCCCGTTCGGGATCGGCGCGATCGCGGTGCTGCTGGCGATCGGCATCGGCACAGGGCTGTTTCTGGCGCCCGAATTCCTCGCCGTGCTCGGCGGCTACATGGCTGTCACCACGGCTTACTCGCTGTCATTCAAGCGCATGCTGCTGGTCGACGTGCTGACGCTGGCCGGCCTCTACACGATCCGCGTTCTGGCGGGCGCGGCCGCGACCGGCGTCGAGGTTTCGTTCTGGCTGCTCGCCTTCTCGATCTTCTTCTTCCTGTCGCTGGCGCTGGTGAAGCGCTTCGTCGAATTGCGCACCACGGCCATTCCACCCGGCGAGCGCATTGCCGGGCGCGGATATCGCACCGAGGACCAGGAGATCGTCGCCCAGGCCGGCATGGCTTCGGCCTTCTCCTCGGCACTGGTGCTGGCGCTCTACATGGATAGTGTTGCAGTGCGTGAGCTCTACCCGCATCCCTGGCTGATCTGGCCGCTGCCGCCGATCGTGCTTTATCTCACCATGCGGGTCTGGATCCTGGCGCGTCGCGATGAGATGCATGACGATCCGGTCGTGTTCATCATCCGCGACTGGCGCAGCCAGATCGTGGTGCTGATCGGCGCCGTGCTGCTGGTGATCGGGGGCTGGTAGACATGGCCGGCGAGCGCTTCGACAGCTTCGGGCGCGCGACGCCGCCCGCGCCCCACGCCATCGGCGTCGATGATGCTATCGTGCTGCTGAAGGGCGGCCAGGCCAGGCACGCCTCGCTGCTTGCCTATGGCAATGGCAGATCCTACGGCGATTCCTGCCAGAACGAGGCCGGCGCGGTCGTCGACATGCGGCCGTTGAACCGCATCCGCGCCTTCAATGCCGAGATCGGCCTTCTCGAAGCGGATGCGGGCGTGCTTCTGTCCGACATCATTGCCCACGCCGCGCCCTACGGCTTCTTCCCGGCAGTCGTTCCGGGCACGCAGTTCGTCACGCTCGGCGGCGCCATTGCCAACGACGTCCACGGCAAGAACCATCACCGGCGCGGCACGTTCGGCTGCCATGTCGAAAGTTTCACGCTGCTGCGGTCCAATGGAAGGACCTACCGCTGCTCCGCGACAGACAATCCGCGGTTGTTCCGGGCGACGATCGGCGGCATGGGGCTGACAGGCCTGATCCTGTCGGCCTCGATCCGGTTGATGCGGGTGCATTCCCTCGACATCATCGAGAAGGTGACGCCGTTTCGCGACCTGGGCGAATTTTTCGAGCTGGCCGAGGCGGCGGACCAGGCCAATGAATATGCGGTCGCCTGGATCGATCAGCTCGCCGGCGGCAGGCGCAGCGGGCGCGGCCTGCTGTTCACGGGCAATCACGCCGAGCATGGCTCGCATACCGCCGCGCGCGCCGGCGGCAATTTCGCGGTGCCGTTCCAGCCGCCGTTCAATGTGCTCAGCCGACCGTTCCTGAGCGCCTTCAATGCGGCCTACCGATGGAGGAAGGGCCGCTCTGCCGCGCCGCGCCAGGTCGGTTACCAGGGCTTCTTCTTCCCGCTGGACGGCGTGCGCGATTGGAACCGGCTTTACGGTCCGAACGGGCTGTTCCAGCACCAGAGCGTTGTGCCGGAAGAAGCCGCGCGTGAAGCGGTGCCGATGCTGCTCGCGGCTGCCAGGCGGGCCGGGCAGAGCTCGTTCCTCACTGTTCTGAAACGCTTCGGCGGCGTCCGATCCCCGGCGCTGCTCTCCTTCCCGCGACCTGGCTACACGCTGACGCTGGATTTCCCCAACAGGGGAGCCGCGACCCTGGCGTTGCTGGACGAACTCGACCGCATCGCCATCGGAGCCGGCGGGGCAGTCAACCCCTACAAGGATGCGCGTATGAGCGCCGCGACCTTCGCCGCGTCCTTTCCGGAGTGGTCACGGCTGGAGGCGCAGCGCGATCCGGCCTTCATGTCCGGCATCTGGGCGCGCACCGCGAAAGACATCGACCTACGAAGGCGGGGCGCCGAGGCAGCCGAATAGATAAAATTGAAATGGATCGTGGTTAGCGAGCGGTTAACGAGAAGATTTACTCAAAATGTCCTTGTGAGTTCACGAAATCTTTTCGGGTTTGTAATAGAAGGCGTCACGGGTGGGTGAGCGGACATGAAATATATCGTCTTCATTCTCTTTACGGTCATGACCAATGCGGCCGCGCAGCTGATGCTGAAGCAAGGCATGATGTCGCTTGGGCCGATCTCGTTCGAAGGCGCCAACCCGCTTATCAGGCTTTTGCAGATCGTCTTCAGCCCCTGGGTGTTCCTCGGCCTGTGCACCTTCGTCATTTCCATGGCCTCGCATCTCTACGTGCTGTCCAAGGTCGAGCTTTCCTTTGCCTATCCGTTCCTTAGCCTCGCCTATGTCGCCGTCGCGGTCTTCGCCTATTTCGTCTTCCGCGAGGACCTCAATGGCTGGCGCATCGCGGGTATCGGCTGCATCTGCGTGGGCACGGTGCTGATCGCCCAAAGCGGCCGAGACCTGGGTGACCACGGGCATGACGAGCAGACCGTTTCCATCACCTCCGACAAGATCGGCACCAGCGAGATCGTTCGATGAGACATGTGATTTTCGGCGGCGACGGCTTTGTCGGTCGCCACCTTGCCCCGAAGCTCGTGGCGGATGGCGAGGAGGTTGTCGTCGCCGACATCGTCAAGAGCGATCTTGCGCATTACCGCAACGTCGGCTTCATCCATTGCGACGTGACCGATCCCGCATCGGTGGCGGCGGTTGGGCTGAAGGCCGACGACATGGTCTATAATCTGTCGGCAAAGATGCTGTCGCCGATCCAGGTGCGCGCCAAGCGGCACGATTTCTTCTTTCCGGTCAATTTCCATGGCACCGAGCATATCATGCAGGCGATGGACAAGGCCGGTGCGCCCCGGCTCGTGCATTACACGACCGACATGATCTACGGCCATACGGTCACCTTTCCGATGACCGAGGAGCATCCGGTCGCGCCGCTCGGCGAATATGGCTGGTCGAAGCAGAAGACGGAGGAATTGGCCGCCGAATGGCGCAAGCGCGGCATGTCGATCTCGCTGTTTCGCCCGCGCCTGATCATCGGGCCCGGCCGCCTCGGCATCCTTGAAAAACTGTTCAAGCTGATCGACTGGAGCCTTCCGGTGCCGATGATCGGCTCGGGCCGGAATCCTTACCAGTTCATCTCGGTGTTCGACTGCGCCGAGGCCGCGCGGGCGGCCTGGAAAGCGGGCGTACCAAACGAGGCCTATAATCTGGGTTCGCTCAACCCGCCGCCGGTCAGGAAATTGCTCGGCGACCTGATCAGGCATGCCGGTTCGAAATCGGTCCTGATTCCGACGCCGGGCTGGGCCGTGAAGCGCACGCTGGACCTGCTCGATCTCATGAACCTGCCGATCATGGATCCGGAGCAATATCTGATCGCCGACGAGGAGTGCGTGCTCGACGTCTCCAAAGCGGGACGCCAGCTCGGCTGGGTGCCGCAACATCGCGACGAGGACATGCTGATCGCCGCCTACAGCGAATACCGCGCCAGGAAGGCCGGCCACGCCGTCGCCACCAAACATGTGCTCGCCGAATAGCAGCCCGCCAACAGTTTCATTTGCGCACGATCCCCGATCCTGCGCGCGGACAGGAGATTGAAATGACCGTCATGGCCAAGCCCGATCAGGCGAGCGCGCGCACCATGGTCAGCGCGCCGGCGCTGTCGCCAGCCACCATCGCCAAGCCTGACCTGATCAGCGTCGAGCAGGCCAAGGCGATGGACGTCGCTGCGATGACGGACCTGTTCAAGGCGCATCTCAACCCGGGCCAGCTGCATTTCATGAAGCTGCTCGGCTTCCACAAGGTCAAGATCGAGCGCGCCGAGGGCATGTTCTACATCGACCAGAACGGCCGCAAGATCCTGGATTTCTTCGGCGGCTTCGGTTCGCTGGCCTTCGGCCACAACCATCCGCGCATCCTCGAAGCGCGGAAAAAATTCCAGGAGGAGAAGCGCCAGGAGATCGCCATCGCCTTCATGTCGCAATATGCGGCCGCGTTGGCCCACAACATCGCCAAATGTTCGCCCGGCGATCTCGACATGGTGTTTCTGGGCTCGTCCGGCTCGGAAGCGATGGAAGCGGCGGTAAAACTCGCCGAGCGTGCCGCCGGTCCGAAGCGGCCCAAAATCGTCTATGCCGAGAATTCCTTCCACGGCAAGACCAAGGGTGTGCTGGCGATCACCGACGGCCAGCTCTACCGCGCCGATTTCAAGGTGGCCGACAATGCGGTCCGGATTCCGTTCGCCGACATCGAAGCGGTCGAGCGCGCATTCCGCTCCGATCCCGAGATCGGCGTCATCGTGCTGGAAACCATCCAGGGCGGCGGCGGCATCATCCAGGCGCCCGCGGAATATTGGCAGAAGCTGCGCGCATTGTGCGATCAGTACGGTGTGCTGTGGGTGGCCGACGAAGTGCAGTGCGGCTATGGCCGCTCCGGCCGCTTCTATGCTTTCGAACATTATGGCGTCGTTCCCGACGTGACGGCGCTCGCCAAGTCGCTCGGCGGCGGCAAGGCGGCGGTCGGCGCGATGGTCGCCAGGCGCGAGATCTATATGAAGGCCTACGGCACGCCGAAGACGGCGATGATCCATGCCATGGCGACTTTCGGCGGCATGGGCGAGGCCTGCGTCACCTCGATCGAAGCGCTCAACGTTCTCTATGACGAGGGCCTGATCGACAATGCCGCCGCTACCGGCGAGTACCTTTTGCAGCGCCTCCAGGCACTGAAGGACAAATACCCCAAGATCATCAAGGACGTCCGCGGTAAGGGGCTCATGATCGGGCTCGAGTTCCATGATTTTTCGCAGACCTTGCCGACGGTGTTGCGGCCGGTGGTCAGCGTGCTTGACGACAAGCTGAAGGGTTCGCTGTCGGGCTTCGTCGGCGCGCTGCTGCTGCGTGACTATGACGTGTTGGTCGCCTTCACCGAGTACAACCGCAACGTCATCCGGCTCGAGCCGCCGCTGATCTGCCAGCGCGAGCATGTCGACCGGTTCGTCGATGCTTTCGACAGCCTTTTGTCGCGCGGCATTGTGGGAATCGTGAAGGATTTCGTCAAAAGCCAGGTTCGTTGAGCCCCACGACGATGCTGACCAAGGCGCCCACTCCGCAAAACCCGCTCGACCGGCTCACAGCGGCCGGCCTGGCGTGGGGCGAGGGGACTTATGCGCGGCTGGCGGCACCCATCGGCGCGGCGGCTTTCGCGCTCTACATCCTTTTGACGGCGCTGACGGCCTGGGTGATGCCCGATGCCAATTGGGACATGCTGCCCTATCTCGCCATATCAGAGGAAGGCACATACCCGGATGCGCAGGCGCTGCATGATTATGCCTACAAAACCGTCAAGGCCGGGGTCTCGGCAGATGACTACAAGACGCTGACCGATGATGGCGGCGGCTTCCGCAGCCACATGGCGGAGAATGCCGCCGACTTCCATTCGTTGCTCGGCATGTACCGGATCAAGTTCCTCTACGCCGAGATCCTGTCGACGCTGAGCGCGGCGATGTCGCCGGTCGAAGCGATGCGGCTGGTGCAGGTGGCCTCGGTGCTGCTGTTCGGCGCGATCACGCTGCTCTGGCTGCGCTCGGAAAAGGCCTTGGCGCTGGCGCCGGTGATCGGCGCGGTGCTGATCATGGCCGATTTCGGCGATGCGGCGCGCGCCTCGACGCCGGATCTGCTGACTTCGGCGCTGCTGCTCGGCGGGCTTTACGCCTATGTCAGGGGCCGCGAGGCGGCGACGGCGATCCTGCTCTTCCTCGCCTTCATGGTGCGGCCGGACAATATTGTCTTTCTTGCCGTTTTCGCCGTTCTGCTCATCGCCTTCCGGCAGCAGGCATGGGGTGCGCTGGTCGGTTTTGCGGCGTCCTTCGTCGCCTATTTCGCCATCTCGCACTGGGCGCATCATCCTGGCTGGTGGCCGCATCTGTGGTTCTCCAGCGTCGAGCAGCACTACAATATGGACGGGTTCGAGCCGCCGTTCTCCGTCGTTGCCTATCTCAAGGCATTTGCCGCATCGCTGCTGCGCGCCGTCAACCTGAACAGCTGGGTCGGCGTCTCGGTGCTGGCGCTGGCCGGCTGGTACGCGGTCGGCCGTGCCGGCTTCCGGATCAACCGACGCGCCGGCATTCTGTTCGCGGCGCTCGTGCTCGGCGCGCTGGCTAAATTCACCGTCTTCCCGATCCACGACACGCGCATCTATTTCCCGCATCTGGTCCCGCCATTCCTGCTGCTGGCCGCCCCTTTCATGGCGCTGTGGGCGACGATCGCCCGCGGCCAGCACCGCGCCGCCTTGCATGCCATTCCCGGAGACACGCCATGAGTTCGCTATCCAGCCTGACGCGCATCGCGCTGTCGCTTGGCCTTCCGGCTGGTTTGCTCGACCGCGGTCCGTCGCTGCGCGGCACGAAATTCCTGGCCGGGGCGGCACTGAAAGCGCGCTTCGGCGGGACAAGGCGGCCTTTCCAGATGGTCAATGTCGGTGCCTGCGACGGCGCCCTGTTCGACGACGTCACGCCGTGGCTGCATCGCATACCGGGCGCCCGTGCCCTGCTGGTCGAGCCGATCCCCTATAACCAGAAGCGCCTGCGCGCCAATTATCCCGATACCAGCCGCTTCATCATCGAGCCGGTTGCCGTCACGAAAATAAGGGGGACGATCACCGTCCACACCTTCGATGCCGCCGCGCTTGAGGCCGGCACGCTGCCGATCGAGTTCATCGGCTGCTCCTCGGTTACCGACACCAACCTGATGTCGGGCAAGAATGCCTGGGGCGAGGATGACGTGAATTTCAACAAATTCGCGCCCTATCTCAGGGACATCGAAGTGCCGTCCGAGACCTTGCAGACATTGCTCGACCGCAACGGCATCAGCCATATCGACGCCTTCCTCGTCGATTGCGAGGGCGCAGACTGGATGGTCTTCGAGCAACTCGATCTCCAACGCTACCGTCCGGGCATGATCAAGGTCGAGGTCGGCGCACTGCCCGCTCCGGAGATCGGCCAGGTCGTGGTCAAGCTCAAGACCGCCGGTTATCAGGTCGGTTTCCAGGCCGAGGACATCTGGGCCTTCGCCTGACCGCAGAGATTTTCCCTGATCCAAACTGGGTCGCGACGCATTCGCGGCGTGTCGCAAACAGGCGGTAGCGCGCTCATCGTCGTCTGCATATTGTGCGCCGATCAGACGGGCGCCGACGCCGCCCGCAACAGCACCTGGAGTCGCGGGCAATGGCAGAGTTTCCGAACAAGGCGAAGGTCGTCATCATCGGCCTGGGTGGCATTGTCGGCGCGTCAATCGCCCATCACCTGATCGAACGCGGCTGGGACGACATTGTCGGTATCGACAAATCAGGCATCCCGACCGACATCGGCTCGACGGCGCACGCTTCCGACTTCTGCTACACCACCAGCCACGATTTCCTGTCCTGCTGGACGACGCTCTACTCCATCGATTTCTACGAGAAGATGGGCCATTATGCGCGCATCGGCGGCCTCGAAGTCGCGCGCGTCGGCGATGACAGCCGCATGGACGAAATCAAGCGCAAGATCGCTTCGGCCAAGGCTTTTGGCACGCGCGCCCGGCTGATCGAACCCGCCGAGATCAAGGAGAAATTTCCGCTCATCGAAGAGGCAATGGTGCAGGGCGGCCTGTGGGATCCCGACGCCGGCCTGGTCATCCCGCGCTCGCAGACGGTCGCCGGCAAGCTCGTCGACCAGGCGGAAGCCTCGGGCAAGCTCAAATCCTTCGCCAACACGCCGGCCCGGTCGCTCGTCGTCAAGGACGGCCGCATCAGCGCCGTGGTGACCCACCGCGGCACCATCGAGGCCGACTACGTCATCGTCTGCGCCGGCATCTGGGGCCGGCTGATCGCCGAGATGGTGGGCGAGGACCTGCCCGTCATGCCGATCGACCATCCGCTCACCTTCTTCGGGCCCTACAACGAGTTCGCCGGCACGGGCAAGGAGATCGGCTGGCCGCTGCTGCGCGACCAGGGCAATTCGGCCTATATGCGCGACACCGGCGACCCCAAGACCGCCGAGGGCGGGCAGATCGAATGGGGTTATTACGAAGAGACCAATCCGCGCCTTTGCCATCCGCGCGACCTGCTCGAGAAGGACCAGGCCCGGCTTTCGCCTTCGCAGCGCGATCTCGACATGGAGCAGATCCTGGCGCCGCTGGAGCGCGCCATGGAACTGACGCCAATCCTGGGCGAACTCGGCTATAACGAAAGCCATTCCTTCAACGGCCTGCTGCAGGTGACGGCGGATGGCGGCCCGTCCATGGGCGAGAGCCAGAAGGTGAGGGGGCTGTGGTATGCCGTCGCCATCTGGGTCAAGGACGGCCCCGGCATGGGCAAGCTCATCGCCGACTGGATGACGGACGGCCGCACCTCGATCGACCATCACGCGATCGACTATGCGCGCTTCTATCCGCACCAGACCAAGGAGCAGTTCATCTGGGATCGCTGCACCGAGACGGCGATGAAGGTCTACAATCCTGCCGTGCATCCGCGCGAGCCCTTCTCCAAGGGCCGCAATATCAGGCGCTCGCCGTTCTGGGAGCGCGAGAAGGAACTCGGCGGCTATTTCATGGAGCTGGGCGGCTGGGAGCGCGCGCACGGCTATGCCGCCAACGAGCATCTTCTGGAGAAATACGCCAACCGGGTGCCGGTGCGCGAGAACGAATGGGACAACCGCCATTTCTGGCGCGTGTCCAATGCCGAGCATCTGGCGATGAGCGAAGACTGCGGCATCGTCAACCTGTCGCACTTTTCGATGTATGACATCGAGGGACGCGACCACGTCGCGCTGCTGGAGTGGCTGTGCGCGGCCAAGATCGGCGGCGACAACAATATCGGCAAGGGCATCTACACCCACTTCCTCGACGAGGAAGGCATGGTGCGCGCCGACTTCACGGTCATCCGCATGGCCGACCGCTGCCGTTTGATCGATGGCGCGGACGCCGGCCCGCGCGACTTCCAGTACATGCGCCGCACCGCGCAGGATAAAGGTTTCGATGTCACCATCACCGATGTGACGGAAAAATACGTCACCATCGGCATCTGGGGCCCGAACGCGCGAGCAACCCTGCAAAAGGTGGTCGAGAATCCCGAGGGCCTTGCGCTGGAGAATTTCCCGTTCGCCGCGATCAAGCCGATCCGGATCGCCGGCAAGGACGTCACCGCCTTCCGCATCTCCTATGTCGGCGAACAGGGATGGGAACTGCACATGCGCTACGAGGACGGCCTGGCCGTCTGGGACGCGCTGCGCTCGACCGGCGTCATGCCGTTCGGCGTCGAGACCTATGCCAATACGCGGCGCATGGAAAAGAGCCTGCGTTTGCAGAATGCCGATCTGCTCACCGAGTACAACCTGCTCGAGGCCGATCTTGCCCGCCCGAAAGTCAAGGAGAACGACTTCTGCGGCAAGGCCAAGCACCTGGAATACCGCGCCCGCGAGCACCAGCCGGCGATGCTGTGCACGCTGGTGATGACCGAAAACACCGATTCCAAGGGTGTGGCGCGTTATCCGGTGGGCACGATGCCGGTGCTGGACCCCGAGACCGGCGAGACGTTGGTCGACGAACTCGGCCGCCGTTCCTTCACCACGTCGGTCGCCTACGGCCCGACCATCGGCAAGAACATCGCGCTCGCCTATCTGCCATGGGCCTATGCCCAAGAGGGCCGCAAGCTGAAGGTGGAGTATTTCGGCGAGACCTATCCGGTCGAGGTCGCCGGGGTCGGCTACAAGCCGCTCTACGATCCGGAGAATCTGAAGCCGAGAAGCTAGGCAACCTCCCAGCAGGGCTCGTGAGCAAATTTTGATAAGCCCGGCGGCTATGGTCGGGCTTTTCTCTTTTTCGGCTGGCGATTCTGGCTTACCCTGCGGCATGTCTGCTTTTGCTCGCGCAAGACATCTGCTTTCAGGCGCCGCCGCCCTGGCGCTGATGCTGTGGCTGGCCCCTGTGTCGCTCGCGGACGAACCCGTCGACGTCGAACTGGTGCTGGCGGTCGACGTCTCGCTGTCCATGTCGGCGGACGAGCTCGAGATCCAGCGTCGCGGCTACGCGGCTGCATTGACGCACGATCATGTGCTGCAAGCCATCGCCGCCGGCGCTTATGGCAGGATCGCCGTTACTTATGTCGAATGGGCTGGCACCAACTCGCAGCACGTCATCGTGCCGTGGACGGTGATCTCCACTCGCGCCGACGCCGAGCAGGTGGTGGCGCGGCTGTCCGCCCAGCCTCCCAACAGCGCGCGGCGCACGTCGATCTCCGGCGCGCTGGAATTCGGCGCGGACCTTTTCGCCGAAAGTGGCTTTCAAGGGACGAAGCGGGTCATCGATATTTCCGGCGACGGCCCCAACAACCAGGGCGCGCCGGTCGATATCATCCGCGACGAGGTGGTCAAGCAAGGCATCGTCATAAACGGCTTGCCGCTGATGACCCGCGGCGGCTTCACCAGCGCCTACGATGTCAACGATCTCGACCGCTATTACAGCGACTGCGTCATTGGCGGTCCCGGAGCCTTCATGGTTCCGGTCAACGACTGGACGCAGTTTCCCGAAGCTATCCGCCGCAAGCTTGTGCTTGAGCTCGCCGGCCCGGCCTCGCCGCGGCCGGTTGACCAGGCCGACCGTCCGCCGGTGGTGCTGGCGCAGGCCGAACAGGCCAGCGATTGCCTGGTCGGCGAAAAGATGTGGCGCAACCGCAATTGGATGCTCGATAGCCGCTGAGAAATTCCAGAAAAAGCGCATAGCGCTTTCCCGGTACGCGCGTAACGCTTTCCCTTTGGAATTGATTGAAAAAAATAGTTAAAGCGGTTCGGCGTTTCCGTGAAATGCCGAACTGTTCCAGGCTTGCCAGTCCGGCAGAAGCAGTGGCAAACTGGCCTTGCCGCGCCATCCGGCGGGCGGGGTGACGCGGTCAAACCGAGGAAACACCAGATGAGACGTCTAGCCATCCTGACTGCGGTCGCGTCCATGCTTTACGCCGACGGCGCCAGCGCCCAATACGACGATCAGGCCGCCTGCATCATGTTCGAAAATGGCAATTTTCGCGGACGGTCGATCGCGCTCGGGGCCGACGATTCGGTCAATTTTCGCGGCCGCGAGTTCTGGAACGACCGCGTGTCGTCGGTGATCGTTCGCCGAGGCTGCACTCTCGTTGCCTATGAGGATTCGCGCAGGGGAGGCCGATCGATCGAGATCAGGCGCAGGGTCCGCGATTTCGGCGGTAGCGACTGGAACGACCGAATCTCGTCCGCGGAGTGCTACTGCGACCAGTATTGACGACAAGGTCCTCGGCCTTGCCGTTTTGTGGCGGCAAGGCGAACCTTCGTCGCCGACGATGTGGGCAAACACGGCCCTGTTCATTGACAGCCGGGCGGCGTCCGTGAACATTCCCCCAGAGAAAACAAAGGGGAACTGACATGAACAGGACCATTATCCTTACGCTGGCGCTTGCCGCCGGCTTGTCCGCGCCGGCGACGGCCGCCACATCGGTCACTATCGGGATCAGCGGCTGGACCGGCTTCGCGCCGCTGACGCTCGCCAAACAGGCGGGACTCTTCGAGAAGCACGGCCTCGACGTGACCTTGAAGAAAGTGCCGCAGGCCAGCCGGCCGCTCGCCATCGCCAGCGGCGACCTGCAATGCGCCGCCACCACGGTCGAGACATGGCAGGTGTGGAACGCCAGCGGCGTGACCACCAAGCAGATCTTCCAGCTCGACAAATCCTATGGCGCCGACGGCATCGTGGTGCGCAACGACATCAAGACCGTCGCCGACCTCAAGGGCAAGACTGTCGCGTCCTCGGCGCCGGGCACCTCGCCCTATTTCCTGCTGGCCTGGGTGCTGAACAAGAACGGCATGTCGACAAAGGATGTCACGGTCGTCAATCTCGAGCCGGACGCGGCGGCGCAGGCCTTCCTTGCCGGCCAGAACGACGCGGCCGTCACCTATGAGCCGTTCATCTCGGCGGTGCGCGACAAGGCCGACCAGGGCCACATATTGGCGACCACGCTCGACTACCCGATGGTGCTCGACACGGTCGGCTGCACGCCCGAATTCCTCAAAGCCAATCCGGACGCCGCCAAGGCGCTTGCCGACAGCTATTTCGACGCGCTCGACCTGATCAAGAAGGACCCGCAGAAATCCTACGGCATCATGGGCGCGGACGTGAAACAGTCGGCCAAGGAGTTCGAGGATTCGGCGAAGTACCTGAAATGGGCCGACCGGGCGGAGAACAAGCAGTTCTTCACCAAGGAGTTCCAGGATTTCTCCAAGACCGCCGGCGAGCTTCTGCTGCAGATGGGGCTGATCAAGGAAGCGCCTGACGTCTCCACGCTGGCCGATACCAGCGCCGTGGCGAACTGAGCGGCCGCTGTCTTGCGGCGGCGCCCCGCGCCGCCGTTTCGCTTCCACAAGGACCGTTGTAAATGCCGCGCCCCCTGCATCCGATCTCGCCGGGCACGCGAACCGTGCTCGGCATTTCCTTCTTCGTGCTGTTCGTCGTTTTCTGGGCGTGGATCACGCTTGGCGGCCACGTCAACCGCATCTTTCTCGCCGATCCGCTGTCGATGCTGCGGGATGGCTGGCGGCTGCTGGTCGAGGACCGGTTCTGGCTCGACATACTGATCACCATCTGGCGCGTCTTCGGCGGCTTCGTGCTGGCATCGGCCGTCGCCGTGCCGCTGGGCATAGCGATGGGCGCGTGGAAACCTGTCGAGGCGTTCCTGGAGCCGTTCGTCTCCTTCGCCCGCTACCTGCCGGCCTCGGCCTTCATTCCGCTGCTTATCCTTTGGGCCGGCATAGGCGAACTGGAGAAGCTGCTGGTCATCTTCGTCGGCTCCGTGTCCCAGGTCATCCTGATCATCGCGGTAAAGGTCGGCTCCACGCGCCGCGATCTCGTCGAGGCGGCCTACACGCTCGGCTCCACCGACAACGGCATCGTCAAGCGTGTAATCATGCCCGCCAATGCGCCCGAGATCGCCGAGACGCTGCGGCTGGTGCTCGGCTGGGCTTGGACCTATGTCATCGTCGCTGAACTGATCGGCTCGTCGTCGGGCATCGGCTATATGATCATCAACAGCCAGTCGCGACTGGCAACCGGCCAGATCATCTTCGGCATCATCGTCATCGGGCTGATCGGGCTGTTGTCCGATCTTGCCTTCAAGGCGCTTAATCGCTGGCTCTTCCCATGGAGCCTGGCATGAGCAAGCTTCTCATCGAGGGCGTCTCGCGCACGTTCGCCGGCGTGCGCGGCGGCTCACCGGTCCAGGCGCTGATGCCTGTCGACCTGGCGGTCGCGGCCAATGATTTCATCACCATCCTGGGACCTTCGGGATGCGGGAAGTCGACGCTCTTGCGCATCGTCGCCGGGCTGGAGGCGCCGAGCGAAGGGCGCGTGCTGCTCGACGGCAAAGCGGTGACCCGGCCGGGGCCGGATCGCGGCATGGTCTTCCAGTCCTATACGCTGTTCCCATGGCTGACGGTCGCCGAAAACATCGCCTTCGGCCTGCGCGAACGCGGCATGGCCGAGCGGGAGAGGGGCGAAATCGTCGCCTCCTATATCGACCTCGTCGGGCTGAAGGGCTTCGAGAACCACTGGCCGAAGCAACTTTCCGGCGGCATGCAGCAGCGCACGGCGATCGCCAGGGCGCTGGCCAACGACCCCGCGATCCTTTTGCTGGACGAGCCGTTCGGCGCGCTCGACAACCAGACGCGCGGGCTGATGCAGGAACTGCTGCTCGGCATCTGGGAACGGCGCAAGAAGACGGTGCTGTTCGTCACTCACGACATCGAGGAGGCGATCTTCATGGCATCGCGCGTGGTGGTGATGACGGCCAGGCCCGGCCGGATCAAGTCGGACGTCGCCATCGACCTGCCGCACCCGCGCCACTACACGCTGAAGACCAGTCCGGAATTCTCCGTGTTGAAGGCGCGGCTGACCGAGGACATACGTGTCGAGGCGATGCGGTCGGCAGAGGCGCTCTGAGGCGCGCCTCTATGCCGCCAGCAGCTGCTTGCGGTCGACGCGTTCCTGCTGCGGCGAGCGGGCGTAGAGCTCGCGGTAGCATTTCGAGAAATGCGAGGCCGAAACGAAGCCGCAGGCGACCGCCACCTCGACCACCGGCATCGAGGACTGGATCAAGAGATGCCTTGCACGGTCGAGGCGGATTTCGAGATAATAGCGGGCCGGCGAGCGTCCCATCTCGGTGCGGAACAGCCGCTCGATCTGGCGACGCGACAGGTCGACATGGTCGGCGATCTCGATCAGCGACAGCGGCTCCGACAGATTGCCTTCCATCAGTTCGATGATGGTCAGCACTTTCGAGTTCTGTACGCCGAGCCGGGCGCGCAGCGGCAGGCGCTGGCGGTCGGTGGGGCTGCGCACACGGTCGGTCAGCACCTGTTCGCAGACGCGGTTGACGAGATTCTCGTCGAAATCGTCGCCGATCAGCTTCAGCATCATGTCGAGCGCGGCGGTGCCGCCGGCGCAGGTGTAGATGTTCTGGTCGATCTCGAACAGGTCGGCAAAGACATTGGCCTTCGGGAATGCCTCGGAGAAGCCCGGCAGGTTCTCCCAATGGATGGCGCAGCGCTTGTTGGACAACAGGCCGGCAGCGGCCAGAACATGCGCTCCGGTGCACAGGCCGCCGACGGAGACGCCACGATTGTATTCCTCGCGCAGCCAGGCGAAAGCGGACTTGTTCTGATAGCGCTCGACATTGGTGCCGCTACAGACGATGGCCATGTTGGGGCGATCCGGCCCTCCCATTTTCCTGCGCTCCTCCTCCAGCGAGGTGTTGACCGCGCATTCGACACCGTTCGAAGCGCGCACCGGCTTGCCGTCGATGCTGGCGAGGCGCCATCGATAGGCCTCGTAGCCGAGCATGCGATTGGCCGAGCGCAGCGGGTCGAGCGCCGTCGCAAACGCGATCATGGTGAAGTCGGGAATGAGAAAAAATACAAACGATCGCTTGATCGGATGCTTAACGGCGTTCACGGGAACCTCACGCAGCCATGGCGCGAACAGAATGTCGCGAATAGCATAGCGACAACAGGAAAAACCATCCTTGTCAATCGGCTAAGGAGCTTTAGCAAGATTTAATTTGCGACATGGGTCGCAAATGGGCAATCGTGTTGCGATGCCGCGCAGCCGCGGCGCCGTCCATGATGGAAGCGCCGTCAGGGGTGTGCAAACAAACGCCGCCTCGGCGGAACCGGGCGGCGTCATCTATTCAGGCAGCGCGAAGGAGCGCTGCCTGCGGGATCGGTTCAGGCGACGAAACCGAGGCGTGCGGCAGCCATGGCGCCGGTCTGGCCGGGCATGGTGTTGGCAAGGCGCTGGCGCTCGAGGGCCGTGGTCAGGTTCATTTCGCGGCGAGGGAAAAGGCGGGCAAAAAGCTTCATGTTCATCTCCAATCGGTTGCTCAGACGGGTCGCCTTCGCTTGATGGAGTGGGGCAGCTCGTTTGCTGGCGTGGATATAGGCTTGTGTAAGTAAAAACTAAATCGCAAAAGCGAAGCACTTCATATGAAAAGCGACACGCAAGGCGGGAGCCTTTGTAGGCACTCCCGGATTTTTCGTTAGCTTACAAAGCGTTAGCTCAAAACCCAGCCGCTATGCGGCTTGTTCATATGCGCCATGCAGCGGCAGCATGGCTCCGAAATTCATGTGAACGCAAATAAAACGGCAAAATAGGTCGGTAAAACAAGAAGACCTGCCCGGCGGTTTGCGCGGCAGGCCTTCAATGCATGATACACACGGTTTACTTTGCTCCAGCCCAGGATCCGACGCCGGCGCGTATGCCGGCCTTCGTGTCGGCCGCTTCAGGCCAGCCAATATCCTTCTGCAGCTCGATCGGCAGGGAGCGGATGGCGCGTTCGGTCTGGTAGCGGGCGCGGGCCGCGCTGAATTCGGTCGCAAGCCGACCGATGGATGACAGGATAGACATTTCGATCTCCTCATGTCGGGGCGGAAGTGCCCGGCAATGCCTTACGTCAGGTCTGTATCAGCTTCATTGCATGTCGAAGGCAGGTCTGTGTCGTGATCGTTTCGTGGCTGCCTTGGCAGCATCCTGCTTCGATGGAGTTGACTATGCGCTCGAACTGATGTTCAATCAAACGAAATGGAATGATAGTTTGCATCAGAAAAATTGAAGGTCGATCGTCATGAACGCCCCACTCAATCATCCGCTGCCGCTGCTGGACCTCGACGTGCTGCGCACTTTCGTGGCGATCGCCGAAACCGGCAGCTTCACCACCGCGGCCAATGCCGTCTTCCGTACGCCCTCGGCCGTCTCCATGCAGATCAAGAAGCTGGAAGATATTCTGGGCCGCTCGGTGTTCGCGCGCGATGCGCGCTCGGTGACGCTGACCACCGACGGGGAAATGCTGCTGGGCTATGCCCGTCGTCTGCTGTCGATCAATCGCGAGGCGGTGTCCAAGTTCATCATTCCCGACATTGTCGGCGTGGTGCGGCTGGGTTCGCCGGACGATTATGGCGAGCGCGTGCTGCCGCATGTGCTGAAGCGTTTTGCGCAGTCGCATCCATCGATCGCCGTCGACGTCACCATCGACCAGAGCAGCAATCTGCGCCGGCGCATGGATGACCGGGCGCTCGACATCACGCTGCTCACCAATTCCTACAAGACCAGTGCGCTCGGCGCCGAGGTGCTGTTGACGGAGCCGATCGTCTGGGCCGGCGCCAAGGGCGGCTGCGCGCATCTGCGCGAACCCTTGCCGGTGTCGCTGTGGGAAGAGGGCTGCGCCTGGCGGGCAGGGGCGCTCGAAGCGCTGAGCCGCGAGGGCCGCAACTACCGCATCGCGTATATGAGCGCGCATACGGCCGGCCAGCGCGCCGCCATCATGTCCGATCTCGCCGTGGCGCCGCTGCCGAAGTCTTTCCTCGGCAACGACATGGTCGAGCTCTGTCCCAAGGACGGCATGCCCGATATCGGCACCTACAACCTCGCCATGGTGGTAGCGCCGGATGCCAGCGCGCCGGTCAAGGCGGTGGCCGACCACATCCGGGCGACGTTCGAAGTCTTCCGGGAAACCGGCAAGTTCTGATCAACCGGGGTGCTCTGACTGGAGGCTCTGCCCCGAAGCCTCGGTGGACGGCGCTTCGAAGCCTGCTCCGGCGCCTTCAACAGGGGGCGAGGAGTTCTCGGTCAGAAACGCCACGATCCGTTCGCGCGCGCGGCGCGATTCCGGCATATCGATCAGCGGCCAGACGTGGAACATCCCTTCCTCGTGCACGAGCTCTACCTCGACGCCGGCGGCCCGCGCCTTTTGTGCGAAGATCAGATTGTCGGGCGTGAGAAGATCGCGAGAACCCGCCAGGAGCAATGTCCTGGGTAGTACCGAGAGATCGCCATAGACGGGGCTGATATGCCAGTCAGTCGGGTCTATTCCGGCACTGTAGAGCCGGATGGCCTCCCGTCCGCCCGCGATGCCCAGCCAGGGATCGTTCCGCTCCGCCTCGAACACCTCGGGGTTTGCAAGCGAGACGTCGAGGCCGGGTGAGATCAGCACATGGCGCGACGGCAAGGGCAGGCCTTCTTCGGCAGCCATCATGGTGAGCACCACGGCCATGTTGCCGCCGGCGGAATCGCCCATGAAGATTATGTCTTCCGCCTCCGTCTCGCCGAGCATCCGGCGATAGACGTCGCCGACCATGCCGAACATGGCGTGGAAGTCATGCTCGGGCGCGATGGGATAGATGGGCACAGTAAAGGCATAGCCCAGCCGGTCGGCCATGTCGGCGATCAGGTGCCAATGATAGGGCGTGATTTCAAAGACATAGGCGCCGCCGTGCAGATAGAGAACCCGCTTGCGCTCGCCGGCCCTGGGGGCGATCTCGTAGACGGGAAAGCCGTCGACGGTGCGCGTCTCGATGTTGAAGCGCTGCTGCACTGACACCGGAGGGTGATGGTCCTCTGTCCGGCGCGCCGCAGCGATCCAGCGCTGCAGGTTTTCCGGGCTGGAAAACGCCTTCTTGCGACTGTGCCTGAGCACGAAGGATACGACGTGGCTTTTCAAACTTGGCATGCGGATACACGAACTTCGGCGGCAGCCGACTAAGAGAAGTCCCCTTCATATTTGAAGATCGTGCCCTGGTCGAAGATGTCAAGATTTACGCTGTGTGCACACGTCGCTGTGATGGGCGCCGCATTTCTCGCGGGAGGGATCAGCGCTGCGGCAGAAGGGCTGCCCGCAGGCGGTTGCTGGTGACGGCCGGAGCCCCTCGCGGGCTCCGGCGCGTGCCGAGCAGTTTGCACTTTTCGGCGAAGGTCATCAGCGCGTAAAGCCCAAAAGCAGGGCGGAAAGCGCCGCCTGCGGGTCGCTGGGCGGCGAGGCCGGCCAGCCGATGTCTTTCTGGACATGCGCCGGCAGGCTGTTCAGGGCGCGGACGGCCTTGTTCCTGGCATGGGCCTGCCTGATGGTCGCACCGTAGCGGCCGAGATTTTCGAAGATCGACATTTTCATCTCCCTTGAAGAACGGCGGCGGCCGAGGATTATCTTCGGCCGCCGTTCGATGCCGGGTAAATGCGCCTGCCATGTATCGGTCGGATTTCACGAAAACGGTGATTTGGTTTCCGGATCAGTCATTCCGGAAACATTTGCATACAAATGAAATTGCAGGGCGATTGACACCCCCGAGCGATCGCTTCTTGGCCGCGTCCAAGAGGGCGTGCCGCGATCCTACCTAGCTTGCCCGTTGACAGCAGATGGCGGATGTCTGCTATTGTGCATTGCAGCATCGGGGGTGCGGGTAAGGAGTATGGCGTGAATGACATTCACAGTATCCAATACCTTCGAGGACTCGCCGCTTCCGCGGTAGTTTGCTTTCACATCAACGAACAGTTCGGCGGTCCGTTCGCGGTCGGTGCTGCTGGCGTCGACCTGTTTTTTGTCATCAGCGGTTTCATCATGTGGGTGACCACGGCCGATCGCCCTGCCAATCCACGGCGTTTCATATGGCGTCGGATTGTTCGCATCGTGCCGCTCTATTGGATCGTCACGGTGCTGACCGCGCTGGCAATTTTCCTCAAGCCGCAATTTCTCTACGGACATGTGCTGAGCCCGGAAAATTTTTTCGGCTCGCTGGTGTTTCTTCCGATCGTGCAGGATGGGGTACTTCATCCCGTGGTGATCCAGGGCTGGACGCTGTGCTATGAAATGATGTTTTACGTCATTTTCGCCTTGGCGCTCTTTTTAAGCGAGAAGCAGCGTTTTGCCGCGCTGATCGGCGTGCTGACGGTGATGGTCGCATCGAACTTGCTGCTCAAAGGCTACCGCTTTACCTCTCCCCTCATGCTCGAGTTCGCGGCCGGCATTGTTATCGGGCGGCTGTGGATGGAGGATATTCGGCTCCGGCTTGTGCCGGCGCTGGCGCTGGTTGTTGGCGGATTTCTCCTGTTGATGACGATCCAGATGCTTGACCCCGAGCTGCCTCGTGTTCTGCGTTGGGGTATTCCGGCGACCCTGATCGTTGCCGGAGCGGTTTTTGCCGAGCGTGCCAGACCGTTCAACCCCGTGGCCCTGCTTACATTTTTTGGTAGTGCCTCGTATTCGATCTACTTGTGGCATGTGCTGGTGGTTGTCGTGGTAACTGGCATCATGCTGCGGCTTGGGGTTCCGCCAAATTGGCAGCCGGCGCCGATTGCCTTGATCAGCATCGCGCTTTCCGCGATGCTTTACCTGTCGATTGAAAAGCCGCTGACGGGCTTTCTCAACCGGTCGCGCGTCAAAAGCATGCCGTTGCTGGCTCAGCGGCCCAGCTTGCGCTTGCCATCGAATGAGGCAAACGACTGACAAGCGGCCAAGGCGCCTCGGCGTTGCATTGTGCCCTAATTTTATTCCCGGCCACGTCGCGCGGCGTGGCCTTCGCGCGAGCGCCGGCGCGGGGTGGCGTCGCCGGCGATGCCGTCTTCGCTCACCGTCTTGCGCGGCGGCAGCTTCACCGCCGCCGACAGTTTCGGGAACGGATCGACCTTGTTCGGCAACGCCATCGCATAGACGAAGTGCTCCTGGAATTTGGGCTCCAGTGCGGTCTCGATCTTCTCGATCTGGCTCACCGTCTCCTCGATCTCGCGACGATAGCCGCGATTGAGCAGCGCCATGCGCGCGCCCGCGCCGGCGGCGTTGCCGACGGCCGAGACCTTGTCGAGGTCGCAATCGGGGATCAGGCCCAGCACCATGGCGTATTTCGGATCGATGAAGGAGCCGAAGGCGCCGGCGAAGTGGATGCGGTCGACATGCTCGGTGTTCTGCTTTTCCATCAACAGCTTGGTGCCGGCATAGAGCGCCGCCTTGGCGAGCTGGATGGCGCGCACATCGGTCTGGGTGATGGTGATCTTCGGCTCGCCTTCCTTCAGCACGTAGGAGAAGGTGCGGCCGTTGGCGACGATACGCGGCGAGCGCATGCTGAGCGATCCGTCGACGACGCCGTCTTCCGAAATGATGCCGGCCAGATACATCTCCGCAACGATCTCGATGATGCCGGAGCCGCAAATGCCGGTGACGCCGGTCGCCTGCACGCTGTCGAGGAAACCCGGCTCGTCGGACCACAGTTCAGAGCCGATGACGCGGTATTTCGGCTCGAGCGTGTCGGGATCGATGCGCACGCGCTCGATGGCGCCGGGCGCGGCGCGCTGGCCGCCGGAGATTTCGGCGCCTTCGAAGGCCGGACCGGTGGGCGAGGAAGCAGCCACGACCCGGGCACGATTGCCGAGCACGATCTCGGCGTTGGTGCCGACGTCGACGATCAGCATCATCTCGTCCTGGCGATGCGGGCCCTCCGACAGCGTCACCGCCGCCGCGTCGGCGCCGACATGGCCGGCGATGCAGGGCAGCATGTAGAGGCGTGCGCCCGGGTTGAGCTTGAGGCCGATATCCGAGGCCTTGATGCGCACCGCGCCCGAGACGGCGAGCGCGAAGGGGGCGCCGCCGAGTTCGGTCGGATCGATGCCGAGGAACAGATGGTGCATGATCGGATTGCCGACGAAGACGGAATCCAGGATGTCGTTGCGCTGGACACTGCCTTCCGCGCAGACCTTGTCGACGAGGCCCGAGATCGCCTCGCGCACCGCGACCGTCATGCCTTCGCGGCCATCCGGGTTCATCATCACATAGGAGACGCGGCTCATCAGATCCTCGCCGAAGCGGATCTGCGGGTTCGACGTGCCTGACGAAGCGGCGACGCGGCCCGACAGCAGCGACACCAGATGCATGGCGATGGTGGTCGAGCCGATATCGCAGGCCAGCCCATAGGCCTCGTTCTTGAGGCCGGGCCACAAAGCGATGACGCGCGCGATATCGCTGTCGGCATCCTTGTGGATGGCGGCGGTCGCGGTCCAGTTGCCCTTGCGCAAGATGCCCTGCACCTGCGGCAGCAAATAGAAATCGAATTCGAGGTTCTTGAAGTTCCAGTCCTTCATCAGCGCGATCTTGAGCCGGTCGAGATCGCCTGAAGGATTGTGCATGTCGGGTTCTTCGATTTCGACATAGCACATGCGGATTGCCGTATCGCGCGCGATCACCCTGGTGTCGGCATCCTTGCGGATGGTCTGTGCGTTGATGACCGTGTCCTGCGGCACGTCGATGACAAGGTCGCCGAGGATCTGCGCCGAGCAGGAGAGGCGGCGCCGTTCCGGCAGGCCGCGCACGCGCTCATAGCGCTCTTCCTTGGGCCCCTTGGGCGAGATGTGGTCGTTGGAGGAGACGATCTTGTGCTTGGCGAAATTGCCTTCCTGCACCTCGATCTGGCAGCGCCCGCAAGTGGCGCGCCCGCCGCACACGCTCTCGACATAGACGCCGAGCTGGCGCGCGGCGTCGAGCACCGGCGTGCCGACCGGAAACCGCCCGCGTTTGCCCGACGGCATGAACAGCACGAGCGGATCGGTGATGTTGGTATGCGAATTCACGATTGCGCGCTTATCCCCTTGCCATGCGGGCTTCACGACCGCCACGACGGCGACCGCCATTGCCGCCGCCTTCGCCTGGTGCATTGACCGCCGTCGGAGCGGCGACCGCTTGGCCGCCTTCGGCCGGCTTGTAATCCTTATAGGTGCGAATCCAGTTGGTGCAATTCTCGTCGGTGCCGTTCAGAACGTTGGCGCCGCGCACGGCTTCCATTTCCTGCGGACGCACCGGGTTCATGATGGCCGATGTCATGCCGGCGCCGATCACCATCGGGATGAAGGCGGCGTTGATGCCGTGGCGGTGCGGCAGGCCGAAGGAGATGTTGGACAGGCCGCAGGTGGTGTTGACCTTCAGTTCCTCGCGCAGGCGCCGCAGCAGGGCGAACACCTGGCGGCCGGCGTCGCCGAGCGCGCCGATCGGCATGACCAGCGGGTCGACGACGACGTCATGCGCCGGAATGCCGAAATCGGCGCAGCGCTGCACGATCTTCTTGGCGACGGCGAAGCGCACATCCGGATCCATCGAAATGCCGGTCTCGTCATTGGAGATGGCGACGACCGGCACGTTGTATTTCTTGATCAGCGGCAGGATGGCTTCGAGTTTTTCCTCCTCGCCGGTGACGGAGTTGACCAGCGGACGGCCCTTGGCGACCTTGAGCGCCGCCTCGATCGCGGCGGTGACCGAGGAGTCGATCGACAGCGGCAGGTCGACCAAGCCCTGGACGATCTCCAGCGTCTGTACCAGCAATGCCGGCTCGGTCGCGTTGGGGTCGACGGCGGTGACGCCGGCATTGACGTCGAGCATGGTGGCGCCGCAAGCGGCCTGTTCCAGCGCGTCCTTGATGACGGTTTCGAAATTGCCGGCGATCATCTCGGCGGCGAGCTTCTTGCGGCCGGTCGGGTTGATGCGCTCGCCAATCACGCAGAAGGGCTGGTCGAAGCCGATGATGATTTCTCGTGTCGCCGAGGCAACGATGGTCCGGGTCATGAAATCTCTCCGTCGTGATATAAAGAGTTCTTTATATCGTTATCTCTTGTCGATCAAGCGAATGGTGGCTGTCCCGCAAGTCAATGCGCGGTCTTCACCATGTCCACCTGGGTTTCGGTAACATCGTCGTGCAGGATATGGTCGAGCCGGTCGGCGACCATCTGGTCGTCGCGGCGGATTTCGCGCTTCCACGGCTGGCGGCCCTTCAGCACGCCCGATTCATCGACGATCTCGGCGACATACTCCTCCTGGCGGTAGGCCATCACATGGACGCCTGAAACGCCTGGGATTTCCTTCACCTCGTTGATGATGTCGATGCAGAGCTGCTTGCCTTCCTTCTTCTGGTCCTGGGCGCCTTCCAGCCGCTTGATGACGGTATCGGGAATATGTATTCCCGGCACGTTGGAGCGGATCCATTTGGCGGTCTTGGCCGAGGCGAGCGGTCCGACACCGCACAGGACGAACACTTTCTCCGTGTGGCCGAGATCGCGTGCCTTTTGCATGAAGGCCTTGAACATCGGTACGTCGAAACAATACTGCGTTTGGACGAACTGAGCGCCCGCGGCGATCTTCTTGCCGAGATGGATCGGGCGGAAGTCGAAGGGTGGTGCGAACGGATTGACGGCCGCGCCGAGGAACAACTGCGGCGGCGTGGTGAGCTTGCGGCCGGACAGGAACTTGCCGTTGTCGCGCATGATGCGGATGGTTTCGAGCAGCGACATGGAATCGAGGTCGAACACCGGCTTGGCGCCGGGCTGGTCGCCGGCCTGCACGCCGTCGCCTGTCAGGCACAGCATGTTGGCGACGCCCATGGCAGCCCCGCCCAGCACGTCGCCCTGGATGGCAATGCGGTTCTTGTCCCGGCAGGCGATCTGCATGATCGGTGCGTAGCCCATGCGGGTCAGGAGCGCGCAGATGCCGACCGACGACATATGGCAATTGGCGCCCGACGCATCGACGGCGTTGATGGCATCGACCCAGCCGTCGAAGATCTTCGCCCTGTTGTAGACGTCTTCGGGATCGGCGCTGTCGGGCGGGTTGAGCTCGGTGGTGACCGCGAATTCACCGCGTCGCAGGACGCGTTCGAGCCGGCCGCGCGAGGTGTGGCCGGGCAAGGGGTCGAGCGGCAGATGGATGCCGGCCGGGTTCTCGTCACGCTGGCGGGCGATCATGCGGCCGCTCCGGTCTTCGCATCGGCCGCGGCTTCACGGGCGGCTGCCGCCTGAGCGGTGACGCGCAGCCAGGCGGACGTTTCGCGCAGCGACTGGTCGACCGGCTTCTGCACCGCAAGAATCCTGTCACCGTGCTCCATGTTGCGCGCCCCTTCCCAGGCCTTGACCCAGACGCAAGGCATGTCGGGCTCGACCTCGCAATTGCCGTTGGCGCGCACGCCGCCACAAGGGCCGTTGCGCAGCTGCTTGGGGCAGTTCATCGGGCACGACATGCCGGTCGAGGACAGGATGCACTGACCGCACATGCGGCAGTCGAACATGAAGCCCTTGACGCGCTTTTCGACAAACTTCACCGGGGCCTCGACACGGCTGTAGCCTATGCCTTTCCACAAGGGATGCAGCAGGAGGAACGTGTCGGCGAAGCGGGCATAGAACCATTCGAGCAGGCGCGAGTGCCGGACCGACCATAATCTCACCGCGAAAGAACGCTGCACGCGGCGCTGTGGCGACACGTCGGCCGGCTTGTAGTCGGATTTCGGTGCCGCCTTCTTGACCAGGGTCGCCTGGGTGACCGGCTGGAGGGCCGCCGGGCTCTCCTTGGCGGGAATGGTTTCAGACATTTTCTTTGCCGCCCGCCTTCACCAGAGCGACCAGCCGCTCGCGGTCATATTTCGCGTCGAGGTCCTGGAATGCCTTCTCGACCTCGGCTTCGAGGTCGTCGCCGACCGGAACCGGATCGGCCTTGCGCCATTCGGCCAGATAGTCGTCGGTGCCGCCGGCGCCGGTGCGCATGGCGCACATGTCGATCGCCTCGGTGAAGCGCAACGGCAGTTCGCGCTTGGCGTTCTGGCGGCCTTTCCTGACGATGACCTGGGCAGGGATGTCGCGCCAGTAGACGACGATCAGATCGGCCATGAATTCTCACTCCTCGATCTGCGAGCATTGCCGCATGCGCAATTGGGCCGCTTGTTATGGGACGACGCGCGCGCATTCAAAAGCGACGCATTTGGATGTCGTAAAATGAAAGGCAATCTTCAATGTCGGCCTGAGGCAGAAATCAGCAGGAATGATCGATGCTGCCATCGAAGCCATTGTGCCTCAGATCGGCAATGCGGACGATCATGCTCCGTTTGGGATCGAATGGAAGATCCTGAAAAGCGAAGTCGCGATAGAAGTCTCTTACGCCTTCGTCCAGCGGGTGTGTGATAACGCCGAAGCAGCCGATATTGCTGGAAAACCGCACCGCCGTCCTGAGCGCAAACAGGAGAAGGGAGCGCCCGCAGCCGCGTCCCTGATATTTGCGATCGACGGCCAACTGGCCGAGCAGGATTACCGGAATAGGGTCAGGCCGATTACGCTGTGCCGATTTGGGCAGGTATGCGCGTTCGATCTGGCCAGCGCTCAGCGCAACGTAAGCCGCTATCCCACCGGTTTCGGAATCACAGACGAGGCTCGTCCGCGACAATCCATCCTGCTGGTTGCGCCATGCATGACGGCGAAGCCAGTTGTTCAACGACTCGCGACCGCAATCGAAAGCGTCCCAGTCGTCATCCCCGGCGAGCGGACGGGGTGGCTTCAGTCCCGCCATACTGGCCTGGACGCAGCAAGCCTTTGCAGTCTGGGCTCGGTCTTTGGTGTCGATTTCGCCCAGGCCTCGAATTGTTCCCAATCGACGACGGGAATAACGACGACACGACCGCCCAAAACCTCCATCTCGGCGGCCTCAACAGCCTTGCGCCGAATGAAGTCGCTCAGATTTGTATGAGCCTGCTTGGCGGCGGCCTCGAGAATGTCACGCTCGTCCGAGGTGACGCGAACGCTGACAGGCGCCATGCTGGACATCGATAGGGCTCCACATTTTGTATGACAATAGCATACGATCGCCCGTATCGCCAGCGCTACCAGATGCCGGTTCTGAGCCCGGTCCAGAGATAGAACCAGATCGTCGGGTGGTACCACTGTTTAGATGGCAGGCTTGGATCGAACGTCACGAGTTTTCCGGCCAGAGCATCGCTGATCGCCTCGACGCAGATGTCGCGCGAAAACGCCGTTTGGCGCAGCGCATAGCTTGAGATCGTGTCGCCTGGTTTCGGCTGGCCGTATGCCTGTTTCAGCACGCCGCCCGTGTCCACGCCGGCATCGACCAGATGCACAGTGGTGCCGAAATTCGCGGAATCGCCTGATGCCAAAGCCCAGTAGCCTCCATTCATGCCGCGATATTTCGGCGTGATGCCTGCGTGATAGTTGAGCACCGGGCAAGGCATCCTGGCCAAGAGGTCCCTCGACAGGAGTCGGCAGCCGTTAAGCAGGACAACGCCTGGCTGGATTCTCTGGATCGCCGCGAGACATTCCGGCCCGTTGGCCGAGGCAACATGGATGATCTCCTGACTCGGCCGCGGCTCGGTCTCGAGCTTCTCCTGCGCAATCAACCGGGCGGCATGGCTGGCGTAGAGCCGCTTGCCCAGCCTGCTCAGCACCATCGTGCCGAACTGGCCGATAGCCTGCAGCCAGCCCTGGCGACGGGCACGGCCAAGCAGCAATCGCTTTTTGGATTCAGGGACTTCCAGGATGACGATGACAGGGCCGACATGGTCGGCAATGGCGTTGACCATTGCCCATACGTGCTGGCCTCCTCCGGTAACGACCACGATCGGTGTCGGATTGGTTTCCGGTATTGCCATTGATCTTGCCACCCCTGGGACCAACTGCCACGGCCGGAGCTTAGACGAGGCGGGTTAATCCTTGGTATGCCGGAGCCGTCAGGAAGGCTCCGCTCAGCGCTTGAACTCCATGATGTCGAGCTTCGATTCGTAATAGGGAGCGGGGAACTCGATGCGCCATTCCCCGGCGCTATTGCGGAAGGCGTAGCCGACCTGGTCTGTCCGAGGACCGCTGCCATAGGGTTTTGCCTGGTCGTTGTTGACGGAACCGGAGCCGAGATAGATCGCGCGCTTTTCGCCGCCGTCGAAGAAGCGGCCTTTGGTGCGCTGCGAGCCGGTGAGCTTTTCCAGCCGCCAGCCGGAGCCGTCGTCGGTCACCCTGCATTTGAACCAGCCATAGATAACGAGCGGGCTCAGCCCGCCCACCTTGATGGTGCGGCATTGCCATTTGCCGGTGAGGTCCTTGTCGGAGAAAGCAACCAGCGGCTTGGCCAGCAAGGCGTCGAGCTGCCTGACCTCGCCAGGATTGCCCGCCTTCGCCTCGGCAAGAGCCGCCTTGCGCGTCTCGCCATATTTGTCCAGCCGCGCCTTGTCGGCGGCGGTGATCAGCTTCTGCACCTCGCCGTCGGCAAGCGCGGGCAAGGTGCAGCAGAGAAGGCCGGCAACGGCAAGCATTGGGCGAAGGGTCATCGGCATTCCTCGTCGGTGTCCGGCAGCCGACCGCTGGACGGCGCCTTTGCATGGCTTGCGCGCAATTTACCCATTCGCGGCAGGCTGTCATCCGTGCTTAACAACGAAACCACGCCGCGATCCAAATTAAGGCAATTGGCCTGGGAACAGATCAAGGCCATTCTCCAGTAGAAGGCGGCGATCCGTCCTGTCTTCGCCTTCGGAAAGGGCGATAATCGCCAATCGCCGCGCAAGAGGGCCGCAGCCCAGCCAGCGTCAGACGTCAGCCGCGGCCTTGGCCAGCCCAGCCGTCAGATCGCCATAGCCTGTCGCGCGCCGCTCATAGACGAGGCCAAGCAGTTTCGCGGCCTTTTCCGCGACCTTGTCGAGCTCCGGATCGTCGGTCTGGGCCAGGTAGATCAGCTTCTCGTAATTGCCGAAATAGTCCTTGATCAGCTCCGGATGCCTGTCGAGACCGAGCGGCTTCATGAAGAAGGCATCGAATTGGCGGCAGAGGAAATCGGTCATGTAGAAGGACATCATGTCGTCGTCGGCGACCTTCGCGTAGGCATCCATGCCCTGGTAGAAGGCGAAGCAATGCGGACCGGCCATGCGTTCGACGCCATGCTTCTCGCAGACCCGATCGAGCAGGCCGCCGGTGCCGCAATCGGCGTAACCGACGAAGATGTTGCTGTAGCCTTCCGCCTTGGCCTTTTCGATGGCCTTGTCCATCGCCGGCGCGATGCGGTCCGGATAAAAATGAAACTCGGCCGGAAGGCATGTCAATTCGAGGTGATGGAGCCCGAGCTGTTCCTTGACGGCCAACACCTCGCGCGCAATCATCCCGCAGGCGATGATGAGCAGCTTGTCCGCTTGATTCTGCTTGGGTCTGGGCATCTTCATGAAACCAGCCGAGCCGGCTTTCGTTGCTGTGGGGCGATCTACCGAGAGAGGGATAAACCGTCGATGAAACTGTTACGCATTGCGCCAATCGCAATCCTGGCTTGTGCCCTGGCCCTTTCGGCCTGTGCCAACACCGTTCGCGGCGTCGGCAGGGATATCAAGTCTACCGCGAAAGCCGTTGACGATACCGTCAAGAAACCCTGACCGCCGCTCCCGACATCTGGGAACAAAAAAGCCGCGCTGCAAGGCGCGGCTTCGTCTGTTGAGCGTCCGCCTTGCCTTGTATCAGGCGGAAGCGCGCACATTGTGCTTGCGCTTCATGTAGTCCTTGGCGGTCTCGACCGCCACAGCGGCGTCGCGGCAATAGGCGTCGGCGCCGACCGCCTTGCCGAATTCCTCGTTCAGCGGCGCGCCTCCGACCAGGACCACGTAGTCGTCGCGGATGCCCTTTTCCTTCATCGTGTCGATGACGACCTTCATGTAGGGCATGGTCGTGGTCAGCAGCGCCGACATGCCGATAATGTCCGGCTGGTGCTGCTCGATGGCATCGAGATATTTCTCGACCGCATTGTTGATGCCAAGATCGATGACGTCGAAGCCGGCGCCTTCCATCATCATGCCGACGAGGTTCTTGCCGATGTCGTGGATGTCGCCCTTGACGGTGCCGATCACCATCTTGCCCTGCTTGGGCGCGCCGGTGGCGGCGAGCAGCGGGCGCAGGATGAACATGCCGGCCTTCATCGCATTGGCCGACAGCAACACTTCGGGAACGAACAGGATGCCGTCGCGAAAATCCTCGCCGACGATGCGCATGCCTTCGACCAGCGCTTCCGTGAGCACCTTGTAGGGTGCCCAGCCGCGCTCGAGCAGGATGCGCGTGCCTTCCTCGATCTCTTCCTTCAGACCGTCGTAGAGATCGTCGTGCATCTGCTGCACCAACTCGTCGTCGGAAAGCTCGGAGAGGATAATCTCGTCGTCGGACATTGTTTCTCAGGCTCCTTGCTGCCGGGAACGACCATGGCAGCTTAAAATCAACGCGCCAATACCTAACCCGCAAGGGGCGGGTATCCATAGCTGATTTGCGACTTCCCGCAAAAGGAAAGCGACTGAAAAATCTATCGGTTTTCTTGTCGATTTTGCGACAGGCGTTGGCGCGGACGGGCCGTTTCGAATAGGGTGCATGGCTACGATCCGCCGGAAGCCGCGATAGGCGGCCACAACGGTTCCGGGCCGGGCGCTAGTCAAGCCGGTCCAAATTCAGGGAAGAACGATCATGAGCGAACACGCGGCAGTGGACCAGGAAGCGTCAAACGCGCGACGTGGACGCGGCGCCAGCGGCGGGGCGGCGGCAAGGCGGGCGGCGCGTTCGGGCGGCGGTCCCGGCACCCAGCTCACCTACATCAAGCGCAAGATCAACGTCTATGAAGTGCTGGACGAGGAAGGCCTGGCGCTGATCGAGAAGAACACCGACACGGTGCTCGAAGAAATCGGCATCATCTTCCGCGACGATGCGGAGGCGTTGCAGCTGTGGAAAGAGGCGGGCGCCGACGTCAAGGGCGAACGCGTGCATTTCCCGAAGGGGCTCTGCCGTTCGCTCTTGAAGACCGCGCCCCCCATCTACACCCAGCATGCCCGCAATTCCGAACGCTCGGTGCAGATCGGCGGCAATGCCACCGTCTTCGCCCCGGTCTACGGACCGCCCTTCGTGCGCGACCTCGACGGCGTCAGGCGTTACGCGACGATCGAGGATTTCCAGAATTTCGTGAAGCTCGCCTACATGGCGCCTTCGATCCACCATTCGGGCGGCACCGTGTGCGAGCCGGTCGACGTACCGGTCAACAAGCGCCATCTCGACATGATCTACGCGCACATCAAATATTCCGACAAACCGTTCATGGGCTCGGTCACCGCGCCGGAACGTGCTGAAGACACGGTCGCCATGGCCAAGCTGGTGTTCGGCGACGACTTCGTCGAAAACAACACGGTCCTGACCAGCCTGATCAACGCCAACTCGCCGATGGTGTTCGACGAGACCATGCTTGGCGCGCTGAAGGTCTATGCGCGCCACAACCAGGCCTGCATCGTCACGCCGTTCATCCTCGCCGGCGCGATGAGCCCGGTGACGGTGGCCGGCACGCTGACCCAGGTGCTTGCCGAGGTGCTTGCCGGCGCTTCGTTCACGCAGCTGATCCGGCCGGGCGCGCCGGTGCTGTTCGGCACTTTTGCCTCGTCGATCTCGATGCAGTCGGGCGCGCCGACCTTCGGCACGCCGGAGCCGTCGCTGGTATCCTACGGCGCCGCACAGCTCGCACGGCGCCTCGGCCTGCCGTTCCGCACCGGCGGTTCGCTCTGCGCTTCCAAAATCCCCGACGCGCAGGCAGCTTATGAAAGCGCCAACACGCTGAACTCGACCATTCTGGCCGGCACCAATTTCGTCCTCCATTCGGCCGGCTGGCTCGAGGGCGGGCTGGCGTCCTGCTACGAAAAATTCATGATGGACATCGACCAGCTCGGCATGACGCAAAAATTCTCCGAAGGCGTCGACCTGTCGGAAAACGGCCAGGCGATGGACGCCATCCGCCAAGTCGGGCCGGGCAGCCACTATCTCGGCTGCGACCACACGCAGGCGAATTTCCAGACTGCCTTCTATCGCTCCAACATCGCCGACAACAATTCATACGAGCAGTGGCTGGCCGAAGGCGAGAAGACCGCGCCGCAGCGCGCCAACGAACTCGCCCGCCGCTGGCTGGAATCTTATGAGGCGCCGCATCTCGATCCGGCGATCGACGAAGCGCTGAAGGACTTCATCGCCAAGAAGAAGGGGTCGATGCCCGACGCCTTCACGTGAAAGGAGCCCGAGTCAGGCGGGGCTAAAGTCGCCAACATCATCCACAAGGAAGTCTGGCGGAGCGCCTTCTCCGATCCGGTCAAGAAGGGATGATTCCTTCGCGCGGCAGGATGGAGGAGATTGCGGCCGCGCTTGGCGCCGACGGCCTCATCCTGCGTGGCGGCTTCACCTTTGCGGACGGCGAGGCGGCGCCTTGTGGCCGCTCCGGTGCACCAACCAGGTCGGCGCTGCTGGTGGGACAGGCGGGGGCAGCACCCTGGCCGCATTTTCTGCGCTGGCGTGAAAAGCAGCCGCGAGCAATCGCCAATCCGCTCGACACCTGGTCCCGGCAGGTCATAGGCGCGGTCGCGGAAGAATTCGGCGCACGCGCCGTGTCGCCGTCCGACAAGCCCTATCTGCCGTTCCAGCGATGGGCGATGCGGGCCGAGGGCCTGAAGCCGTCACCGCTCGGCATCCTCATGCATCCGCGATATGGGCTTTGGCATGCCTATCGCGGCGCGCTGCTGTTCGAGGACGAGATCGCGCTCCCGAAGGCTCGCGGGGCGATCCATCTTTGCGACACCTGTGTCGACAAACCGTGCCTGAAATCCTGTCCGGTCGATGCCTATTCCATCCAAGGCTTCGGCTACCAGGCCTGCCTGGCGCATGTGCGCGGGCCGAGTGGCGGGCCCTGTTGTGACGGCGGCTGCCTTGACCGCAACGCCTGTCCCTATGGCACAGCCTATCGCTATCCCTCAGAGGTGCAGGCCTTCCACATGGCAGCGTTCGCGGGCCGGTAAGCTCGTCGCGCTGCCGCACGAAATGTTGACTGCCAAAATCAGGCAACAGCTTGCCCTGTCGGCGTGCCCGGATATGTATCGCCCAGCAACCGAACGGAGCTGGCGATGCCGAAACAGGACCTTCAGATCAAGACCAGGGACGGCACGGCGAGGGCGGGGCTGTTCCGCCCGGCCAACGCTTCCCCGCCCAAGGCCGGCATCATCCTCTATATGGATGCCTTCGGCCCGCGCCCTGCGCTCGACGGCATGGCCGAGCGGCTGGCGGAGGAGGGCTACGCGGTTCTGGTGCCCGATCTCTTCTATCGCAACGCGCCCTACGGTCCGTTCGATGCCAAAACCGCGTTCGTCGAGGAAAGAACCAAGGTGCCGGTGATGGCGCTGATCAGCGGCACGACGCAGGAGATGACGATTGCCGACAGCGGCGCCTTCCTCGATGCACTCGCTGCCGAAGGCGTCACCGGGCCGATCGGCGTTGTCGGCTATTGCATGGGCGGCGCGCGGGCGCTGAACGCAGCCGCCTCCTATCCGGATCGCATCAGGGCGGCGGCCAGTTTCCATGGCGGCAATCTCGCCAGCGATGCGGCCGACAGTCCGCACCGCAAGGCGGGGTCGGTCAAGGCACGCGTCCATGTCGGCATGGCCGGCGTCGACAGGAGTTTTCCGCCCGAACAATCAGCGCGGCTGGCCGAGGCGTTCAGGGCGGCGGAAGTCGATTACGTGCTGGAGAATTATGTCGGCATGGCGCATGGCTGGTGCGTGCCGGACCACAGCGTCTACAACGAAGATGGCGCCGAGCGGCACTGGAACCGGTTGATCACCCTGTTTTCCGAGACGCTCGGGTAGGTCCTTCGGCCCAAACGCAAACCCAGCCTAATTCGCCGGACGCGGCTGCGTAAACTTTCATGAGTTCGCGCCGCCCCTTCGGGCACCTTCTCCCCGTAGAACGGGGAGAAGGAAGAGGTACCAGTAAAAAAATCTTTCCCTCACCCCAAGGATTGGCCATTAGCCTTCGTCCAACAGGCAAATGATGGCGATGATGCTGGATGAGAGCGAAGCCTCCGACGCCGAACTGATCGGGCGGGCGAAGGGCGGAGACAGGGGAGCTTTCGGCGCGTTGCTCGAAAGGCACTATGACTTCGTCTATCGCGCCGCCTACCGCTGGTGCGGTCGGAAGGCGGACGCCGAAGACATCGCCCAGGAAGTCTGCGTCCGGCTCGGCAAGTCGATCCGCGACTATCGCGGCGGCAGCGCCTTCACCACGTGGCTCTATGCCATGACGCTGAACGCCGCGCGCGACATGATGCGCAAGAGCGCCCGCGAGACGGTCAAGACCGAAGCCTATGGCGTCCATGCGCTGATTTCGGGCGAGGATCCTGCCGAGAACGAGGATCCTGCCGAGGCGATGTGGGTCGCGGTGCGGCAACTGCCCGACAAGCAGCGCGACGCCGTGCTGCTGGTCTATGGCGAGGGCTTGAGCCACGCCGCCGCCGCCGAGGCGATGGCGATCTCGGAGACGACGGTTTCCTGGCACATCCATGAAGCGAAGAAACGGCTGAAGACGCTCATGCGTTCAGCCGGGGAAGTGTGACCATGGTCGACGAGAACGAACTCAAGAGGCTGCGCGACATAGTGATCCCGGCTCCCGGCGAGAGCGCGAAGGCGCGCGCCTTCGAGGCCGCCATGCGCGCCTATGATGAGGAAAATATTTCCGCGGTCAGCCAAGGATCGGTCGGCGGTCTTCGTCTCACAGAGCGAGCACGAAAGCTCTGGAGCGAAATCATGCAAAAGAAACTCATTGCCACGCCGGCTATTGCCGGGCTCGTCGCCCTGCCGATCGCCGGATACGCCACTTTCCATATGCTGAGGGAACAGCCGTCCACTTTCGGCGGCGGCGAAAAGATCACCGAGACGCTGGCCGACAAGCCCGCCACGGTGAAGCCGCTGGCTAAACAGGCCACGGGCGATCAGGCGATCGACAAACCGCTCGCAACGAGCGCGCCTGAGAAAGACAAGAAGACCGACGCGGAAAGCCGCGACGAAACGGAGGCCTTGGCGGCGCCGAGCAGATCCGAATCGGCCGTTGCTGGAGGCCTGGCGCCGCAGAATGCGCAGGAACAGGTTGCGCCGGCGGAACCTGCGCCACCTGCGCCAACGGGCGCGTTCGCCCTGGATAGCACTGCCGCGCCCAGCACGTCGCGAGCCGCACGCATGTCCAAAATGATAGCACCGCAGCAGCCGGCCATGGCGCCGGCGGACCAGATCGCACCACCGGAGGAAAATCGCGACCGCGTCCAGGATTTCAAGACCAATTCGGTGCATTCGGCACTCGAGGACCCGGTCTCGACCTTTTCGATCGATGTCGACACCGCTTCCTATTCCTTCGTGCGTCGTTCGCTGAAAGAGGGTTTCCTGCCGCAGGCCGACACGGTGCGCGTCGAAGAGATGATCAACTATTTCCCCTATGACTGGAAGGGGCCGGATGCGGCGTCGACGCCGTTCAATTCGACCGTCAGCGTCATGCCGACGCCGTGGAACGCGCACAGCAAGCTGATGCATGTCGCCATCAAGGGTTTCGACGTCAAGCCGGCCGAGCAGCCCAAGGCCAATCTGGTGTTCCTGATCGACGTCTCGGGCTCGATGGACGAACCGGATAAATTGCCGCTGCTCAAGTCGGCATTCCGGCTGCTGGTCAGCAAGCTGAAGGCCGACGACACCATCTCGATCGTCACCTATGCCGGCGATGCCGGCACGGTGCTGATGCCGACAAAGGTTGCCGAGAAGGACAAGATCCTCAACGCCATCGACAATTTGCAGCCGGGTGGCTCGACGGCCGGCGAGGCCGGCATCAAGGAGGCCTACAAGTTGGCCGAGCAGTCCTTCATCAAGGACGGGGTCAACCGCGTGATGCTCGCCACCGACGGCGACTTCAATGTCGGCCAGAGCGACGACGACGATCTCAAGCGCCTGATCGAACAAGAGCGCAAGAGCGGCGTCTTCCTGTCGGTGTTCGGTTTCGGCCGCGGCAATCTGAATGACCAGATGATGCAGACCATCGCGCAGAACGGCAACGGCACCGCCGCCTATATCGACACGCTGGCCGAGGCGGAAAAGGTGCTGGTGGAGGATGCCTCCTCGACGCTGTTCCCCATCGCCAAGGACGTGAAGATCCAGGTCGAGTTCAATCCCGCCAAGGTCTCGGAATATAGGCTGATCGGCTATGAGACCCGCGCCTTGAACCGCGAGGATTTCAACAATGACCGCGTCGATGCCGGCGACATCGGTTCGGGCTATTCGGTCACCGCGATCTACGAGATCACGCCCAAGGGCAGCGGCGGCGAACGGATCGACCCGCTGCGCTATGGCCAAGCCGCGGTGAACAATGGCGGCGTCGCCAATGCGGACGAATACGCCTTCGTCAAGATACGCTACAAGCTGCCCAACGAGGACGTCTCGAAGCTGATCACCACGCCGGTTACGTCGGCCAACGAAGTTGCGTCCTTCGGCGAGGCCAGCGCCGACCAGCGTTTCTCCGTCGCCGTCGCGGCGTTCGGCCAGAAGCTGCGCGAGGAGGATGCAACGGCGAAGTTCGGCTACGACAAGATCTTGGAGATCGCCACAGCCGCCCGGGGAGCCGACCCGTTTGGGTACAGGTCCGAGTTCCTCTCGCTTGTGCGCCTTGCCTCGGCGCTGAGCGGCAACCGCTGATGTTGATGACGGTCGGTTTCTTCCAGATGGGGTCGTTCTGATGGGAAAACCGGCCACGGGCGGGTGAGGCGAGGCCGGCGAGGGGGCATTCCCTGCCGGCCCGTTTTTTTCGGAATTTGCGATCGTTAAATTGCGCGGCATTTCCGGTACCGGATCGCAATTTCCTCTTGTTACGCCGGATAGGTGTGTGGGGCTGAGGGAGCCGGAATTGCAGATCAGGACTACCGCCAACTCGACACCGCCGGCACGGGACGCTTCGGCGGCCGCCCAATCAGCCAAATCCAGGCGCATCGGCGACGATGTCGCGCAGGCGCGCCACACCGCCATGTCGGCTCTGACCAACGACCGTTTCCGCATTATGCTGGAGCAGATCACCGATCCGGTTTCATCCGGAGCGCTGATGACGATGCGCGGCGACAATGTCGTCGATCTCAAATCGGCGCAGTCGAGCTACGCCGACAACAGCGAATAATTAGAAAGCGGTGGCTTCAGGCCCGGCTGCGACGACGCTCGCGGCGGGCCTCGCTGGTCTCGGCGCTGTTCGCCGTGGCCACCTTGTTGCGCATCGGACCGATGCGCTCGACGATCGTCTCGACGGTCGGACGATCCGCCTTGGTGTGGGCGTCGAGCGCCTTGCGCATGGCGGCCAGGTGCTGGAACGAGGTGCCGCAGCAGCCGCCGATGATTTTCGCGCCGCCGTCGACAGCAAGGCGCACATAGTCGGCCATCAGTTCGGGCGTGCCGGAATAGTGGATCTCGGTGCCGCGGAATTCGGGAATGCCGCAATTGCCCTTGACGATCACGGTTGCCTCCGGCTTCGCCTGCGTCATGTCGAGCAGCGAGGCGAGGATGTCGGAAGCGCCGACGCCGCAATTGGCGCCGACGCCGAGCGGTGCTTGCGACAAGCCATCGGCGACGCCGTGTATGTCCTTCGGCAGCAGGCCCATCATGGTGCGGCCGGCGGTGTCGAAGGAACCGGTATAGGTATAGGGCAGGCCGACGCGGATCGCCGCTTGGGCGGCGGCACGGATCTCGTCGGGCGCCGACATGGTCTCGATCCAGGCGACCTCGGCGCCGCCCTCCTTGAGGCCTTCGATCTGCTCGGCGAAGGCGTCGACCGCCTCGTCATAGGTCATGGCGCCGAGCGGCACCAGCAACTCACCGGTCGGGCCAACGGAGCCGGCGACGATCACCTTGCGCCCGGCCTTGTCGGCAACGGCGCGGGCGATCTCGGCGGCGCGCTTGTTCAGGGCGTGCACGCGGTCCTGGGCATGATGCAGCTTCAGCCGGTGACGGGTGCCGCCGAAGGAATTGGTCAGGATGATGTCGGCGCCGGCGTCGACGAAATTCTGGTGCAGGCTGGTGATGGTGTCGGGCGCGGTCTCGTTCAGCAACTCCGGCGCCTCGCCAGCCTCCAGACCCATTGCGAACAAATTGGTGCCGGTGGCGCCGTCAGCCAAAAGCACGCCTTTTTGCGCCAGCAGCGCGTCGATCGGGTTGGTCGTCGTCATCGGATTGGCTTTCACATTCTGAATTCGAATAAGGATATAAAGAAATCTTTATGTCCGGTCAATAAAATAGCGACGGCGGAGTCGCGGTTAAAGGGCGCGGTTACGGGTGCGCGCTGTCATGCGGAACCTGATGGGAACGACATGCCGGCCAGATTGCGCGCGAAGCTTGCTGCCTCATGCGGGTTGACGTCGGCGGCCCGGATCAGATTGTCGAAATGCCGGGTCAATGCCTGGACCGGCTGGGTGGCGTTCAGCACGACATACATGTCGCCGACATAAATAGCGGCGCGGTATGGTCCGAAGATGGTGAGCGGGATCGAATAGCGCATGCGGCCGTCGTAGAGAAACAGGCGGAAAGTCGGGTAGAGATCATCAAGCAGCGTCGCCATATGGGCGAGTTGCTGCTGACGGTCGGCCTCCGGAAAGCGATCCCAGACGCCGAGGCCGCGTGCAAAAATCTCCAGCGTGTGACGCGGCATGCAGACTTCCATGTCGGTCTCCGGGCGCCGGTTGTATTCGATGCGGTATTGGGTCTCGCTGGCCTGTGCGAGCCTGCTCCTGTTGGTGATGTTTGCCTCATAGTCGACCAGCGCGTGGGTCCGCAGAAGATCGGGAATGCCGGCCGGCACATAGCGGATCTTGGTGCCCGCGGCCTCGGCGAACCATCTGGCCAGAAGCGTGCGGTCAAAACCGTCGGGGGCTTCCTCGATCTCCAGGCTTTCGCGGATTTCGCCGGTGACGCCCTCGTCCTGGCTGAGGCCGAGCAGCCAATCCAGCGACACCTTGAACTCGGCCGCGATGTTGAGCAGCGTTTCGGCCCGCGGCAAGCGCGTCGACGCGCCCGACATCAGCTGCGACAGCGCCGACCGATCGATGCCGACGGCGGTGGCGAAGGCGGACTGGTTGAGGTCGGACCTTGTCAGGAGCAACTTGAGACGCTCCCGAAAGATTGCTGACAGATCTCGTTTGTCCATCTTCCAAGTCTCCGAATCATGAGGAAAAATTTTCGCCGAGACGTCCTGACGAGGCGCTCCAGGCGTAAACGAATCCCTAGGTCTGTTTACAATCTGTAACATGTGCGGTTGAAAATGCGCAATCGCAACATTTTGTACACTTTGTCTCGTTGAGTGGAATCGTTTCTCCTGACACTATGCTGTCAGGAGCCACTGGGGTTCCGGCGACTGAGGGGCAGTGGTCGATAACATGACTGGCAAGAGCATCAGGCGACGCAATACACCGGCCATCGAGTGGCCAACCGTAGCCCTCGCTTTCTTCTGTTACGGAGCATGGCTCGCCACCGGCCTTCTGCTCTGGCCGTCCTATCCGATCTTCGCGCTCGCTCTCCTCGGTTTCATCCTGGCACTTCAGTCGTCGATCATGCACGAAGTGCTGCACGGCCATCCGACGCGCAATGCCCTGATCAACGAGGCTTTCGTCTTCCTGCCGATCGGTCTGGTCTGGCCGTTCCGCCGCTTCAAGACGCTTCATCTGCGCCATCATGCCGACGAGCGCCTGACCGATCCGCTCGACGATCCGGAAAGCTACTACCAGGCGCTTTGGCAGCATGACGACCTGCCGCGAGCAATGAAATTCCTGCTCAGGATCAACAACACCATGGCCGGCCGGTTCTTTCTCGGTCCCTGGCTGTCCTGCATCGGCTTCTTCATCGACGACGCCAAGCACATAATGGCCGGCGACAAGGCCATCCGCAAAGCCTGGCTGCTGCATGCGATCGGCCTCGCCGTCGTGGCGCCGATCGTGCAGTTCGGCTTTGGCATTCCGCTTTGGCTCTATATTCTCCCGGTGTGGCTCGGCCAGTCGCTGATCGCGATCCGCACCTTTGCCGAGCATCAATGGTCCGAGCATCCCGAAGGCCGCACGGTGATCATCGAGCGCTCGCCGCTGTCGTTCCTGTTCCTCAACAACAATTTGCACTTCGTCCACCACAAGACCCCAACGGTGGCCTGGTACAGACTGCCTCAGCTGTTTCGCGAGCGTCGCGAGGAATGGCTGCGGATGAACAATGGCTATGCCTATCCCAACTATTTCGCGCTGATCAGGTCCTATGCTTTCAAGGCCAAGGAGCCGATCGTGCATCCGGTGTTGCGGCGCCAGCCGGAGCCGGGCAGGGCGTTCAAGCCGCGCGTCAGGGCGCGCAGCATCAGCGGGCTCGGCACCGCGCCAGTCCCGGCCGAGCCGCCCAAGGAATGAAGCCCGCGACACGACGGACGGTGTCGGCTATCTCAAATCCGACGCCGCGTTTTTGTGAACCTCTCTCCAGATTTAATGGTCAGATCCCGGCATGAGCGAATTCGTTGCAGCGCTGCCGATGTATGACTGGCCGGAAGTGCGTCGCGAGGTCGACGACCAATGGGCACTGCTGCGCGATGCCTTCCGTCAAGGGGGGATAATCGATGCGCCGGAGACCGTCATTCGCCGCAACGGCGATCTGCCGCCGGTGCCGGGTGGCATTCATAGTGGCACCGGCGTTCTGATCGCGCCCGACCCCGCGACATTGCCGCCGGACGCGCTCGATTTTCACCAGCTCTGGCTGCATCCCGCACTGCTGTTCGCGCAGACCTGCTGGGGGCCGATGGAGCTTGGCCTGGCCGGCCATGTGCAGGTTGTCGGCCAGCCGAGCTATGACGTCTACGAAGGCGGCCAGGGCGAGCTTTATTCGAGCGCGCTGGTGATGCGGGCGGACGGCAAGGCGTCGGTGCCTGCGCCTGGCAATGGCAGGCCCGTCATCCCGCTCGATCTGATCCGGGGCAAGCGCTTCACCTTCAACAGCCTCGATTCAATGTCCGGTATCATTGCGCCGACGCGAGACCTGGAGGCGCTGGGCGAAAGCCTCGACATATTTTCCTCGCGCAGCGAAAGCGGCGGACATCGCGCTTCGATCGTCGCCGTGGCCGAGGGCAGGGCCGATGTCGCGGCGATCGACTGCGAGAGCTGGGCGCTGGCGCAGCGCTTCGAGCGGGCCGCCCGGCAAGTGAAGGTCGTCGGCTGGACGGGCCTGCGTAAGGGCCTGCCCTTCATCACCGCGAAAACGACGCCGGAAAAAACGGTTGCCGCGATGCGCGAGGCCCTTGCCGGCTTAGCCGAGCAGCCTCGCATCCAGCGGATAGGTTGAAAGCTTTTCGTTGCCGGTGCCGGTGACCAGGATCTGTTCCTCGATCTTGACACCCTCGCGCCCGCCGAGCCTGCCGATATAGCTCTCCACGCACAGCACCATGCCTGGCTCGATCACGCCGTCGGGCGTATCCGATGTCCAGTCGTCGGCATGCGGCAAGGTCGGGTATTCGTCCGCCAGCCCGACGCCATGGTAGAGCACACCATAGCGGATCGGGAAACAGTCGCCGGGCGGCACCGCCGAGCGGTCGACAAGGTCGCGGAAGGCGGTGCCCGGCTGTATCAATTCGGTATTGTGCGCGATCTGGTCGGCAGCGATGCGGAAAAGATCGCACTGTTCGTCGGTTGGCTTCACATCCCCGCACAGCCAGGTGCGCGACAGGTCGGCGCAGAAGCCGTAGGGGCCGATCAGGTCGGTATCGAAGGCGACGAGATCGCCCGCCTCGATGAGGCGCGAGGAGCATTCCTGGAACCATGGATTGGTGCGCGGGCCGGATGCCAGCAGCCGCGTCTCGATCCATTCGCCGCCGCGGGCAATGTTGCCGCGGTGCAGTTCGGCCCATAATTCATTCTCAGAGATGCCGGGCTTCAGCGCCTGTTCCATCTCGCCCATTGCCGCCTCGCAGGCGACGATGACGCGGCGCATGGCAAGGATCTCGTCCGGCGATTTGACCAGCCGGGCATTCTCCATCACCGCTTCGCCATTGCCGATGGAAATGCCGCGGCGCGCAAGTTCCTCGGCGCCTTCCGGATCGATGTGGTCGACCGCGATGCGGCTGTTGCCGCCGCCATGTTCCCGCACCAGATCGGCGATCCCGGCCGCCCAGCGGCGGACCTTCTGCTCGGTGAGTTCGCCGCTGTAGAGATACATCCACGAGACGGCGGGGCGAACCTCGTCGACGACGCCGGAATGGTCCGACAGATGTTCGCAGGAGAAATAGTCGAACAGCACCACCGGCCCTTCGGTGGCGACGAAACAATGCCGTGTCGGGTTGTGCGCCACCCAAAGCTGCATGTTCGTGGAATCGGTCGCATAGCGGATGTTGATGGGATCGTAGAGCAGCGCGCCGGCGTAGCCCCGGCGCCTCAGCTCGGTGCGGATGCGCTCCAGCCGGTATTTGCGCATTTCGGCCAGGTCGGGGGCGGCAATGCCTGCCGCCGCCCATTCCGCTTCGGCTGTCGCGCCGTAGCCCAGCACATGCTGGTTGAGATCAGCCGCCTTCCGGCGGGAGGCGTCGCGCAGCGCCTCGATCGAGCCCGGCACAAACGGCATGATCTTGCGGTGGCGGCCGAAGCTCCCCTTTGGCGCCGCGCTGTCCATGGCGAAACCTCAGCTCCGCATCTTCTCGCCGCTCGGGTCGAACGGCGCCTCGACATTGATGCGGGCCGGACGGCGATGGCCGAGGATTTCGATCTCGAACAGGCCGGCACTTTCATCCTCGGCCAGCGCCGCCGGCACGTAGCCCTGCGCCATCGACTTCTGGACGTAGTGGGCATAGCCGCCGGAGGTGACCCAACCGACCACGCGCCAGTCGCCGTCGACGATGCCGCGCACGGCGGATGCGCCTTGTGCCGCCTTGGAGCCCCGCACTTCCTTGCCGGCCGCATCGAAGCGCGGCGCGCCAAAGCCATGCGGCTTTTCCACCGTACCGTAGTCCTTGCCGACCTTGGCCCAGATCGGCTCGTCACCCATCACGTCGGCGTCGGCCGCCTCGACGATAAAGGACACGCGGCGCAGCTTCGGTCCTTCGGCCCGTTCCCTGGCGGCCGCGTCGCGGCCGATAAAGTCGTTCTTCTCCAGCTTGATGAAGCGGTCCATCGAGCCTTCGAACGGTCCGTAGATCGGGCGCAATTCGCGGAACCAGGTCGGGAAGTTCTTTTCCAGGCGCATGGAGAGCAGGGCGCGCATGCCGAAATCGACCAGGCCGAATTCTTCGCCTGCGTCCCTGATCGCCTTGTAAACCAAGCGCTGATAGGCCGGCGCCATCCAGATCTCGTAGCCGAGGTCGCCGGTATAGGTAATGCGGTTGACCATGCAGGGCGCGCCGCCGACCGCCATTTCGCGGAAATCCATGAAGCGGAAGGCCTTGGTCGAGATGTCGACATCGACCAGCTTCTGCAGGAGATCCCGCGACTTCGGTCCGGCAATCGACAGGCCGACAAGCGTCTGGTCGAAGCGGTGGATGCGCACCTCTGACGCCCTTGGACCATCTTTCGGCAGGTGCTTTTCGAACCAGCGCATGTGATATTTCTGCGCGGCCGACGAGCCCCAGATCATGAAGCGTTCTTCCGCGGCCTTGGCGATGGTGAAGTCGCCGATCAGCTTGCCGAATTCGTTGATCATCGGGGTCAGCACGATGCGGCCCGCCTTCGGCATGCGGTTGGTCATCAGCCGGTTGAGGAAATCCTCCGCCCCCGGTCCGGAGACCTCGTATTTGGCGAAGTTGGCGATTTCGGTGACGCCGACGCGCTCGCGCGTGGCGCGCACTTCCTCGCCGATCGGCCCAAAATCGTTGGAGCGGTGGAAGGACACGATATCCTTCGGCTCCTTGCCCTTCGGCGCGAACCACAGCGGCGTTTCAAGGCCCCAGGAGTCGCCCATGACGGCGTTGTTGGCGAGCATGGTGTCATAAAGCGGCGTCGTCTGCGCCGGGCGCGCTGCCGGCAGTTCCTCATTGGGGAAGCGGATTGAGAAGCGGCGCGAATAGTTCTCGCGCACCTTGGCGTTGGTGTAGCGCAGGCTGGCCCATTCGCCGAAGCGGGCGACGTCCATGCCCCATACGTCGAAGCCGGGATCGCCATGCACCATCCAGTTGGACAGCGCCAGGCCGACACCGCCACCCTGGCTGAAGCCGGCCATGACGGCGCAGGCGCACCAGAAGTTGGTCAGGCCCTGCACCGGGCCGACGAGCGGATTGCCATCCAATGCGAAAGTGAAGGGACCGTTGATGATCTGCTTGATGCCGGCCTTCTCGATGCCGGGGAAATGCTTGAAGCCGACCTCCAGCGACGGCGCGATGCGGTCGAGGTCGGGTTGCAAGAGCTCGTGGCCGAAATCCCAGGGCGTGTTGACCGGCGACCATGGCTTGCACGCCTTTTCGTAAGTGCCGAGCAGGATGCCGTTGCGCTCCTGGCGGGTGTAGATCTCGCCCTTGAAATCCATCACGCCGATCATCTCGCGGCCGGTCGATTTGTTGAATTCCTCGACCTCCGGCATGGGCTCGGTCAAGAGATACATATGCTCCATGGCGAGCACCGGCAGCTCGAGGCCGACCATGCGGCCGATCTCGCGCGCCCACAGGCCGCCGCAGTTGACGACATGCTCGGCGTGAACCGTGCCTTGTTCGGTGATGACGTTCCAGGTGCCGTCGACCTGCTGCGTCAGTTCGACGACGCGGTTGCGCAGCACGATCTCGGCGCCGAGTTTCTTCGCCGCTTTCGAGTACGCAATCGTCGTGCCGGACGGATCCAGATGGCCTTCGACCGGATCCCACATGGCGCCGACGAAATTCGTCTCGTCCATCAGCGGGAACATCGCCTTGGCCTCGGATGGCGTGATCAGCTCGGTATCCATGCCGAGATAGCGGCCCTTGGCATGGGCAAGCCGCAGGAAGTCCATGCGCTCGGGCGAGTCGGCCATCATCACGCCGCCGGTCAGGTGCAGCGAACAGGACTGGCCGGAAAGCTCCTCGATCTCCTTGTAGAGCTGCACGGTATAGGCCTGCAGCTTGGCGACGTTGGGGTCGCCGTTGAGCGTATGGAAGCCGCCCGCCGCGTGCCAGGACGAGCCGGAAGTGAGCTCCGAACGCTCGATCAGCATGATGTCGGTCCAGCCGGCCTTGGCCAGGTGATAGAGCACCGAGCAGCCGACGACGCCGCCGCCGATGACAACCGCTTTTACATGGGATTTCATGAAGATAGGTCCGTTTTTGAAGAGATTGAATCGGGTGAGTGCGGTGTGAAAACAAGGCGGAGGTCGGATGCAGCGATGTTTTCGGTCAGCCTGCCGTCGAGCGCGGCAAGGACGGTTTCACAGACGAGAGTACGATGTTTCGAGAGGCGCAGGATCGAGTAGCCTTGGGCGCGCATGAAATCGTCGCGGCGGCGGTCGTAGGAACTGTCGGCGTGCTGTGAGCCGTCGAGCTCGACGACCAGCCATTTTTCGCGGCAACAGAAGTCGGCGTAGTATGGTCCGATAGAGAACTGGCGTGTGAACTTGTAGCCACCAAGTCTGCGGGCATTTAGTTCGAGCCAAAGCAGTGCTTCGGCCTGATTGTTGCCTTGCCTGAGTTTCCTGGCTCTCTGGGTTGTGCCTGACTTTCGGCGACTGCGGGTTTTACGAGCGGCTTCCCCCACTCCGTCGCTGCTTCGCAGCGCCACCTCTCCCCCCTCCGGAGGGAGAGGAAGGGAGCCAGCCCGGCCAAGCTCACGCCCTTCCTCTCCCCCGTCGATCGGGGGAGAGGTGTCGAGCGCAGCTCGACGGAGTGGGGGTCGACTGCTCATGAAGCCAATACAGATCAAAAATCGGTCGGGGCGCCGCCTTCGGCGCGGCGTTTCTGGACGAAGGCGTTGAGCTCTTCGCGGATCGCCGGGTCCATGTAAGGCTCCTCATAGGAGGCCAGCCGCTCCTTCCACACCTTGTTGGCCTTTTCGAGCGCCGTCGGCGAGCCGGCTTCCGCCCAGGTCTCGAAATTGCGCCAGTCGGACAGGATCGGCGAGTAGAAGGCGGTCTTGTAGCGGTCCTGCGTGTGCTGTGTGCCGAAGAAGTGGCCGCCGGGGCCGACCGACTGGATGGCGTCGAAGCCAAGCGCCTGTTCGGACAGGTCGAGCGGGGTCAAGAATTCCGCCACCATCTGCAACAGGTCGATGTCGAGGATGGTCTTCTCGTAGGAGCAGCGCAGGCCGCCTTCGAGCCAGCCGGCGGCGTGCATCATCAAATTGCCGCCGCCCTGAATGGCGCCCCACAGCGAGAACACGCTTTCATAGGCGGCCTGTGCGTCGACCGTGTTGGCGGCGCAAGTGTTGGAGGTGCGGTAGGGGATGTTGTAGCGGCGGGCGAGCTGGCCGCCGACGAGCTGCGCCTTCATGTATTCGGGCGTGCCGAAGGCGGGCGCACCCGACTTCATGTCGACATTGGAGGTGAAGCCGCCATAACCGACCGGCGCGCCCTTTCTGACCATCTGGGCAAACGCGATGCCGGACAACGCCTCGGCGTTCTGCTGCACCAGCGCGCCGGCAATGGTCACCGGCGCCATGGCGCCCGACAGGGTGAAGGGCGTGACGATGACGACCTGGCCCTTGCTAGACATCTGGATGATGCCTTCCATCATCGGCACGTCGAGTTTCAGCGGCGAATTTGTGTTGATGATGGTGAAGACGGACGGTTCTTCGAGCAGCTGCTCGTGGCTGATGCCGCGCGCGATACGGGTGATCTCGATGCCGTCGACATTTCGCTCCTTGCCGAGCGAATAGATGTGGAACACCTTGTCGGTCAGCGTGGCGAGGTCGCGGATGCATTCGAGGTGGCGGACGGAGGGGTGGATGTCGATCGGCTCGACCGGATAGCCGCCCGTGCAGTTCAGTATGTTGTGCATCTGCGCCAGGCGCAGGAAATTGCGATAGTCCTGCTGGTTGCCGGGCCGGCGGCCACGATCGATGTCCGAGCAATTGGGCGCCGAGGCCATCATCGAGATAATCAGATTGTCGCCGCCGAAGCGCACATTGTGCGCGGGGTTGCGGGCATGGATGGTGAATTCAGGTGGGCAGTGCGACACCAGATCGAGGATCATGTCGCTGTCGAAGCGCACGCGCTCGCTGCCTTCGCGCACGTCGGCGCCATGTTCCTTCATGATGCGGCGGGCTTCGTCATGCAGGACGTCGACACCGATCTCCTTCAGCACCCGCAGCGAGGCCAGGTGGATCGATTCCAGCTCGTCGTCGGAAACCAGCTTGGTCGGCTGGAGCGGGATTTTCAGCTGGCGGAACGGCGGCTGCTCGAACGCGGCCGAGCCGCCTGCGCGTTTTCCGGCGCGGCCACCGCGGCGGGCACGATCGGTTGCCAATGCCGGTTCGGCGGGTTGAAGGGCGGCGGTCATGAGGGGCCTCGTACGATGCGAAAGTGGGCGGCATAATGGACCGGCGGCTGTCCGGCCATTGCGGAGGCGGCGACCACTAGAGCGAGGGAAGCGACATGCCGGAACGGCAGCTGCCTGGTCCCGAGGCAGGCCGGCGGATGTGGGTGCGCCATTCGTTGCAGTATCGTCTTTTGCTTCTGGTAAACTTGTGCGTCGAATATCTCCGGAGGGAGAGCCATGCCTGACGTCGTCAAAGTGCGTGCCGCCACCAACAACGAAGTCGCGTTCCTCTCCTGGGACCTCGACGCGATGATCCCGGGCTGCCTGGGCTTCGAGATCGTCCGCCTCTATCCCGACACCGGCGAGGAGCGTTGCCTGGCGTCCTGGGTGCCCTTCAAGGGACAGCGCAACAAGGATTGGATCCCCCAGGATACCGGCGTCTGGCCGGTGCAGAAGACATTCTGGCGCGATCTCACTGTCCGGCGGCGCCGCGACAGCCTCGATGTCAGGCCAGATGGCGAAATGATCGCCTACCGGGTGCGTCCAGTCGGCGACATGAAGGCGGGGCTCGATCCCGTGCCGGCGCGCCCCGAAAAGGCCTATACCGGCCCAGCGCGGCCGCTGGGCTATCTCGGCCGGGGCGCGGTCAGTCCGCCGATCTTCCTCGGCCAGATGTTCGGCAAGGCGCGCGTCGCCTTCACCAATGGCGTGCTGTCGACGCAATGGATGTCGCGCGCGCTGGCCGAGGCCGGCATCAAGGTCGGGCAGCGCGACAAGATCAGGGCTGTGCTGCAGGATCCGACCAGCAAGATACGCGCCTACCTGCATGGCGACGTGCCTGATGTGCTGACCAGCCTGCTGAAGCGGGCCAAGGCCGAAGGCGGCACGGTCAGGCTTGCGCTCTACGAGCTTGGCGACGACGAACTGTGCGACGCAATCATTGCCGCCAAGGATGTCGTGGAGGTCATTCTTTCCAACTCGGGCAGGGATGACCAGACGAAGGCCTGGGACGCTGGCAACGCGCCTTACAGGAAGCGGCTGCACGACGCAGGCGTCGCGATGACGGATCGCCTGTTCAACAACAACCATATCGGCCACAACAAGTTCGCCGTCTATCGCGATGCCCAGGGAAAGCCGCAATCGGTGATGACGGGCAGCACCAACTGGACCTCGACGGGCATTTGCGGGCAATCCAACAACGCCTTCATCCGCGACGACCCGGCGATGGCCGAGATATTCGACGCCTACTGGCAGCGCATGAAGGCCGACCTGTTCCCGCCGCCGGCCACGGAAAGCGCCGCCGGCCATGTCGCGCAGACGCAAGGCGTGCCGTTTCGCAGGGAAAACCACAGGCCAAACCCGCTCAACGGCGCCACGGCGGCGCTGGACGGCATGACGGTGTGGTTCTCGCCCAATGATCCCGAGCGCAACAAGAAGGACATCTCGGTGCGGCCGGTCGATCTCGAGGACCTCTTCGTCCGCATCAAGGCAGCCAAGCGCGCCGTGCTGTTCCTGGTGTTCAATCCTTCGCGGCTCGGCGACAATTCGATCGTCGACCAGGCGGTGGCGGCGGCAAGGGCCGATCCGAAGCTGATCGTGCAAGGGGCAATCAGCGATGAGACCGCCATGCCCAATTATGTCGCGCCGACCAAGGATCCGGTCACCCATAAATCAAACAGGGACGGCAAGTCGCCCTTCGTCTATCCGGAGAAGGTCTGGGAGGCGCCGAACGTTTCCATCGTGCGGGCGGCGAACCTGACCGGCGCCACGATCGCCCGCGATTTCCAGGCGGAGGTGCTGACCGTCGGCCATGCCATCGTGCACGACAAGATCGTCATCATCGATCCGATGGAGGACAACGCGACGGTCGTCACCGGCAGCCACAATCTCGGCTACAAGGCTTCCTACGAGAATGACGAGAACATGGTGATCGTCGAAGGCGACAAGACCTTCGCCGCGGCCTATGCCGTGCATATGCTCGACGTGTTCGACCACTATAAGTTCCGCGCCTGGCGCAGGACCATCGGCAAGGGACCTTCGGATGACGATGGGCTGTCCATCGACGACAAGTGGCTGAAGCCTTACGCGCAAGGCAGGAAAGGCGCGATCGCACGGTATTTTCCATAGCGCTGCCGGCAGGTGCTGACGGCTTTTGACGCGAGCCTTCCGGTGCACGGCGCCGGCCGTTGGCGCAAGCGGATTTCGCTGTCCGGCCCTTCCTTTCCGGTGATCGAACCGGTAGCTGATGGCTTGCCGATCCGCTGGTCGGCGATTCACTCATGGAACGGCAGCATGGTCGCGACCGGCTCGAGCCAAGGCGAAGCGGCAACGCAGTGGGCAGCGCTCGCCGGCGTCACCGCAGCGCTGGCGATGTTCGGCGCCGCGCAAGGGCTGAGCTCGCCGCTGTTCACGCTGCTGATGCAGAAGCAAGGCATGTCGCCGGGCCTGATCGGCCTGTCGGCGGCGATGATGCCGGTTGGCTTGATCCTGTCTGCCTCGTTCGTGCCCGCCGCCGTGCGGCTGGTCGGCGCCCGCACGCTCGCCGTCGGCTGCTCGCTGATCGGTGCGCTGTGCTTCCTGGGCATCGGCTATCTGCAGGACTGTGTGGCGTGGTTCGTCCTCCGTTTCATCATCGGCGTGGTCATCAACCCGCTTTATATCCTCGGCGAGGTGTGGGCGCTGTCGCTGGCGCCGCCGGCGCGACGCGGCCGGGTGATGGGCGTGTTCAACACGCTGATGGGGGCCGGCTACGCGGCCGGGCCTTTCACACTGACCCTGCTCGGCACGTCGGGCTGGGCTCCCTTCAGCGTCGGCATTGGCGGGTTCGTGCTCTGCGCCGTCATTCTGCGCCTTGTCTCCTCAAAGCTCACCGGTTTCGAGGATGACGGCCAGCCAGCCGGCAGCTTTATCGGTTTTGCCCGGCTGGCGCCGGCGCTGCTGCTGGCGGTGCTGGTCTCGGCAGCGGTCCAGCAAAGCACCTATGCGCTGGTTCCGGTCTTCGGCGCCGGCTATGGCTTGCCGGAAGCCGTGCTCGCCGCTCTGGTGATGGCGTTATCCTTGGGCAATATCCTGCTGCAGATCCCGCTCGGCCTGCTCGCCGAACGCTTCGGCGGCCGCCCCATGATCCTGGCCTGTGCGGTGGCGACCACCGTTTGCGCGCTTCTGCTGCCGCTGCTGATCACGACGCCGCTGATCTGGGCGGTGCTGCTGGTGATGGGAGCGGTCGGCTATGGCGTCTACACGATGGCGTTGGTGGAACTCGGCAGCCGCTTCAAGGGCTCGCTGCTGGTCACCGGCAACGCCGCTTTCGCCTTGTTGTGGGGCGTTGGCGGCATTGTCGGTCCGCCCAGCGCCGGTCTGCTGATGCAGGCGATCGGGCCTTTGGGATTGCCGGCGGTGATCGTCGGCCTGGACGCGCTGCTGGTCGCCTTCGTGCTCTACAGATCGGCCAGCCGCAGAGGCTCCTGACAGGGTTTGGCCGGAACAAGCGTGGGTTCGGGCTTTGAGGCTTACGGCTGTCGGGTCGAAACGCTAAGCCTGCAGCCGAGAGGCGATGTGGATCATGGACCGGGTGGAACCGAAGCGCGACGATACGATGCAGTGGGCAGCGATCACCGGTGTGATCGCGACCGTGTCGGTGTTCGCCATCGCGCAGGGACTGTCCTATCCGCTCTTGAGCTTCATCCTGCAGCGGCAGGGCGTTTCGCCTGTCATGATCGGCCTGTCGGCGGCGATGACGCCGATTGGCTTCATCGTCTCGTCGCCGCTCATCCCGTCACTGGCGCGGCGGTTCGGGGCAGGGCGCACGGCGCTGACCTGCGCGGCGCTTTCGGCGGTCGTGCTGGCGCTGATCGGCTGGACACAGAACGTCTATCTCTGGTTTCCGCTGCGGTTCCTGATCGGCGCGGTGACCAATCCGCTCTATGTCTTAAGCGAAATCTGGGTGATCGCGCTGGCGCCGCCGGCCCGGCGCGGCCGCATCATGGGCGTCTATTCCACGATCATCTCGGCCGGCTTCGCCGCCGGGCCGCTTTGCCTGCTGGCCGTCGGTACGGAGGGCTGGCCGCCATTCCTGGTCGGCATTTCCGCTTTCATCTTCTGCGGCGGGTGCCTCGCCCTGGTGGTCGGGCGCCTGCCTAAGGTCGACGAAGCCGGGCATCGGCTTTCGGTGATGGGCTTCATGCCGCTCGCCTGGCTGCTTTTGTCGGCAGTAATCGTGGCTGCCGGCTTCGAGCAGGCGGTGCTGGCGCTGCTGCCCGTCTACGGCACGCATTACGGCATCGCCGAGAACCGTATGTCGGCCCTGCTGTCGACGATGATCGCCGGCAACATCGCCATGCAGGTGCCGCTCGGCCTGCTGGCCGAGCGGCTGACGGCGCGCCTGGTGCGGTTCATCTGCCTGGTGCTGACGCTGCTCGGCTGTCTGCTGCTGCCGCTATTGATCGAAACGCCGCTGGTCTGGCCGATGATCTTCGTCTGGGGCGCGGTGTCCTACGGCATTTATACGATGGCGATCATCGAACTCGGCGAGCGTTTCAGCGGCTCGGCGCTAATTGCCGGCAATGCCGCTTTCTCCCTGATGTGGGGCGTCGGCGGCATCCTCGTTCCGCCGCTTGCGGGCGGCGTGATGGACGGGATCGGCGCGAGCGGCCTGCCGGTGACGCTCGGCGCGATCTGCCTGGCGCTGGCGGCTGCGACCGTCATCCGGCGGCGGATCGTGTGACGGCCTGAAGCGATCTGCCGCGATGACGCGGCTTCAACACCTTGAATCCGGCGCCCTTTGACGCGATGTAGGCAGGGCCGCCCCCCGATTTCCCGGAGACCCCCATGACCATTTCGACGACAAAGCCTGGCTTGGCGACCGATGATCCCTTTCTTTGGCTGGAGGAAAGGACGAGCAAGGAGGCGCTCGACTGGGTACATCGCCAGAACGAAGTCACGGTGGCGCAATTGCAGGGCGATCCGTCCTACCAGGCGTCGTTCGAAACCGCGCTCGATCTGATGACCGCCGAGGACAACATAGCCGTCGGCTCCGCGCTCAACGGCTACGTCTATAATTTCTGGCAGGACAAGACCAATGTGTTGGGCCTGTGGCGCCGCACGACGGTGGCTTCCTACAAGACCGACAGACCGGACTGGGAAACCATCATCGACTTCGACCAGCTCGCGGCGAAGGAGGGAGTGAAGTGGGTGTTCGGCGGCGCCAGCCGGCTCTACCCCGATTTCAACCGCTGCCTGGTTTCGATGTCGCCTGATGGCGGCGACGCCAGCGAGATGCGCGAATTCGACATCGACGCCAAATCGTTCGTCGAGGACGGTTTTCGCGCGCCCGCTTCCAAGTCCGGCTTCGGCTGGCTCGACAAGGATACGGTGATCGTCTCGGCAGCCTTCGAAGAGGCCGACAAGACCGAATCCGGCTACCCGCGCGTCGTCAAATTGTGGACGCGCGGCACGGACCTTGAAGACGCGACGCCGATCTTCGAAGCGCAGAAGGAAGACCTCGCCGTCGGCGCCGGCCTGGAGTTCGATGGCGAGAAGCGGCATTTGTTTCTAACGCGGACGCTCAACTTCTTTGCATCGCACAGTTTCCTGCGTCTCCCGTCAGGTGAAAACAGACGCATTCCGTTGCCCGACGACGTTACCGACACGGCGCTTTTCAAGGACCAGATGGTGTTTGGCGTGCGTACGCCTTGGACGGCGCCGGATGGCACGTCCTGCCGGCCGGACGGGCTCTATTCGTTCGATTTCGCGCATTGGATCGAGACCGGCAGTTTCGGCGTCATCGAGACCTTGCTCGCGCCGGCGCATCGCGTGTCCATCGCCACTCTTGCCAGGACGCAGGACCGCCTGTTCATCAGCCTGATGGACAATGTGCGCGGCAAGGTTGTGGCCTGCGAACGCAGGGACGGCGCCTGGTCGCTGAAACCGGTCGCGTTGCCGGAAAACGGCACGGTAGGCATCAGCCATGCCGAACATTTCGGCGCCAGCGTCTCCTTCTCTTTCACCGATTTCCTGACGCCGAGTTCGATCATCTGGTCCGACGACAATGGCGAGACGCTCGCCACCGTGAAGTCGCAGCCGTCGCGGTTCGATGCTTCGCAGCTCGTCTCGGAACAGTTCGAGGCGCGCTCGAAGGACGGCACGATGATTCCCTATTTCATCGTCAGGCGGCGTGACCAGAAGGGCCCGGTGCCGACGCTGCTCTACGGCTATGGCGGCTTCGAAGTGCCTTTGCTGCCCGGCTATGCCGGCGTGCGCGGCAGGCTGTGGCTGGAGAAGGGCAATGCCTATGTGCAGGCCTGCATTCGCGGCGGCGGCGAGTTCGGGCCGGCCTGGCACCAGGCAGCGCTGAAGGGAAACCGGCAGAACGCCTTTGACGATTTCGCCGCGGTCGCGCAGGACGTCGTCAGGCGCGGCATTGCGACAGCCGCCTCGCTCGGCATCCAGGGCGGCTCGAATGGCGGCTTGCTGACGGGCGTCTCGTTGACGCAGCATCCTGAGCTGTTCGGCGCCGTCATCATCGAGGTGCCGCTGCTCGACATGCTGCGCTACACCGAATTGCCGCCCGGCGCGTCGTGGATGGCCGAATATGGCGATCCGTCCAAGCCGGAAGATGCGACCTGGCTGGCCGCCTACTCGCCTTACCAGCATGTCGAGGCCGGTGCCTATCCGCCGGTGCTGCTCACCACCTCGACCGCCGACGACCGGGTGCATCCCGGCCATGCGCGCAAGATGGCCGCCCGCCTGCAGGAGGCCGGCCACGCCGGGACGCTCTTCTTCGAAGAAACCGAGGGCGGCCATGGCGGCCGCGGCGACCGCCGGCCGCAGGCGGCACAGGCCGCGATGAAGTACGTTTTCCTGCAGAGGACGCTGGGCGGGAAGGGCTGAACCGAAAGCCTTCGGACCGGAGCGAAGGGTGGTTCACCTCGAACCTTCTTTGCTCTAAGGTGCCTTCATGGCTCCCGTGGTGACATTGGCCGGCCTTTTCGGGGTTCGGGCATTTGGGGGCGCGGTGACGCCGTCGCTGCGCACGTTGCGCGCCGAGCTTTTGCGGCTTTGCGCCCGCATAGGCTATTCGCCACCCGCTATCCTCTGAAGAATCCGCCCCGGCGCAGCCGGATTGGTTCCAGAGGAAGATCAGATCCATGACCTATCAAAATTATTCGCTGAAGCAGCTTCAGCAGATCGACGCCGCGCATCATCTGCATCCGTTCACCGACCATAGGGAATTGCGCGAGGCCGGATCGCGCATCATCACCCACGCCAACGGTCCCTTCATCTACGATTCCGAAGGGACGGAACTGCTCGACGGCATGGCGGGGCTGTGGTGCGTCAATATCGGCTATGGCCGCGACGAGCTCGCCGAGGCTGCCTATGCGCAGATGAAGGAGCTGCCTTACTACAATTCCTTCTTCAAATGCTCGACGCCGACGCCTGTGCTTCTGTCGAAGAAGCTGGCGGAGATCGCGCCGAAGAATGTCAACCAGGTGTTCTATGGCTCGTCCGGCTCGGAAGCCAACGACACTGCGCTCAGGCTCGTGCGCCACTATTGGGTGCTCGAAGGCAAGCCGCAGAAGAACCGCGTCATCTCGCGCAAGATGGCCTATCACGGCTCGACCATCGCCGGCACGTCGCTCGGCGGCATGGACGCCATGCACAAGCAGCTCAACGGAGAGGTGCCCAACATCGTCCATGTGATGACGCCGTACGCCTATGAGCTGTCGCTGCCGGGCGAGAGCGATCATGATTTCGGCCTGCGCGCGGCAAAGGCGGTCGAGGACGCCATCCTCGAAGCCGGCGCCGACAAGGTCGCCGCCTTCATTGGCGAGCCGGTGATGGGAGCTGGCGGCGTGAAGATACCGCCGGCAAGCTATTGGCCCGAGGTACAGCGCATCTGCCGCAAATACGATGTGCTGCTGATGCTGGACGAGGTCATCACCGGCTATGGCCGCACGGGCGAATGGTTTGCCGCGCAGACGCTTGGCATCGAGGCCGACACCATCACCACCGCCAAGGCGCTGACGTCGGGCTACCAGCCGCTGTCGGCGCTGCTGGTCGGCGATCGCATTGCCTCGACGCTGATCGAGAAGGGCGGCGAGTTCAATCACGGTTATACCTATTCCGGCCACCCCGTGGCTTGCGCCGTGGCGCTGAAGAACCTGGAGATCATGGAGCGGGAGGGTCTGGTCGACCGCGTCAGGAGCGACACTGGGCCCTATTTCGCCAAGGCGCTGCAAGAGCGCATCGCCGGGCACGAGCTGGTCGGCGAGGTGCGTTCGATCGGGCTGATGGGTGCGATCGAGATCGTCAAGGACAAGGCGACCAAGGAGCGGTTCCTGCCGGCTGGAAGTGCCGCGGTTACCGTGCGCGACCATGCGATCGCCAACGGCATGATGCTGCGCGCCACCGGCGACACAATGATCCTGTCACCGCCGCTGATCTGGACCCGCGATACGATCGATATGGCCTGCGAGCGTATCGGCAAGGCGCTCGACCTGGCGCAAGCGGATCTGCGCAAACGGTAAAAGAAATGGCCGGGCGTTCGTGATCGAGACGCCCGGCCGCTGGCCCCAGACAGACTGAGGGTTCCGGTCGCCGGCGCTATCGGTTACAACCCGCCAAGGCAGTTTTGCCGACGGGGAACGCGATGGCCGGACAACCGCTCAACCAGCCCGCCGAAATCCCGGCTGAGCTCGATCGCTGGAATTGGGGCGCCTTCTTCCTCAACTGGATCTGGGGCATCGGCAACTCCACCTTCATCGCCCTGCTGGCGCTGATCCCGATCGTCAACATCGTCATGATCTTCGTGCTCGGCGCGCGCGGCAGCCGCTGGGCATGGCGGAACCGGGTGTGGCGCGATGCCGAGCAGTTCCGCAGAACGCAGCGCAACTGGGCGATCGCCGGTCTTGCCGTCTGGGTGCTTAGTATCGGGGGCTGCGCGACGATGGTCGGCGGCATCCCTTTCATGATCAAAGGCAGTGACGCCTATCACATGACCATGGAGGTCGTTCGCGCCGATACCCGGGTGAAAGCCGCTATCGGCGACGACGTGATCGCCAATTTCTGGGTCGGCGGCCATCTCAACGTCAACGCAGATGGGACGGGTGACGCGCAGTTCAGCATTCCCATCCACGGCGCCAAGGGAAAGGGCACGGTGTTTTCGCATCTTGTTCGCAATGCAGGCACGTGGAGCACGCACCTGCTCGTGGTCCGGGTCGAGGGCGCCGATGCGCCGATCGTGCTGACCAATGAAGATCACGTGCCGATCCCGAACGCGGCAATCGGAATATGAGGGATGTCGGATCCTGGAACGCAAAAACCGCGCCCCACCGGGAACGCGGCTTTGCCAGATACGCTTGGCGTTTCGCTACGCAAACACTTGGCGAAACTTACGGGCTCCGGTACGCGAGACCTGATCCGGAGCGCCGGGCGGACGCGATATCCGCCTCGCAGTCCGTTTTATAGGGACATCGTTACCGCGGAGTTATCGAGAGCTTAAGCAAACCTAAATTTTGCGGTTCTCCGGCGAGGCGTACGAAAGAAAAACGAGCTTTATCAATCGCTTATTGATTGGCGCCGCGCAGAAAATTTATGATCCCGGAAAAATCGGCGCCGGCATTCCCTTGCGCGTTGAACAGGCCGTAGAGCTGTGTCGCTTCGGCGCCAAGCGGTGTCACCGCGCCCGCGGCTTGTGCGGCTTCCTGCGACAGCTTCAAATCCTTCAGCATGAGCGCGGCGGCGAAGCCGGGCTTGTAGTCGCGGTTGGCGGGCGAGGTCGGCACCGGGCCGGGCACCGGGCAATAGGTGGTCAGCGACCAGCACTGGCCTGAAGAGGTCGAGGCAACGTCGAACAGGGCCTGGTGCGCCAGGCCGAGCTTTTCGGCCAGCACGAAGGCCTCGGCGACGCCGATCATCGAAATGCCGAGAATCATGTTGTTGCAGATCTTGGCCGCCTGGCCGGCGCCGTCGCCGCCGCAATGGACGATGCGCCCGGCCATGGGCTTCAGGATCGGCTCGGCGGCGGCGAAGGCGTCGTCCGAGCCGCCGGCCATGAAAGTCAGCGTGCCGGCGGCGGCACCGCCGGTGCCGCCCGAGACCGGCGCATCAACCGACAGCAGGCCGTGCTTTGCGGCGATGGCATGCGCCTTGCGCGCCGATTCGACGTCGATGGTCGAGGAATCGATGAAAAGCGCGCCCCTATTTGCCTTGGACGCGATCTCTTCGTAGACCGACAGGACATGCTTGCCGGCGGGTAGCATGGTGATGACGACGTCCGCGTCCCTCACTGCTGCGGCGGCATGGGCCATGATGACCACACCATGCTCGCGTGCAACGGTCAGGTTTTCGGGCATGAGGTCGAAGCCATTCACCGTGTGGCCTGCCTTGACCAGGTTTGCCGCCATTGGATTGCCCATATTCCCAAGGCCGATGAAGGCGATTGTGGTCATTGTGTCTCTCCCGGAGTTTGCACGCTTCAGCGACCGATCAACGCGCGGGCGATGATGACGCGCATGATCTCGTTGGTGCCTTCGAGGATCTGATGCACACGCAGGTCGCGCACCAGTTTCTCGATGCCGTAATCGTGCAGGTAACCGTAGCCGCCGAGCATCTGCAGCGCATCGTTGGCGACGTTGAAACCGGTGTCGGTGACGAAGCGCTTGGCCATTGCCGACCATTTCGAGGCATCCGGTGCCTTGCGGTCGAGCTTGGAAGCGGCGGCATAAAGAAAGATGCGCGCCGCCTGCAACTCGGTTTCCATATCGGCCAGCCGGAACTGCAGCGCCTGGAACTGGTTGATCCTGGAGCCGAATGCCTTGCGCTCGGCCGTGTAGGACAGCGCCTTGTCGAGCGCCGACTGGGCCCCGCCAACCGAACAGGCGGCAATGTTCAGCCGGCCGCCATCGAGCCCGGCCATGGCGATGCCGAAGCCGGCGCCTTCGCCTGACAAAAGGTTTTCGGCCGGCACCTTGCAATCCTCGAAAATGACCTGGCGGGTCGACTGCATATGCCAGCCCATCTTGTGCTCATTGGCGCCGAAGGAGAGTCCCGACGCATCTTTCGGCACGACGATGGTGGAAATGCCTTTCGGTCCCTCGGCACCGGTGCGCACCATGACGGCATAGATATCGCTGTCGCCGGCGCCGGAGATGAACTGCTTGGCGCCGTTCAGCACGTAGTCGCCGCCGCTCTTCACCGCCCGCGTCTTCAGGGCAGCGGCGTCCGAGCCGGAACCCGGCTCGGTCAGGCAATAGCTCGCCAGCCATTCCATGGAGGTGAGCTTCGGCAGGAAGCGCTGGCGCTGGCCGTCGTCGCCGAAACGATCGATCATCGAGGCCACCATATTGTGGATCGAGATGAAGGAGGAAAAGGCAGGGTCGGCGTGGGACAGCGCTTCGAAGATCAGCACGGCGTCGAGCCGGCCAAGGGCGGAGCCGCCGACATCGTCCCTGACATAGATGCCGCCGAGGCCCAGCGGGCCGGTCTCGCGGATCACGTCGGCGGGGAAATGCTTGTTGCGGTCCCAGTCTAGCGCGTTCGGCGCGACGCGATCGGCGGCGAAGGCCTGAGCCATCTCCTGGATGGCGCGCTGGTCCTCGTTGAGTTCGAACTGGCTGGTGCTCGCATCGACCGCGGCGTCCATGGCGTGCTCCCTATATACTGGCCAGCTGGCTCGCTGGCCTGTCGTTTTTGGCTTTGCGCGCGCACCAATCTAGACCAATGATGCCGCCGCGCAACCCGAGCCGCCGCGGAGCGGCTGTGCGTCAATGCATGCCCGGAGCAAGATGTGACGACAAAATTCGATGAGCTGCTAGAGCGGTTCCACGCCTATCTTGCTTCCGTGGATGACTTCCTGGTGCAGGATGCGGTGGCGCGCATAGGGTGGGATATGCCCGCCCGCGAGCTTGAACCGCACCCACTCGGCTGCCTGCGCCATCTCGATCGCGCCGCCGAATTGACGCCGGCGCGGACCAAGCAGCTGGTGCAATTTCTGGCGCAGGAGCGCGGCGAATTGCGCTGGGGCCAGACCTACGGCGAGTCGGATTTCGGCAAGGCGTTCATCGACAATTATGGCTGGCTCGAAGTATTCGGCACCCGCGGCCACTTCGCCAACGACGAGGTCGCCGCCGGCGTGCTAATCCTTGGGCCTGATATCGTCTATCCCGACCACCATCATGTCGCCGAGGAGATCTATATCCCGCTGACCGGCGGCACCGAGTGGCGCATGGGCGAGGACAGCTTTCACAAGCGAGAGGCCGGCGAGGTCATCCACCACGCTTCTAAGGTCAATCACGCCATGCGCACCGGCAAGGAGCCGTTGCTGGCGCTCTATATCTGGCGCGGCGGGCCGCTGGCGCAGAAATCCACGATCACCGGGACCGCGACGCAGGGCAGGGGCTGAGCCATGGCTAAAGCCATTATGCTGCAAGGCACGGGTTCGGATGTCGGCAAGACCGTGCTGGTCGCCGGGCTGTGCCGCGCCGCAAAAAAGCGTGGGCTGAAGGTGCGTCCGTTCAAGCCGCAGAACATGTCGAACAATGCCGCTGTCGCCGATATTCCCGGCGACAACAGGGCTGGCGGCGGCGAGATCGGCCGCGCGCAATGGCTGCAGGCGATCGCCTGCGGCGTGCCGCCATCGGTTCACATGAACCCCGTGCTGCTCAAGCCGCAGACCGATGTCGGTGCGCAGGTCATCGTGCAAGGCAAGGTGTTCGGCGAGGCGCGGGCGCGCGACTACCAGGCGCTGAAGGGCCGGCTGATGGACGCGGTGCTGGACTCCTGGGGCAAGGTCGGCGAGGGCGCCGATCTCGTCATCGTCGAGGGCGCGGGCTCACCGGCCGAGATCAATCTCAGAAGCCGCGACATCGCCAATATGGGCTTTGCGACGCGTGCCGATGTGCCTGTCGTGCTGGTCGGCGACATCGACCGCGGCGGCGTCATCGCCTCGGTCGCGGGCACGCATCTGATCCTGCCGGAGGAAGACCGGCGCATGATCGTCGGCTATCTCATCAACAAGTTCCGTGGCGACGTGTCGCTGTTCGACGACGGCATCAACGCGATCGAAGCGTTCACCGGCTGGCGCTGCTTCGGCGTCGTGCCGTGGCTGAAGGCCGCTGCCCGGCTGCCCTCGGAGGATTCGGTGGTGCTGGAGCGGCTTGCCTCCGGGGAGGCGCGTGCGCTGAAGGTGGCGGTGCCGATGCTTGGCCGCATCGCCAATTTCGACGATCTCGACCCGCTCAAGGCCGAGCCGCAGGTGGAAGTGGTGTTCGTGCCGCCTGGAAAGCCGTTGCCGCAGGATGCGGGACTGGTGGTCATTCCCGGCTCGAAGTCGACGATCGGGGATCTGCTGAAATTTCGCGAAAATGGCTGGGACCGTGATCTTCTCGCCCATCGCAGGCGCGGCGGCCATGTCGTCGGCATTTGCGGCGGCTTCCAGATGCTTGGCCGCATCGTGCGCGATCCCGACGGCATCGAGGGCAGCGTCACCGAAGCGGAAGGGCTTGGCCTGCTCGACATCGAAACAGTGATGGAACCGGAAAAGACGGTGCGCAACGTCAGCGCCCGCTCGGTGCCGTTCGATCTGCCGCTCGAAGGCTACGAGATCCATCTCGGCCGCACCACCGGCCCGGACATGCTGCGGCCGTCGGCGATCATCAATGGCGCCGAGGACGGTGCGGTCTCGGCGGATGGCAAGGTGGTCGGAACCTACATGCACGGCCTGTTTGGCGCCGACGCCTTTCGAGGGAGGTTCCTCGAAAGCCTCGGCGTCAAGGGCGTCGGCATCGACTATCGCGCCGAGGTCGAGAGGGCTCTCGACGAGGTCGCGGCCCAGTTGGAGAGCCATCTCGACTGCGACGCGATCTTTTCGCTGGCGCGGTAGCTAGTTGGCCATTTCGCCTGCCTTCGGCCAGTAGGTGCCAAAGGACCAGACATTCTCCTCTGGGTCGCGGCAGATGAATTCGCGGCTGCCATAGTCGCGGTCGGTCAATTCCTGGAGGATCGTGGCGCCTGCCCTCTTCGCCTTGGCGTAGGCGGCGTCTGCGTCGTTGACGGCGATGTAGATCGACTTGCCGCCGCCTGTGCCGGGTTCGCCGACCATCTTGCCGTAGTCATCGTCGCGCGCGCTGCCGAGCATGATCATCGAGGAGCCGAAGACCAGTTCGGCGTGATGCACGACATCGCCTTCGCCGTAGCGGGCACGGATGCTGAAGCCGAAGGCTTCGCACAGCCAGTCAATCATTTTTGCCGCGTTCCTGTAACGCAAGGCGGGGTAGAGGCGAGGGGCTTCAGGTGATGCGGGCATGGTAACCTCCTTCATTCAGGCTGGTCGATGAACCCAGTCTGAGCGACAGCCGTTCCGGCGTCTTGAAGAAATGTTACCCGAGGCTTCAGGCCTGTGCCGAACCCTCGATCGCGGTCGGTGTCTCGCCGGCAAGGTCGCGGAACTCACGCACCAGATGCGCCTGGTCGGCATAGCCGCAATCGGCCGCGATGTCGGCCCAATCGCCAGCTTGCTGCCTCGACAGGCCAAGCGCACGGTTGAAGCGGACGATGCGCGACAGCGTTTTCGGGCCGATGCCGGTCGCGTCCGCGAATTTCCCCGCCAGATGCTTGCGGCTCCAGCCCAGCCTGTCGGCCAGTGACGAGACGCGCACGCGGCCGCCGGAGGCGAGGATCCTGTCATAGGCCCAGGCAACCCCGGCCTGCGTTTCCGGCGCATCGGCCAGCCGGGCGGCGACGAACATCTCGACAAGGGCAAAACGTTTGCTCCAGTCCGCCGCGTTGCCAAGCCGCTCGCGCAAGGCGACGCCTTCGATGCCGAGCACATCGTCCAGGCTGACCATGCGGTCGGTCAACCCGCTCATCGGCTGGTCAAAGAACCGGCGTGCGCCAAGTGGGGTGAAATTGACCTGGACGCAGCAGGCGCCGCCGAAGGATTCGATCATCACGGGTCCGGCATAGAGGCCGGCGGCGAAACTGGCGAAGCGATCATTGTCGCTGGGCGGCTTGCCAAGGCCGATGGCGAAAGGTTCGGCGAAGCTGATGACCAGAGGCACGGTAAGGGAGGCATATTCGACATTGCGGTAATGGCCGGGCGCCGTTTCGCGATAACCGCAAATGTCTGACACAATGCCCGCGAGGGCAGGGCTGGGAAGGCGCCGCCGCATCTCGAACCGCCCGGGGACTGACCGGTCCTGTTCCTGCTGGCATGGCATCTCGATTGGCATCGACAGGACTCTAGCAGAGCCCGGATCCGAATCAAAAGCGCCCGGCTTTTGGCCGGGCGCTCCGAATTGCCTGAGATTTGAATGTCAGGCGCGCCGCGCATCAGGCAGCCGCCGGCACGCACGAGGTAAGCAATGGGCACGATCCACACCGACGCGAGTGGATGAACGAAAGAGGCCGAGGGCGGCGAGAATGCCGATGAGGCGATGACAAGGGAGATGATGAAAACAATCTCGGTAGGTGCGCTGAGATTCATGTGCGGGTCCTCTCCGCGACATGATTCGAACAGCGGCATTCCATCAGGCGCGCGGGTCACACACCAATCAGGACGCGCAGGGGGTTCGCCGGGTCGGCCAGGAGCTTCGCCGCCAGAGCGACGCAGACGATGACAAGCAGCGGCTTGATCAGCCTGGCGCCGATGCGCATGGCCAGGCTGGCGCCGAGGCGGGCGCCGAGGAACTGGGCGACGCCCATCATCAGGCCGATCTTCCAGGAGATGACGCCGACCGCGGCGAAGACGACGAAGCCGCCGATGTTGGAGGCGAAGTTGAGCAGCTTGGTGTGGGCCGTCGCCTTGAGTACGCCGTAGCCGGCCAGCGCGACGAAGGCCAGCATGTAGAAGGACCCGGCACCCGGCCCGAACAGGCCGTCGTAAAAGCCGATGGCCGGCACCAGCGTTATCCCGAACAGGAAGGGCGTCATACGTTCGGCGCGGTCAACGTCGGTCATGTTGGGCTTCAGGGCGAAATAGAGCGCGATGGCGATCAGCACCAGCGGCAGAAGCGCCCGCAGCAGATCGCCGGGCACGATCGTTGCCAGCAAGGCGCCGACGGCACCGCCGGCAAGCGCCAGCAGCGCAGAAGGCAGTTGCCGGCGAAGGTCGACATGGCCTTTCGCGGCATAGTGGATGGTCGCAGATCCCGAGCCGAACATGCCCTGCAGCTTGTTGGTTCCCAGCGCCTCGACCGGCGAGAAGCCGGCCAGCAGCAGTGCGGGAATAGTGATCAGCCCACCGCCGCCGGCAATCGAGTCGACAAAGCCCGCGGCAAAACCGGCGAAGGCGAGCATGGCGACGGATTCTAAGGTGAGGTCGATCATCAGGGAGAAATCAAGCCAGAGATGCTCCGGCTTCGATCACGAACACCCCGTTTGCGCAAGACCGATTTCACGCTACTTCTATCCAAGCGCGTCGCGCCTGGATTTCGCGTTGTGCTGTCATTATCCCAAAACCGCTCCGCTTTTTTGGGCTACATGGATTAGAGGAATCGGCAAAGGGGCTCCCGATGGCATTCGAACTGCTCGACCAGATACGCTCGATCTTCGATGGCGACCCCGGGGTGCGCAAGGTGGCGGACGACCCCGTGTTGTCGGCGGAACTTCTGATGCTGTTCCGCATGATCCTGGCTGACGGAACGGTCAGCGAGAGCGAGATGGTTGCCTTCCGGCGCATCTGCAAGGATGCCTTCGGCATTCCGGAAACCAGCATCGACGCCGTCATCGAATATCTCAACGAATTCGGCTACGAAACCAATGGCTCACAGGCCATCGCGCTGTTCCGCGACCTCGATGTCGAGCGGCGCAAGCAACTGGCGCAGCATATGGCCGAGATCGCCAAGGCGGACGCGCAATTGGCCGAGACCGAGGTGCGCCTGCTGCGCCGCACGCTCGACCTGCTCGACATCAGCCCGGTCGACGTGGTGAAATCTGAGCAGTAGGTTGATGGGATCCCAGCCGGGCCGGCTGTCTACGGCAGCCCCGGCATTTGCGGCCTTTCACTCACACGGCGGATTCGCTTCGCGAACCGATCGCTCACCCCTGCTCCTGCATACGGCGTGCAATTGCCCTGTGCAGGTCCGGCGCTGCGGCGACAAGCGTCTTGGCCGCCTCGGATTGCGGGTGATCCAGCACCTCGCCCGTCCGGCCACGCTCGACGATCTGGCCGTCATGCATGACCAGCACTTCGTCCGTTATGGCGCGGGCGACGGTGAGGTCGTGGGTGATGAAGAGATAGGCGATGCCGAGTTTCTGGTTGAGCTCGGCGAACAGGTCGAGGATCTGAGCGCGGATCGAAACATCGAGCGCCGAAACCGGCTCGTCGGCGACGACCAGTTTTGGGCGGGTGATGATGGCGCGGGCGATCGACAGGCGCTGGCGCTGGCCGCCGGAAAATTCGTGCGGATACTTTTCCATGTCGTGCTGGTCGAGGCCGACCTCGTGCAGCGCCTGCGCCACCATCTCGCGGCGCTCGGCGCGCCCCGGTTTCCTGTCCAGCACGTGCAGCGGCTCGGCGACCAGTTTCTCGACCTTCTGGCGCGGATCGAACGAGCCATAGGGGTCCTGGAACACCACCTGCATGTCGCGCCGCGCCGGCTTCAGGTCCGCCTCGCTCTTGCCGGTGAGGGGCTCGCCGCGAAAGCGGATGGTCCCCGAACTCGGCCGGTCCAGCGCCAGGATCATGCGCGCCAAGGTGGACTTGCCGCAGCCGGAGCGGCCGACCAGCGCCACCGATTGGCCCGGCGCCATCGACAGCGACACGCCGTCGACGGCGCGGATATCAGGCGCGCGCCGGAACAGCGAGGTGCGCCGGCCTGGATAGTCGCGCGTCACGCCCTCCACCTCGAGCAAGGGCCGGGCTGCCGAGGCGCCATGCGGCCGGGCGCGGGCCGGCACGTGCATCGAGGCCAGCGCCAACTGGCGGGTATAGGGGTGGAGCTGTTCAGAGAGCGTGCGGGCCGTATCGCCGGCTTCCATGACTTCGCCCCGACGAAGAATGGTGATGCGATCCGCCATCTCGGTGACCACGGCGAGGTCATGCGAGATCAGGAGCAGGCCCATGCCGCTCTCCGCGACAAGGTCGCGCAAGAGGGTGAGGATTTGCGCCTGCAGCACCACGTCGAGCGCCGTGGTCGGCTCGTCGGCGATCAGCAGCTTCGGCTTCAGCGCGCAGGCCATGGCAATGACGACGCGCTGGCGCTGGCCACCGGACAGCTCGTGCGGATAGCGCGACAGCGGGAATTTTGCCGATGGCAAGCCAACCCGGTCGAGCATTTTTCGCGCCCGCTCTTCCGCCTCGGCACGTGTTGCCTTGGCATGCCAGCGTATGCCTTCGGCGACCTGCTCGCCGATGGTCTTGAGCGGGTTCAGCGCGGTCATCGGTTCCTGGAACACCATGCCGATATCGTCACCGCGCAGGGCGCACATCTGATCCTCGCTTGCCGCAAGGATGTCGATACCGTCGAAGGTGACGCGCCCGCTGGCACGCGCGGCATATGGCAAGAGCCGCATGACGCTCAGAGCCGTCATCGATTTGCCGGAGCCGGATTCGCCGACCAGCCCCATTACCTCGCCGGGCGCGATGGAGAACTCGATGCTCCGGAGGATCGGCGTGTCGCCGATCGCCAGCGACAGATTGTCGATTTCCAGAAGGCTCATCGTTGCCGCCGCGATTTCGGATCGAGGATGTCGGCGATGCCGTCGCCCAAAAGGTTCAGCCCAAGCACGGTGATCACGATCGCCATGCCGGGAAAGATCGCCATCCAGGGCGCCACCACCATGCGGGTCTGGGCGTCGAACAGCATGCGGCCCCAGCTCGGCATCGGCGGTTGGGCGCCAAGGCTCAGATAGGAAAGCCCGGCCTCGGCCAATATGCCGAGCGCGAACTGGATAGTGCCTTGCACCAGGAGCAAGGTGGCGATGTTGGGCAGCACATGTTCGATGGTGATCAGCGCCTTGCCCTTGCCCGCGGCGCGGGCGGCGAGGATGAATTCGCGCGGCCAGATCGCCAAGGCGCCGGCTCGGGCGACGCGGGCAAAAACCGGGATGTTGAAGATGCCGATGGCGATAATGGCATTGATGGCGCCGGGGCCGAAGATGGCGGTGATCATGATGGCCGACAAAAGCGCAGGGAAGGCGAAGACGAGATCGTTGATGCGCATCAAGGCCTCGTCGACGAGGCCGCCGCGCGCCGCGGCGAAAGCACCGAGCGGCACGCCGACGCCCATGCCGATGCCGACCGCGACCAGCGCCACCGCGATCGAATTGCGGGCGCCGACCATGATCATCGACAGGATGTCGCGGCCGAAATGGTCGGTGCCGAACCAGTGCGCCCAGGACGGCGCCAGCGTCTTGTCGGATATCACCAGCCGGGTCACGTCATAGGGCGTCCAGAGATAGGAGAGGATCGCCACCGCCGCCACGAACAACGTGACGGCGAAGCCGGCAAGAAACGAGCGGTTGCCGAACGCCTTGACGAGGATGCCGCCCAGCGTCTCTTCGGGGATGTCCGGATGCAACATCATTGCCGGCTTCGGAGGCGCGGATCGACGACGGCATAAGAGAGGTCGACGACGAGGTTGACGGCGATGACCGCGGCGACCAGCAGCATGACGACGCTTTCCACGACGATCAGGTCGCGCTGGGTGATCGCCTGGAACACCAGCCGGCCGAGGCCGGGCAGGTAGAAGACGTTCTCGATGATGATGGTGCCGGCGAGCAGGAAGGCGAATTGCAGGCCCAGAATGGTCAGCACCGGGATCATGGCGTTGCGCAGTGCGTGCCGCCACAGGACCGCGCGATAGGGCAGGCCCTTGGCGCGGGCGGTGCGGATATAGTCCTCGTTCAGCACCTCGATCAGTGCCGAACGGGTGACGCGTGCCAGGATCGCGGCCTGCGGCAATGCGAGCGCCACAGCCGGCAGCAGCAGTGATTTCAGCGCCGGCCAGGCACCGGCCCCCCAACCGGGAAAGCCGCCGGCCGGAACCAGCCGCAGCCAGACCGCGAAGAGATAGATCAGCATCAGCGCGAACCAGAAATTGGGAATGGCGACGCCGAGCTGCGCGGCGCCCATCGCCGCTGTGTCACCCATCCGCCCGCGATGGTTCGCTGAAAACAGGCCGACCGGGATGGCGATGAGGGTGGATAGGGCGAGCGCAATCAGCGCCAGCGGCAATGAGACGACGAGACGCTCGCGCACGAGGTCGATGACCGGCACCGAATAGGTGTAGGAGCGGCCGAAATCCAGGCAGAGCAGGCCGCCGGCCCAGTGCAGGTAGCGCCAGGGCAGGGGCGCGTCGAGGCCCATCTGGTTGCGCAGCAGCTCAACCTGGTCGGCGCTGGCATTCATGCCCAGCATCAGCCGCGCCGGGTCGCCGGGCAGGATCTCCAGCACCGCGAAGACGACCATGGAGGCCAGCGCCAACGTGGCGGCGGCGATCGCGAGACGCCTGAGGAGGTAGGCGGTCATCGCTTGATCGGCCAACAGTCGAAATCGGCGCTGCCCCTCATCTGCCTGCCGGCATCTTCTCCCCGTATAGAGACGGGGAGAAGGACGCCTTCGCAAAGGATTTCGCCAATCTTCAGCGTTGCAGAAAGGGTGCCGAGGTTGCGGCCAGCCCCCTTCTCCCCGTCACTATACGGGGAGAAGTGCCCGGCAGGGCGATGAGGGGCGGCGCAAACCTGAAGCGATCGTCCTGCGGCTCGGGTCAGGCAGCCCGGCAGGGCAGAGGGGGGTGCGGAGCGCAAGCGTCGCCTCTTGGCCAACGGCTTCACTCGTTCCACTTCACCTTGGTGAGATCATTGGCCTGGATCGGCGCGTTTTCCCACAGGCCCTGCAGCTTGGCGTCCCAGACGCCGACCTTGGGCAGTTCGTAGAGGAAGCCGACCACGGCGTCGTCGGCCAAGATCTTCTGTGCCTGCCCCAGCAATTCCTTGCGCTTGGCTTCATCGGAGGTGACGTCCAGATCGGCGATCACCTTGTCGAAGGCCGGATTGTCGTAATTGAAGTAATAATCCTTACGCGCATAGATACCGATGTCGTTGGGCTCGGTATGGGAGACGATGGTCAGGTCGTAGTCCTTCTTGGTGAACACCTGGTCCAGCCACTGCGCCCATTCGACCGGGATGATCTCGAGGTTGATGCCGACGTCACGGAGCTGCGAGGCGATGATCTCGCCGCCGAGCCTGGCATAGGTGGGCGGCGGAAGCTTCAGCGTCGCCTTGAAGCCATTCTCCAGGCCTGCTTCCTTCAAGAGTTCCTTGGCCTTGGCGACATCGTGCGGATAGCGGCCGGTGAGGTCGACGTAGTCCTTGTTGGCCGGCGACATATGCGAGCCGATCGGCAGGCCGAGGCCGGCCGAGGCACCGTCGATGATCGCCTTGCGATCGAGCGCGTAGGAGATCGCCTGCCTGACCAGCAATTTGTCGAAGGGCGGCTTCTTGTTGTTGATCGACAGGATGGTTTCGCCTTCGGTCGAACCGATCACCACCTTGAAACGCGGATCGTCCTTGACCTGCGCGAGACTGTCGGGATCGAAGAATGGGAACGCCTGGATATCGCCGGAAAGCAATGCCGGTACGCTAGCAGCGGCATCGGGCACGATGCGGAACTCGACCTTGTCGAGGTAAGCCGGCGTGCCCCAATAGCTGTCGGATTTCACCAGCGTGATCGAGGATCCCTTGGCCCAGCTCTGGAATTTGAACGGGCCGGTCCCGACCGGCTTTTCCTTGTTGGCGTCAGCGGATTTCGGCGAGACGATGACAGCATCGCCCCAGCCCATATTGTAGAGGAAGGGTCCCTGCGGGTTCTTCAACGTCACCTTGACCGTTGCCGGGTCGACCACGTCGACCGTATCGATGGCTGCGAACAGGGCTTTTTGCGCATTGACCGAATTGTCGGCGCGGGCGCGGTCGAGCGAGAATTTCACGTCGTCGGCGCTGAAGCCGGCGCCATCGTGGAATTTCACGCCGGTGTGCAGCTTGAAGGTGTAGGTCTTGCCGTCGTCGGAGATGGTCCAGCTTTCAGCCAAATCCGGCAGGACCTCGCCATTTGGCCCGATGCGGGTCAAGCCTTCGAACACGTTGGCGTAGAGAACCTCGTCGATTGCCGCGGCCGCGCCGGCGGTCGGATCGAGATGTGGCGGTTCGAGCGGGATGCCAATGACCAGATCGGTTCGCGCCGCCAGCGCGGGAGTGCCGACGGCCAGCGCCAGGACGGCGGCGGCCAGGATGGTTTTCCACAATTTCATGGTGCTACTCCCCGTGTGGTCAAACATGCGCTCAAACCGGGCGAATAGAAGCGTGATTTCGCACGGGAGTAAATTGCGTTTCGTGCCGCGCGGCGGCGTAGCCGGGAATGTTTTTCTCCGGACGGCCGCATTGATCGTTGGCTCTTGCCCGTGCGGCGCTATCGGGCGCCGCGCAGCAGCATGTTGAGCCCGAACGCCATCACCTTGGCCGATTCCACCATATCCGAGATCCCGACCCATTCGTCCGGCCGGTGGGCGAGATCGAGAATGCCTGGGCCATAGGCGATGCAATCATAGACATGGCCGATGCGGGCAATGTGCTTCTGGTCGTAGGTGCCGGGTGAAATGACGTAGTCGGGCTCGCGATCGAAGATCGCGTGGATGCCTTGCGCGATTGCCTTGACGACGGGAGCGTCGCGTTCGGTCATCAGCGGCAGCACCTCCATCAGGTCACGGATCTCGTAGTCGAACTTTTGCCGATCACGCTTCAGCCGCTCGAGAATGCCGGTCACCTCGCCCTTGACCGTGGCGATATCCTCTTCGAGCAGGAAGCGGCGGTCGATGGTCAGCCGGCAGGAATCGGGCACGTTGGGCGAGGGCAGGCCGGGCCGGAAATCCTCGGTCTGGCCGCCATGGATGGAGTTGATGTTCATGGTGGAACGCTTCGCCCCTTCGGGCACGACCGGCATGCGCGTCATCTTGCGGTCGAGCGCGGGGAACAATTCGTCCTCGAATGCCTGCAGCACGGCGCCCATATGGCGCACCGCATTGTCGCCGAGGAACGGCATCGAGCCATGCGCGATCTCGCCCTTGGTCTCGATCTCGGCCCACCAGACGCCGCGATGGCCAAGGCAGATGCGGTCCTTGTTCAGCGGTTCGGGAATGATGACGTGGTCGACCCTGGGTTTCGAGAAATAGCCGAGCCTCGCCAGATGCGCGACACCGCCGAAGCCGCCGGATTCCTCGTCGACCGTGCCTGATATCTCGATGGCACCGGGAAAATCGGGAAATACCTCCATGAAGGCTTCGGCCGCGATGATCGAGGAAGCCAGGCCGCCCTTCATGTCGCAGGCGCCGCGGCCATAGACCTTGCCGTCCCTGACGACGCCGGCGAAGGGATCGACGGTCCAGCCGTCGCCGGCCTCGACGACATCGATATGCGAGTTGAAGTGGACGCAGGCGCCGGGCGAGCGGCCCTCGAAGCGTGCGACGACGTTGACGCGCGGGTAGCGGTCGGTGTCGCCGGGCGTGCCTTCGGCGCGGATGAACTCGGTTTCGAAGCCGCTCTTCTTCAGCCGCGCGCCAAGAAATTCGGCGCATGGCCGGTACGCTTCGCCGGGGGGGTTGATGGTGGGAAAACGGATCAACTCGGCGGTCAGCGCGACGAGATCGTCGCGCCGGTCATCGATCGCTTGGAAGAGTCGCTCGTTCATGGCCCGAGTTGAGCAACGATCGGCGTCGTTTTGCAAGTCCGCTGGCAATTGGGCCGTTGCGGCGTGTCGTTACGGCAACTCTTGCGGGAATTCGTTCAAATTCGCTGCTTTGGATTGGCGAATTGGTCAAGGGTATATGTTATGCCGTTCACCTGTCATTAAAGAGATGAAAAACGACGTGAAGGCAGGCAAGGGGCAATCAAAGGGGTTTGATCGCATGAAAAAGACAGTTCTCATGGCAGCAGCACTTGTCACGATGCTGTTGGGTGTTTCGGTGCAGAGCTGGGCAGCCAGCCTCATTGCAAATATAGACGTGTCGTCGCAGACGATGACGGTCAGGTACGGCCAGGACGTTTACCGGTGGAGCGTGTCCACGGCTCGGTCCGGCTACTTCACGCCACGCGGCACCTACCGGCCGCAGCGAACGGCCCGGATGTGGTATTCGCGCAAATACGACATGTCGCCGATGCCTTATTCCGTGTTCTTCCACGGCGGCTATGCCATCCACGGAACGGGCGCGGTGAGGCAGCTCGGTCGACCGGCGTCGCATGGCTGCGTGCGGCTGCATACGGCCAATGCGGCGGCTTTCTACTCGATGGTGCGAGAAGTCGGCTTCGGCAACACGCGCATCGTCGTGAGGAACTGACTGCTAAGCCGGCTTGTGCCGGAGGCGCATCGGACGGCTCCAGACTACGCGCTTCGGGTCTTTGCCTTGCGTCGCTTGCGGCTGATGTCCCATCTCTTGTGGAACCACATCCACTGGCCGGGATCCTCGCGCACCCAGCGCTCGACCACGTCGTTGAGGAGCTGGGTGGTGGCGCGCACGTCGACACTGCCATCGGCGGTGCGGGGCAATGTCAGCTTCTCTTCTATCTCGAGCCTGAAGCGGTTGCCCGGCAGCCTGACGCAGCGCGCCGGGTAGACGTCGCAATCATAATGACGGGCAAGTGTGCCGAGCACGCGATTGCTCTGGCAGGGGCGGCCGAAGAATGTCGTTTCCAGGCCGCCCGTGAACTTCTGGTCGACGAGGACCCCGATATTGCCGCCGTTTTCCAATACCGAGGCGAGCGCGAACGAAGCGCCCGCCATCGAGGGCAGCAACGATCCCATGGTCGCGCGGCGCGTCGAGAGGATGTAGTCGGCCAGGTACGGATTGTTGGGCGGGCGAAACAGCGCGGTGATATTCATGCCGAAAGTAGCCGCCGCCACCGGCAGCAATTCAAAATTGCCGAGATGTCCGGTGAAGACGATGTGCGGCTTCTTTTCGGCCGCGATCTCGACGAAATGGTCTACTCCCCTGACCTCGACACGGCCGGGACTGGTGGCGGCTGGATCGTAGTCGAACAAGGCGTCGAGAAAGATGTATTCGGCGGCGAGACGCGCCATGTTGCCCCACATGTCGGAGGCGATGGCCTGGATCTCGGCTTCGCTCTTGTGCGGATAGGCCTTGCGCAGATTCTCGACGGCCACATTATGGCGTCCGACCCATGGACCGATGCGGCGGGCGACGCGGTCGGCGAAATTCAGCGCGCTGTCGGGGGGCAGCAGGCGCAGCACCGAGATGATGATCATCGCAATGCGCGCGACCAGCCAGTGCTCGAACCGGCGCAATTGCCGGCCGTAGCGGAACATCAGGTCGCGGCGAAGCTTCTTCAACACAGAAGTCAGGGCCTAGACGACGCGTAGGATGATCTTGCCAAAGACGTCGCGGCCTTCCATGCGCTTCAGCGCGGCGTCGATGTCGTCGAAGCCGACTTCGGTATCGATGACGGGTGCGACCTGTCCCGCCGCCATCTTCTGCATGGCGTCAGCCATGTTCTCCATGCGGCAGCCGAAGGAGCCGAGCAGCTTCAACTGCTGCTGGAAAAGCTGCATCAGATTGACCTGCGCCGACACGCCGGACGTCGAGCCGCAGGTGACGAGCCGGCCACCGCGCTTCAGGCACAGCATCGAGCCGGCAAAGGTGTCGGCGCCGACATGTTCGAAGACGACGTCGACGCCCTTCTTCTTGGTCAGCTTGCGCACGACGCCCTCGAACCGGTCGTCACGGTAGTTGATGACATGATCGGCGCCGAGCGCCTTGGCCTTGTCTATCTTGTCGTTCGAGCCGACCGTGGTGATGACCGTGCAGCCCATCCGCTTCGCCAGTTGGATGGCGGCCGAGCCGATGCCGGATCCGCCGGCGTGGACAAGGATCGTCTCGCCGGGCTCGAGCCTGGCATTGTCGAACAGCATGTGTTCGACGGTGCCGAAAGTGACGGGGGCGACAGCCGCGCCGATCTCGCTCACGCCTGGAGGGACGGGGACCAGCAGGCGCGCCGGCAGGTTGATCTTCTCCTGCGCGAAGCCGTCGAGGTGGAAGCCATGAACGCCCGAGACGTGTTCGCAAAGATTGTCGCGGCCTTCGCGGCAGGCACGGCAAAGGCCGCAGGTGCGCGCGCCGTAGATCGAGACCAACTGTCCCGGCAGCAGGCCGGAAACGCCGGGACCGACGGTCTCGACCTCGCCGGAGGCTTCCGCGCCGACGACCAGCGGCAGCTTGCGCTTGGCGAAAGCCATGCCGCGCCAGCCCCAGACGTCAATGTGGTTCAGCGCCACTGCCTTGATGCGCAGCGTCACCTCGCCGAGCGCGGGCGGCGGCGGGGGCGGCAGGTCCACCGTTTCAAGACGGCGGTCCTCGATAAGTTGCAGTGCGCGCATGGAGCCTGTCGGTTCTGTTCTAGCGGAAGTGGCTCGCTTAGACCGGTTCCCGCGCCATGACAAGGCAAGTGTTCTGGCCGCCAAAGCCGAAGGAGTTCGAAAGCACGGTGCCAACCTGCGCATTGCGCTTCTTGTTGGGCACGACATCGAGCACGATCGCCGGATCGGGATTGTCGTAGTTGATGGTCGGCGGAATGACGCCTTCGCGCATGGTCATGAGAGAAAACGCCGCTTCCACCGCGCCGGCGGCGGACAGCGTATGGCCGATCATGGACTTGTTGGACGAGATCGGCATCGAGCCGATCCGCTCGCCGAACACCGTCGACAGCGACAGGTGCTCCATCTTGTCATTTTCCGGCGTCGAGGTGCCATGCGCGTTGACATAGTCGATCTCGTCCTCGCCCAGGCCGGCATCGGCGAGGGCGGCGCGCACCGCCGCGATGGCCGGCGAACCATCCGGCTTGGAGCGGGTGCGGTGGAAATCGTCCGCCTTTTCGCCGCAGCCGCGCAGAATGCCCAGAACGCTTGCTCCACGGGCGAGCGCTGCCTCCAGCGATTCCAGCACCAGAGCGCCGGAACCTTCGGCCAGCACGAAGCCGTCGCGGTCCTTGGAGAAGGGCTTAGAAGCCTTTTCCGGGATGTCGTTGTGGGTCGAAAGCGCCGACAGCAGCGAAAAACGGATCAGCGCCTCGGCGGTCGCCGAGCCGTCCGCGCCGATCGACAGCGCCCGGTCGCATTCGCCTCTGCGGATTGCCTCGACCCCAAGCTGGATGGCCGTTGCACCGGAGGCGCAAGCGGTCGACAGCGTGATCGGCAGGCCGCGCGTGCCGAAACGGTCGGCGAGCCGGTCGGCGATCGACCCGAACTGCGTGGTCTCGAATGTATCGAGCTCCTTCAAGCCGCGCGCCACCCGAAGCAGCCTTTCGGCACCGGCGTCGTGCTTGTCGGAATTATAGAGCGCGAACCGCTCATGCCAGTCGAGTTCGACCGGCGGCGAGGCCAGAAACAGCGGTCCGCCGAAGTCGCTGGAATTGAGGCCGGCTTCGGCAACGGCTTCCTGCGCGGCCGTCTCCGCCAGTTCGTATGTGAGGGGGCTGGCGCCCTTCGAGCTCGACGCAAGGAAATCGACCATGCCGGAAATGCGGGTGTTGAGGTGGTCGACAGGGAAGCGGGTGATCGGGTGGATGCCCGATCTGCCCGAGGTCAGCGCCGTCCAGTTGTCTGATTTGCCGGCTCCAAGGGAAGTAACCACGCCGATGCCTGTGACGGCAACGATCGGCCTGCCCATGTGATCTCTGAGATTGGCCATCCGGAAGCCCTAACCTTTGTCGTTGTATGTGGCTGGCCGCTCTATGCGGCGTTGACCAGCGCCATGCCCTCGAATTGGTGGTAGCCGATCGCCGTTGCAAGGACGCTTCTTGGAATGCCTTCGAACGGTTTCTCGGCAGCGGCATCGAAAACGGGGTAGGCGGCCTTACGGTCGACGGCGAGCGCCGCCAGCGCCACGGCGAAGGGAAACTGCGCTTCCTTCATGTGGCCGGTCAGCGTCGCGAAGCCGCGCACCGCGATCGCGGGATTGCTGTCGAACGCCGACTTCTCGGCAGCGGTAGCCGCGTGAGCGCCTGAGGCGCCAGACAGGGAAAGCAAGCCGCCATTCGGCACGGCGGTCTTCTTGAGCAGCGCGGCGATCTCGGAATCGAGCTCGCCCTGCCGCCGCCTGGCACGGCCGGAGACGACCGGGCCGAGCTCGGCATAGATCCTGCGCCCCCGGCTTGCCGCGTGTTCGCGCTGCTCCAGCACCAGGAAAGCGCCGCCGGATCCCGATACCACGCCGCCACCTTCGGCGCCTTGCCGCTGCCAGACGGGCTTCCAGGCGCCGCGATGCAGGTAGCCGGCAAGCTCATAGCCGAGCAACATATCGGAATGTTCGGTCTGGAAGGCGCCGCCCACCAGTATATGCGTCGACTGGCCGGAACGAATGCGCGCGGCAGCCGTCTCGACGGCGGCTACGCCGGCGCCTTCCTCGCCCATGAAGGTCCTGGACGATCCCGTCACCTTGTGGACGATGGAGATGTTGCCGGCGAGCAGATTGGAAAGCTGTGCCAGGAACAGGGTGGGGCGCAGTTCGGTGGTGAGCTTCTCGTTGAGCAGCACGTCACGGTCGTTGCGGCTTTCCGAGGCGGCCAGGATGGCGGCATCGACCGCTTCGTCGCGCTCGCCGCCGCCGGCGGCCACGACCATGTCCATGGTCGTGCAGAGCTCGTCATTGCCCTTGATGCCTGCATCGTCCAGCGCAAGACCCGCGGCATAGGTGCCGAGCCTCTGCCAGGTTTCCATCTGGCGCTGGTCGCCGCGCTTGGCGATCTGCAGGTTCCAGTCGATCTCCGGCAGCGGATGGACGGTGTAGGGCGCGAAACGCTCGGCTTCGAGCACCGGCTTCTGACCCGGCTGAGTGAGCTTGCGCCAGTGTTCATCGGGGCCTTCTCCCAACGAGGAGACAAGGCCAATGCCGGTGATGACGACGTCGCGGGGGCTCATGGATGATCGGGTACGGATCAGGCGGTCTTGGCGGCGACCAGTGCGTCGATCTTGGCGCACAGGTTCTTCATGACAAAGTAATCGTCCGTCGAGGCCTTGCCGTCATTGACTTCCTGGGTCCACTTTTCCAGCGGCACCTTGATGCCGAATTCCTTGTCGATGGCGAAGACGATGTCGAGGAAATCGAGGCTGTCGATGCCGAGATCGTCGATCGTGTGGCTCTCGGGCGTGATGGTGTCGATATCGATCTCGCTGGTGTCGGCAATGATCTTGGCGACTTTGTCGAACGTGGTGGACAAGGGCTTTTCCTTCGGTTGCGGGCGGAATCTGTCCGCATCTTGTTTGGGCGCTGTCTAATCGGTTTTTCCCGGCAGGAAAAGGCCTGATACGCCGGGCGCAGATGGGTAGCGTGCCCAAGAAACGCAAGACGGGCCGCCGGTCAACCCGGCGGCCCGTACATGGCTGGCGGCCGCGGATGATGTTGGCCTCATTGTCGCGGCCCTAGCGCGGCATCTTTTTTGGGTGGTATTTTGGCAACATTACCTCTGTCGCAAGTTCTCATCGACGCGTGGCTGCTCGCGGATGCGCCGGTCGGCCCCGATTTAGAACGTAACCCGGCCGAGCACACGCAGACTGTCGCCCTGCGGCTCGACGACAACGGCTTCGCCCTCGCGCGGCGAGACGCCGGTCAACGCAGCGATATTTTCCAGATGAGTGACCATGACCAGGTTGTCAGAGCCGGAATAGGCGCGGATTTCCTTCATGATCGCGGCGATCTGGGCCGCCTTTTGCGCCGCGTCGCCCTTCAGCAGGTCGAGCGGCGCGAAAGGCTCCGGCTCGGTCTCGAAGGCGATGCGCGCGGTGTCGAGGCAGCGGCAATAGCGGCTGGACAGCACGCGCTCGATCGGCGCGGCGCGGGCGGCAAGCAAGGCGCCGATCTTGCTCGACTGCTGCTTGCCGCGTGCTGACAGATTGACCTGGGTGGCGCAGCTGTCGATATCAAAATTGGCGGGATCGGTGGTGCCGGTGACCATGGCATGGCGCAAAAGCACGACATGGCCGCCATCGCGCAGCAGCGCCCAGCCGGCATCCGTCGCATGCGCTGCAGCCGGAACGCCAAACAGGAACAACGCCAAGGCAAATCGGATCATCGTAATCCTTCCAGGAGCCGGGCACCGGCCACCCGCATATAGGGATCGGAAAGCAGGTACAAAGACAAGCGAAAGGCCTGCGGTCTCCGCGGTCTCACTTCTCCTTCGTCATCCGCTGCTTCACCAGATCGGTCTTCCGGTCGTGAGCGGGATGGGAAAAGTCCAGCCGCCTTCGGCGATGCCCCGCTTGGCAGAACAAATTCGGGGTCGAAGAAATTCGGGCGCGATTGCACCGCGACCTTGGCTCGCCTATCCCTGGAAAAATGTCTCCGCTTACCGAAACCGTCCTTTTCGTCTTCAGCCTCGTGGCGCTCGGCTACCTCGCCGGGTTCACCGGTTATATGAAGCCGGCGAGCGGCGAGGGGATATCCGATTTCGCGGTCAGCGTTGCGATGCCGCTGCTGTTGTTCCAGACGATGGTGAATGCCGATTTCCACGGGGTGGCACCGTGGTCGCTATGGGGGGCCTATTTCGCGGCGGTGGCAATCACCTGGGCCGCCGGCCATGTCGTTACCACGCGGATATTCGGACGCGACGCACGCGCCGGTGTCGTCGGCGGCGTGTCGTCGGCCTATTCCAATGTTGTCCTGCTCGGCGCGCCGTTCATTCTCGGCATATTCGGGCGGGACGGATTCGAGGTGCTGTCGCTTCTGGTTTCCGTGCATCTGCCTGTCATGATGATGGCTTCGATCGTGCTGTTCGAGATGTTCGGCCGCGGCGGCGGCGAGCATGTGCATCCCGTGCGCGTCGTCCGCAACTTCCTGAGGCGGCTGTTCATCAATCCGCTGATCATCGGCATTCTTTTGGGTCTCGCATGGCGCTTCAGCGGCATCCCGCTGCCCGAACTGGTCATGCGGCTGGTGGACGCGCTGGCCGGCACCGCCGGGCCGGTGGCGCTGTTCGCCATGGGGCTCAGCCTGCGCCGCTTCGGCATATCAGGCAATGTCCGCCCGGCGCTGGCGCTATCAACACTGAAGCTGTTCCTGATGCCGGCGCTGGTTCTGATCTTCGTCTGGTTGCTCGGCCTGCCGCCCTTGACCGCCAAGGTAGCGGTCGTGGTGGCGGCGCTCCCATCCGGCATCAATTCCTATCTCATTGCCGTGCAGTTCAACACAGGCCAGGCGCTGGCTTCGAACCAGATGACCATCGCGACCGCGAGCGCGGTCGTCACCACTGCTTTCTGGCTGGCGGTGAGCGTGCACGTCTTCGGCTGACATGAATAAGACCAGGGTATGAGCCGCTCGGCGTGAGTCCGTTCGACGCGATGTCTCAGCGGTGAAATCAAACCTCGGCTCTCGCCTTGCACTGGCATAACCCCTATATGCCATCTTGCGATTGCTTGCGGGGCTTTCCCTAGGTTAAGAGCAATGGCCCCAGCGCACGGTGCGCTAATCGAAGACATCCAGATAGCGGCCCGTGAGCGCCGAACGGAGGCTAGACCATGCTTCAGAAAACCAGCCATTTCATGCGCCAGGCCAATCTCATCAACGGCGAATGGGTGCAGGCCGACAGCGGCCAGACGGTCGACGTCACCAATCCGGCAACCGGCCTCAAGATCGGCACCGTGCCCAAGGCAGGCAAGGTCGAGACCCGCCGCGCCATCGAAGCCGCCGACGAAGCTTTCAAGACCTGGCGCAAGACGACCGCGCTCGAGCGCTCGAAGCTGCTGCGCAAGCTGCACGATGCCATGATGGACAATCAGGACGTTCTGGCGGAGCTCCTGACCATTGAACAGGGCAAGTCGCTGTTCGAATCGAAGGGCGAGATCGGCTCGGCCGCCTCCTACATCCTGTGGTTCGCCGAGGAGGGCCGCCGCACCTATGGTGATGTCGTGCCGTCGCCGTGGGCGGACCGCCGCATCCTGGTGACCAAGGAACCGGTCGGCGTCATCGCCGCCATCACGCCGTGGAATTTCCCGTCCTCGATGCTGGCCCGCAAGCTCGGCCCGGCACTCGCCGCGGGTTGCACCGCCGTGGTCAAGCCCGCCTCGCAGACGCCTTACTCCGGTCTCGCCTGGGGCGCGCTGGCCGAGGAAGTCGGCTTCCCCAAGGGCGTAATCAACATCCTGACCGGTGCGGCCGGCGAAATTGGCGATGAGATCTGCGCCAATCCGCTGGTCAAGAAGATCACTTTTACCGGCTCGACCGAGGTCGGCAAGATCCTGATCCAGAAGTCGTCCGTCACCGTGAAGAAGGTGTCGATGGAGCTCGGCGGCAATGCGCCGTTCATCGTCTTCGACGACGCCGACATCGACCGCGCCGTCGCCGGTGCGATCACGGCCAAGTATCGCAATTCGGGCCAGACCTGCGTCTGTACGAACCGCTTCCTTGTCCAGGCCGGCGTCTATGACCGGTTCGTCGAGAAGCTGGCTGCCGCCAGCGACAAGCTGAAGGTCGGCTCCGGCCTGGAGGAGGGCGTGCAGCAGGGGCCGCTGATCGACGAGAAAGCGGTGGAGAAGGTCGAGGAACTGATCGCCGACGCGACTTCGAAGGGCGGCAAGATCGTCGCCGGCGGCAAGCGCCATGCGCTCGGCGGCTCGTTCTTCCAGCCGACCGTCATCGCCGATGCGACGCCCAAGATGCGCTTCATGAAGGAAGAGATTTTCGGGCCGGTGGCGCCCGTCTTCAGGTTCGAGACCGAGGAAGAGGCGATTGCGCTTGCCAATGACACCGAATTCGGCCTCGCCTGCTATTTCTACACCGGCGATCTCGGCCGCGCCTTCCGCGTCATGGAAGGGCTGAAATATGGCATGGTCGGCGTCAATGAAGGCCTGATCACCACGCCGGAAGCACCGTTCGGCGGCGTCAAGGAGTCCGGGCTCGGCAAGGAAGGCGGACATCAGGGTATCGAGGATTACCTCGACACCAAATATGTCTGCATCGGCGGCCTCGGCCTCTGATAGACTGTCGCCGGGACAGGCAGGCCTGTGATCTGCCTGCCCCGGCTACGAAACGGGCCGTCTGGATCAACTGACGTTTGCGGGCATGGCAATGAAGGACGGCGAGGTTTTCGGCACCACCCAGGCGGGCGACCCGATTCGCCGCTTCACCATCAGAGGCGGCGGACTTAGCGCCAATATCCTTGGGCTCGGCGCGATCATCCAGGACCTGCGCCTGGCCGGCCACGATGCGCCTCTCGTGCTCGGCTATGATAATCTATCATCCTATGAAACCGACACGGCTTTCTTCGGCGCGGTCGTCGGCCGCTATGCCAACCGCATCCGCGACGGCCGTTTCACCATCGCCGGCAAGCGCTACCAGACCGAGCGCAATTTTCTCGACAAGCACACGCTGCATGGAGGCTCGCAAGGCTTTTTCCATCGGCCGTGGACGGTTTCGCTGCACGGGCGGGACTTCGTCACGCTGACGCTGCACGATCCCGACGGCACGATGGGCTTTCCCGGGGCACTCGACGTCACCTGCACCTACCGGCTGAAGATCCCCGGTACGCTCAGCGTCGAGATATCAGCGACGTGCGAGGAGCCGACGCTGTGCAATCTCACGCAGCATTCCTACTTCAACCTCGATGATGGCGGGACGGGCGACATCCTCGATCACCGGATGATGCTCAATGCCGGCGCCTATCTGCCGGTGGATGGCGAAATGATTCCGACGGGCACGGTGAAGCCTGTCGACGGCACGCCCTTCGATTTCCGCCAGGCGCGGCCGCTGCGCATGGAGACCGAAGGCGAGCAGCTTGCCTACGACCAGAATTTCTGCCTCGCCTCGGCGCGTGGGCCGCTCAAGCAGGCGGCGTGGGTGCAAGGAGCGAGCTCCGGCGTCGAGATGGAACTGTGGACCACGGAGCCCGGCGTCCAGCTCTATACCGGCCAGTATGTGACGCCGCGCACGGGGCTGGAAGGGCGAAACCACAAAGCTTTCTGTGGTTTTTGCCTGGAGCCGCAAATATGGCCGGACGCACCGAACCGGCCCTATTTCCCGCAGGCGACACTGTGGCCGGGTGCGATCTACCATCACGTGACGGAATATCGGTTCCGGCTGCCCTGACCCTCAATCCGTTTCGAATGCCGCACGCAACGTCTCGAATGGCGCCAATGCGCCGCGAACCTGCACCACGCTGGCCGCGACACGGTGCGCGCGCTTTGTAGCCTCCGCAGGGGTGTGTCCGGCGAGACGCGCGGCGAGATAGCCGCCGTTGAAGGAATCGCCCGCGCCCGTGGTGTCGACGGGCGTGGCCACATGGATCGCCTGAACGTCCCGCAGCGTCCCGTTCTCGACGATCAGCGCCGGCTGTTCACCGTTCTTGACCACGACTTCGCCGACCAGTTGCCCGAGCCGCCCAGCCGTTGCCTGTGGCGCTTCATCGCCGAACAGCATCTGCTCGTCCGGGAAAGTCGGCAATGCGATGTCGGTGACGGCGAGCGCCTCCAGGATCGCGGCTTGCGCCTCCTCGCGATCGCGCCACAGCCGTGGCCGGTAGTTGGGATCGAAGGCGATCAGCGACCCCGCGGATCGCGCCTCGGCCACGGCCGATAGCAACGTGGCGCGCGCAGCGGAGTCCAGAATTCCCAAAGTGATTCCGGAAAAGTAGACAAGCGCCTGCTTTTCAAGGCTTTTTGCCAACGCAGCCGGATTGGAGGCAAGCTGCCTGGCAGCCGCATCGCCGCGCCAATAGGTGAAGGAGCGTTCCGCGCCGGTCAGCGTGATGGCATAGAGGCCGGGCCGCGCCCCCGGGATAACAGGGCTTTCGCCAATGCCGATGCCATTGTCCGCGAAGAAGCCGATCTGGTCTTGCGAGAAAGGATCGTCTCCGAAAGCCGAGACGTAGGTCGCTGGCCTTCCACTCAGCGCATGCAGGGCCCACAGCGTGTTGAACGTATCGCCGGCAAATCCCATGCGCCAGTTCGAACCTGTTTGGCCCGAAAGCTCGATCATGCATTCGCCGATCGAGGCGACACCTTTGCCGATCATGATCCATCCCCTTTTACGATGCTGCTGTAGCTTTTTGGAGAGTAGAGCGCCATGCTTGGCAAGGGCGGTTTTTTCCGTCACCTGCGATTCCAACAGGTTTGGCGGGATGCGATCGGTGCGGCAAAACGTTATCCCCTGAAGAGGAACCGGCTTGGCTTCGATATGGCGTTATCTTTTGGCGGGTCTTGGTCTGGCAGCCTTGCTGGCTGGCATCCTGGCAGTGGTCTATCTGACCGCACCGCGAACCGCGCAGGTTGCCGGCCCGGATATCTCCCGAACCAAAAAGACCGAGAACGGATTGTTCATGGCGAGCTTCGCGCCGGAACGCGGCGTCGTCCGTCAAGGCGAACTGGAAGCCTGGCTGTTGACGTTGAAGACGATAGCCGGGACGCCGGTGGAAGGGGCCGCGATCGCGGTATCGGGAGGCATGCCGCAGCACCGCCACGGCCTGCCGACCAGCCCGCAAGCGACGGACTATCTCGGCGACGGGCGCTATCGCATCGAAGGCGTGAAATTCACCATGAGCGGCTGGTGGCAGCTGCATTTTGCCATCTCCGCGACGGCTGGGTCGGATACGGTCGTCTTCAACGTCGTGCTGTGAGCCGCAGATGAGGCGTCTTGCGCGCTTTTTCGTCTTGATGGCGATGGCCGTCCTTGCCGGCTGCGGCAAGCCGGACTTTTCCGATGCCGAGAAGAAGACCATCGCCTCGCTGGCGCTGTCGAGGCTGCCGGCGCTGAAACCCGACACCACCAACCGGTTCGCCGATGTCCCGGCCGCCGCTGCCCTTGGCTCGACGCTGTTCTTTGACGCCAGCATGAGCCGCGACGGCACGGTGTCCTGCTCGACCTGCCACAAGATCGACAGGCAGTTTCAGGACGGCCTGCCGCAGGCGGTTGGCGTCGGCCGCACGAACCGGCGTACCATGCCGCTCGCCGGCATCGCGCGCGATCCCTGGTTTTTCTGGGACGGACGGCGCGACAGCCTGTGGGCGCAGGCGCTGACGCCGCTGGAGAACCCCCTGGAGCAGGCGGGAAACCGCGCCGCCTATGCGCATTACATCAAGGCGCGCTTCGGCGACCGCTATGAGCGCATCTTCGGCCCGCTGCCCGATCTGTCCGACATACCAGCCAATGCCAGTCCGCTCGGCAGCGATGCCGAGAAGGCTGCATGGCGCGCCATGAGCGACCAGCAGCGTGACGCGATAAACGGGGTGTTCGCCAACATCGGCAAAGCAATCGCTGCCTTCGAACGCTCGATCGAGCCGCCGCAGGCCCGCTTCGACCGGTTCGCGCTGGACCTGGCGACCGGCGCCGAGCCGAAAGGCGACGCCGCCTTCTCCCGGGAGGAAATCCTCGGCCTGAAACTGTTCATCGGCAAGGCCAATTGCGTGACCTGCCACAATGGGCCGCGCTTCACCGACAATGGGTTCCACAACACCGGCGTGCCGCCGGTCAACGGGCTGCCGCCGGATCGCGGCCGCGTCGACGCGGTACGCCAAGTTCAAGCCGACCCGTTCAACTGCTTCGGCGCCTATCGCGATGGCGATGTCGGCGCCTGCGGCGAATTGCGGTTCATGGTCAAGGATGCGCCGGAATTGGTGCGCGCCTACAAGACGCCTTCGCTTCGCGGCGCGGCGACGCGGCCGCCCTACATGCACGCCGGTCAGTTTGCGTCGCTCGACGAGGTGGTGGCGCATTATGCCAAGGCTGCCCCCAGTGTGGAGGGGACATCCGAAATTCATCCGCTGGCGCTGTCGGACCGCGAGCGCGCGGCGCTGGTGGCGTTTTTGAAGACCTTGGCGGAATGAACTATCGATCCTTCACAGTCTCCATCGCCACGAAGGTCGAGGTCTGGGCGACATGGGGCAGGGCGGAGATGCGCTCGCCCAGCACGCGGCGATAGGCGGCGATGTCGCGGGTGCGGACCTTCAGCAGATAATCGAAGCTCGACGCCATCATGTGGCACTGTTCGATCTCCGGAACGGCTTGGACAGAGCGGTTGAAAGCGTCCAGCGCGGCGGACCGGGTGTCGGACAGTTTCACCTGGACGAAGGCGACATGGCCTTCGCCCATGCGCTCGCGATCGATAATCGCCTGGTAGCCCCTGATATAGCCGTCCTTCTCCAGCCGCTTCACCCGCGCCTGCACCGGCGTCTTGGACAGGCCGACCTTGGCGGCGAGCTCCGACATGGAAAGCCTGCCGTCGCTTGCCAGCGCCGACAGGATGTTCCTGTCGATGCGGTCCAATTGGTCTTCCCTCATCGAAAATGCAGCCTTCTTCGGGTAGTTTGCGGTGACATGATAGATCGATCGAACTGCAATGTCGATTTCTTCAGACCGCCTGAAAATCGGGACTTGTGCTAGCTTGCGCCATTCGGTCCGGTGACCGCCGGCCCGCTCCCTTGTGCTTGCCAGTAGGACCCGCCATGCCAGCGCTCGACGCCATCCGCCAGCAAATCCGCGCCAACTATCTGCCCGACGAGGATCAGGCCGTGAAGCGGCTGGCCGAGGCGAGCGGCCTCTCGGCGGAGGATCGCCGGGCGATTTCGGCTCGTGCCGCCGATCTGGTGCGGGCAGTGCGCGGCTCGTCCGATCCACGGCTGATGGAGGTTTTCCTCTCCGCCTATGGCCTTTCCACCAAGGAGGGCGTGGCGCTGATGTGCCTGGCCGAAGCACTGCTGCGCGTGCCCGATACCGAGACGATGGACGACCTGATCGCCGACAAGATCGCGCCGCACGACTGGTCGGCGCATTCGGGCGGCTCGAGCTCCATCTTCGTCAATGCATCGACCTGGGCGCTGATGCTGACCGGCCGCGTGCTCGATGAAGGCGAGGGCGGCATCGAAGGCACGCTGCGCGCCATGGTGCGCCGGCTCGGCGAGCCCGTCATCCGCAAGGCGGTGGCGGCGGCTATGCGCGAGATGGGCGAGCAGTTCGTGCTCGGCCGCACCATCGCCGAAGCGGTGAAGCGCGGCCGGCCGATGACGCAGAAGGGTTATCTCTATTCCTTCGACATGCTGGGCGAGGCGGCCCGCACCGAGGCCGATGCGCTGCGCTACCACAAGGCGTATGCCGATGCCATCTCGTCACTCGATGCCGGTTCAAACGGGCCTGATATCCGCCACAACCACGGCATCTCGGTGAAGCTCTCGGCGCTGCATCCGCGCTACGAGGAAGCGCAGAAGGAAGAGATGCTGCCTGTCATGGCCGAGCGGCTCCTTTCGCTGGCGCTCGCGGCGCGCCATTCGCGCATGGGCCTCAATATCGATGCCGAGGAGGCCGATCGCCTCGACCTCTCGCTCGACGTCATCGAGCGCGTGCTTGCCGAGCCGGAGCTTGCAGGCTGGAACGGCTTTGGCGTCGTCGTCCAGGCCTATGGTCCGCGCGCTGCCTTCGTCATCGACTGGCTCTATGCGCTTGCCACGAAATACGATCGCACCATCATGGTGCGGCTGGTCAAGGGTGCCTATTGGGATACCGAGATCAAGCGGGCGCAGACGCTGGGGCTCGCCGGCTACCCCGTCTTCACCCGCAAGGTCAACACCGACGTTTCTTATCTCGCTTGCGCGAGAAAGCTTTTGTCGATGACCGATCGCATCTATCCGCAATTCGCCACCCACAATGCCCACACTGTCGCCGCCATCCTGTCGATGACGAAGAACCGTGAGAGCTTCGAGTTCCAGCGCCTGCACGGGATGGGCGAGGCGTTGCACGAGACGGTGCGTAAGGCCGAAGGCACGCGCTGCCGCATCTACGCGCCTGTCGGCGCGCATTCCGACCTGCTCGCCTATCTGGTGCGCCGGCTGCTGGAGAACGGCGCCAATTCATCTTTCGTCCACCAGCTTACCGACGAGGATGTCGAGCCCGAAGACATCGCGCGCGACCCGCTAGAAGCGGTCGAGAGCCAAGGCCCCGCCGCCAATCCCGCGATCCCCCGGCCTGCCGTCATCTTCGGTGCAAGCCGCCGCAACTCGAAAGGGTTCGACATCACCGATCCGGTGACGTTGGCAGCAATCGAGAAGGAGAGGACAGCCTTCGCGGGCCCTAACCGCTGGCACGCCAAGCCGATCACGCGCGCGGCCGGCTATGGCGAGCAACGCCCGGTCGTCAATCCCGCCAGGCCTTCGGAAGTGGTGGGCACGGTCAGCGAAGCCACCGCCAAGCAGGCGGCAACCGCCGTGCGCATCGCCGTCGAAGCGCAGCCAGCCTGGGCAAAGCGTCCGGTTGCCGAGCGCGCGGCCATCCTCAATCGCGCCGCCGATCTCTACGAGGCCAATGCCGTCGAATTCTTCGCGCTGGCCACCCGCGAGGCCGGCAAATCGCTGGCCGACGGCGTCGCCGAAGTGCGCGAAGCGGTGGATTTCCTGCGCTATTACGCGGCCGAGGCGGCCAATGCCGAAGCGGGCACCGAGGCGCGCGGCGTCATTGTCTGCATCTCGCCGTGGAATTTCCCCCTCGCCATCTTCACGGGCCAGATCGCCGCAGCGCTCGTCACCGGCAATTCGGTAATTGCAAAGCCCGCCGAACAGACGCCGCTGATCGCTTTCCGAGCCGTCGAAATGCTGCGCGAGGCCGGCGTGCCGGAAGACGTCATCCAGCTTCTGCCGGGCGATGGCCCCTCGGTCGGGGGGCCACTGACATCAGATCCGCGCATTGCCGGCGTCTGCTTCACCGGCTCGACCGAGGTCGCCAAGCTGATCGAGAAGCAACTGGCCGAGACAGCCGCGCCCGATGCCATGCTGATCGCCGAGACGGGCGGGCTGAATGCCATGATCGTCGATTCCACCGCGCTGCCCGAGCAGGCGGTGCGCGATATCCTCGCCTCCGCCTTCCAGAGTGCGGGCCAGCGCTGTTCGGCGCTGCGCGTCCTCTATGTGCAGAAGGATGTCGAGAAGAAGATGCTGGAGATGCTGAAGGGCGCCATGGAGGCGCTCAAGGTCGGCGATCCCTGGGCTATCTCGACGGATGTCGGTCCCGTCATCGACGACGAGGCGCAGGGTTCGATCCGCGATTACTGCACGACGATGGGTTTGCAGGGACGGCTGATCGCCAAGCTCGAAGCACCCAGGGATGGCCGCTTCGTCGCGCCGCATGTGTTTCGGGTCAAGGGTATCGAGGAGATGGAGCGCGAAGTGTTCGGGCCGGTGCTCCATGTCGCCAGTTTCGACGCCGATGAGATCGATGCGGTGATCGCCGCCATCAACCGCAAGGGCTACGGCCTGACGTTCGGTCTGCACACCCGCATCGAGGGTCGCGTGCAGCATTTCGTCGACGGGATCCATGCCGGCAACATCTATGTCAACCGCAACCAGATCGGCGCGGTCGTCGGCTCGCAGCCGTTCGGCGGCGAGGGGCTGTCCGGCACCGGGCCCAAAGCCGGCGGACCGCATTATCTCCGGCGCTTTCGCAAGGGACCGGAGGCAGGCGCGCCTGTTGGCGACGGCCACAAGGTGACGGCGACCGAACTCGCCGACAATCTGCCCGATCCCGCGCTTGGCGGCTGGTCGACGCGGCCGGACCGCATCGCCATCCTGCGCAAGCATTTGCGCGGCAAAGGTGCCGCGGCGATCGGAGCAGCCGCCGGTATCGATTTCGGCCAGATCGACCTGCCCGGGCCGACCGGCGAGGCCAACACGCTGTCACTGGCGCCGCGCGGCCGGGTGCTGTGCCTGGGACCAGACGGCGACACGCTGCTTGCCCAGACGATTCAGGCGCTCGCCGCCGGCAATGCGGTGCTGGCGGTGGCGCCAGGAGCGCCGGCGGCACTTTCAGCGCTGACCGGCAAGGGCCTGCCGCTGGCGGCGATCGACGGCCGCCCCGATCCGGTCGAGGCTCGGTCGTTGCACGTCGACGTCGTCGCCTTCTCGGGGACGCCGGAAGCGGCGCGTATCGTGCGCAAGGTGATCGCCGAACGCGCAGGGCCGATCGTGCCGCTGGTCAGCGAGGTGCTCAATCCGGCGGCTTACGCGCATGAGCGGGCCGTTTGCGTCGACACGACCGCCGCGGGCGGCAATGCCAGCCTGCTTGCGGCGGCGTGAGGACCCTTATCCGGCTGGCGAGGTTGCTTCAGGCGCCCTCGACGACCGAAAAACCCTCGAACTGGGGATGGCCGATATAGTGGACCTTCGTCGTGCCGACGTTCCTGTGGGCGGCGCGAAAGTTCTCCGACTTGGTCCAGGCGATGAAATCGTCGTGGCTTGCCCAGACCGTGTGCGAGGCAAACAGCGTATAGCCCTCGGTCTCGTTCACTGGGCCGCGAAGCAGATGGAACTCCCGGAAACCCTTCATTTCCGCGAGGCTGGAATCGCGGTTTTTCCACACAGCTTCGAAATCGGCTTCCGAGCCGTTCTGCACCTTGAAGCGGTTCATGGCGATGTACATGGAGTTCCTTTCGATTTCCTGGACTGAGACGGGTGGCTCCCGATTGGGTAAGTTCAGAAAGGCCTGCTTGCGTGCCGCAGGCATGCCGCACGCAGTCCCACGCCGTGCTCAGACCCCGAAGGCGATGCTGGTCTTGGCATCTGTCTTGAGTTTTCGCATGCAGGTGTTCGGCTCGACGCCGGTGCCGACGCATTCGGTCGCGCTGTTGATCAGCACGCGGCTGACCTTGGCGCAGTTGGTGCCAGCGAGATCGAAGCGCGTCACCTTGGTCTTGCCGGCCGGCAGGTCCTTGAAGTCGAGCACGGTCAGGCGGTCGACGACGCCAGCGTCGTTGAACAGCGCGATCTCGAACGCCGCCCTGGAAAGGTCGGCGCCGAGATTGTTGGTGACCACGAAGGTCAGGCGGCAGCCCTTTTCGGAGGGTTGCGCGCCATTGAGTTCAAGGACGAGAGCAGGCGCCGACGCGGACTCTTGTGCCCACGCCGGAACTGCTGCAAGCGACATCGCCAGCGCCGAGGTCAGCAGACGAAGGGATGCCGTCAAGTTCGTCATCATCATCCTCCAAATCGCATCGTTGCCGCCAGCTTCAGCGTTATGCCCGGTTCATAGACCGCGACCGTGGTGCTACCGTTCAACGGATTGGCGTATTTGACATCGAATAGATTGTCGGCGCGGAAATCAACCTTCAGACTGTCGATCGCCTGGTAGCTGGCGAAAGCGTTGACCAGCGTATAGTCCTCGGCGATCGGGTTACCCTTGGGCTTGCCATTGTACTGCACCTCGCCGCCGACAGTGAGTTTGTCCTCGAGGAAGCGCAGGCCGAGCTGCGCGGTGACCTGCGCGGACGGTATCGTGGCAAGGTCCGCCCGATCGCCTTCGTAGGATATGGTGTGACCATTGATGATGGAGGCGGAAAGTCCGGCGTAGCCCCATGCTGCATCATAAACGCCTTCCATCTCGAAGCCGTTGATCTTTGCCTTGGCGAAGTTCTGGTACTGGAAGCAGATCGGAATGCCCGGCCCCAAGGGGCAGCCACTGGTCGGATCAAAGGCCGACAGCGTAACGCCGTCAATATAATCGTCGACGTCGTTGTTGAAATAGGCTGCCTTCAGCCGAAACGCGTCGCCGGATTCCAGAATGTCGTTCTGCTTGTAATTGACACCGAATTCGACGGTCTTGCCGGTTTCGGGCTTTAAATTGGGATTGGGCAGGAACGGGAAGCTGACACCCGCCGGATGGTTGCCGCTGATCAGGGTTTCGGTCAGCGAAGGCGACCGGTAGCCCTCCGCGTAGGTGCCGTAGAATTGCAGGCCGGCAAGGCCGGCGCTTTCGAAAGGCGAGACGCCGACGGTGATGCGCGGCGACAGGCGGTCGCCCGACGTTTCGTGCGTGTCGTCCTCGAGGCTGTAATTGTCATAGCGCAGCCCGGCAATGACTTCGAGCCAATCCCAGCTGAGCTTGTCCTGGACGTAGGCGCCAGAAACGTTGCGCTCGCCGGAAGGCGTGTAGAAGCTGTCGCCGCCTGCCGTGCCGCCAGTCTCGACGTCGTCATTCACCCAGTCGCCGCCATAGGTCAGTTCATGCGCGAGGCCGCCTGTCTCGAATCGCGACGTGTTCCAGATGTCGATGGCGGCTGTGCCGACATCGAAGGTCGACGTCGAACCTGCCGGCAACATCACGGGAAGGCCGGTGACGGGATCGAAGCGGCGCTGCGGAACAAGGCCGGTCAGGTCGAGATTGGTCTTGTTGTAGGAGGTGTTGACGTGGAGGTCGAGCCAGCTCCTGTCTTCGTCCGTGACATTGTAGCGAGCCGTGAAGGTGTTCGATTTCAGGTCGACGTCATTGACCGGCATGCCGCCGCTGATCTCGTTCCAGCCGTCGCTCGAACCGACCCAGCCGAGCTTCAGTTCGCTATTGTCGCTCGGGCGGATCGTGGTCTTTAGCAATCCGCTCAGCACGTCGAAGCCGGTGCCCTTGACGGTGTCGCCGTCGCCATCCTTGTAGTCGTCATAATTGCGGTAGACGATATTGCCCAGCGCATCCAAATTGTCGTTAAAGCGATAGGCGCCGGATGCGCTGGTGGTCCAGCCCTTGCCGTTGCTCTCGTAGCGTCCGGTGACGGAACCAGCCCATGTCTCGTCCGGCTTGAGGATGTCCTGGGCGTCCTTGGTGTCGAAGAAGACCACGCCGCCTATCGCGCCCGAACCATAGGTGTTGGCGACCGGACCACGGATGACGTCGACGGATTTGATAAGCTCGGGGTCGACGTAGAAGGTCGATTGGGTGCCATGGTCGGAACGCTGGAAGTTCTGCCGCGCGCCGTCGACGATGATCGCGACGCGGCCGAAATCCTGCAGGCCGCGGATATTGACGCTGGTGCTGACGCGCCTGGCATCGGCCTGCGCCGCGACGCCGGGCACGCCGAACAGCATTTCGTTCGGCGTCGTCGCCATGCGGCGATCGAGCTGTTCCTGGTCGATATGGCTGGCCGAGGCCAGCGATTGGATGGCCGTTTCTCCGGTGCGGCTAATGACCAGAACCTTGTCGAGCAGTGTTGCGCCCGCTGGCGCCGGCTTTTCCTGCTCAGCCTGCTTCGATTGATCGGCCTGCTCTCCCGCCGCCTGTGCTGATTGCTGAGCGTTGGCAGGTGGCACGAACAAGGCAATCGCCGCCACGCCCGCCAGCAAAGCCGCTGCACCGTTCGGCCCCGACCAGCCGCGCCGTTCCCAAATCGCTAACCCCATGTGCCCCAACTCCAAAGTTTCCAGGTTCGATGCGGGCTGGCCTGGGGCTGGCTGGCATTTGTGATCGTATTCGCGTCTTAAATCTTGACTAATTTAATCCGGTATTGCACTGACTAGTAAACATGATTATTCAAGTCAAGAATGAATCGGATTACGCAAAACGCCTAGCCAGACGCCCGGCACAGGAAAGGGACCGATCCACATGAACACGCACAATCCCAACGACTTCCGCTATCGCATCCGCCGTTCCGACGATGCCTCCGCCCGCTTCGACGGCGTTCCGCTGGCGGTGCGGACGCTGTCGAGCAACACGCTGTTCCAAGGTGAGCACGAGATCGGCATCGAGCATCACGGCGCGCTCTACCGGCTCAAGATCACCCGTCAGGGCAAGCTCATCCTCAACAAGTAAGCGCAAGGCAGCAGGACAATGGACCAGCGCGTAAAACCCACCCCGCACGAAATCCGGCGGGCGCGGACGGATAATCCGAAAACGCGCGAGCGCGATCTGGCCGCACAGCTTGGCATTTCGGAGGCTGAGTTGGTGGCCGCGCATTGCGGCGACGGTGTCGTTCGCGTCGAGCCACGCGTCAACGATCTTCTGACCGGCCTCGAAGCCGTCGGCGAGGTGATGGCGCTCACCCGCAACGAAAGCGCCGTGCATGAAAAGATCGGCGCCTACGACAAGGTCGTCACCGGCAATCACAATGCCATGGTGCTGGGCGAGAACATCGACCTGCGCATTTTCCCGAAAATATGGGCGCACGGCTTTGCCGTGGAAAAACGCGACGGCGACGACATCCGCCGCAGCCTGCAATTCTTCGACGCGGCGGGCGAGGCGGTGCACAAGGTGCATCTGCGGCCGGGGTCAAACCTCTATGCCTATCAGAAACTGGTCGCTTCGCTGGAATCGCCGAACCAGGAGCCACTGGTCGCCATTTCGGGGCCAGCCGCCGAGAACGAAGGCGAGGCGGTGACAACGACCGCGAATCTCGACGATCTGCGCGATCGCTGGAGCCGGCTGACCGACGTGCATCAGTTCTTCGGCATGCTGAAGACGTTGAAGCTCAGCCGCCGCCAGGCAGTGCGCATGGTGGGCCAGGACTATGCATGGCTGCTCGACAATGATGCGGTGAGAGCCATGTTCAATCGTGCCGCCGAGGGCGAGATGCCGATCATGTGCTTTGTGGGAAACCGTGGCTGTATCCAAATCCATTCCGGTCCGGTCAAGTCGGTCAAGCCAATGGGGCCGTGGATCAATGTGCTGGACGAGACCTTCCATCTGCACCTGCGCACCGACCACATCCATGAAGTCTGGGCCGTGCGCAAGCCGACCAAGGACGGCCATGTCACGTCGCTGGAGGTCTACGACGCCGACGGCAACATGATCATCCAGTTCTTCGGTAAGCGCCATGAAGGAGAGGGCGAGCGCGACGACTGGCGCTTCCTGGCCGAGAACCTGCCGCGCATTCCAAGCCCGACCGCAGCCTGAGGAAACAACGATGGGTCTTCTCACCGGATTGACGGCTGTGCGCGGATCGATGCTTGGCCCGATGCTCAGCTTTTCCCTTGCTTTCGGCGCGCTGCAGCCGGCCGACGCCGGCGACGGTGTCTCCGTCTTCGCCGATCCCGCCAGGATCGCGTCCATCGGCGGCTCGATCACCGAGATCGTCTATGCGCTCGGCGAGGAAAAGCATCTTGTGGCGCGCGATTCCACCAGCCGCTATCCGAAAGCAGCTCTCGACCTGCCAGATGTCGGCTACATGCGCCAGCTGTCACCGGAGGGTGTGCTGTCGGTAAACCCTTCGGGCATGCTGGCGCTGCACGGTAGCGGCCCCAAGGAGGCGCTCGATGTGCTGAAGAAGACGAGCATCCCCTTCATCGAAGTGCCTGACCGGTACGACCGTGAGGGCATCCTCGAAAAGGTCCGCGTGGTCGGCAAGGCGCTCGGCGCCGACGCCAAGGCCGAAGCGCTGGCCAGGGAGATCGATGCCAAGCTGCAGGCGGCGGAAAAGCAGACGGCCTCGATCGAGGAGCGCAAGCGCGTTCTGTTCGTGCTGTCGATGCAGGGCGGCAAGATCATGGCGGCCGGCAGCGATACCGCTGCCAACGGCATCATCAAGCTGGCCGGCGGCGTCAACGCGATCGAAGGCTTCTCCGGCTACAAGCAACTGTCTGACGAGGCTGTTGTCACCGCCAGGCCGGACGCGATCCTGATGATGAGCAATGCCGGGCCGCCGGTATCGGACGATGAACTGTTCGGCAACGCATCGATCGCCTCGACGCCGGCCGGAACCGCGCGCAAGCTGATCCGCATCGACGGCGGGTATCTGCTCGGCTTCGGACCGCGTACGGCCGACGCCGTCCACGACCTTGCCGTCGCGCTCTATGGCACGCAGATTACGGACTGAGCGGCATGGTCGACCAGTCGATCGCCGGGCCGGCGGAGAGGAAGATGGCCAGCGCCGGTGACCGTTCCGGGCGCGCCCGTCTGGTCATCGCGCTCGCCTGCGTCATGCTTGCGGCAGCGGTATTGCTGTCGCTGACCTCCGGCGCCTCGGATGCGTCCGCCGTCAAGGTGGTCGGCGACTGGCTGTTCGGCGCAGCGCCTGGCGACGTGGCGATGAGCGCGCGAGATCGCCTCATCGTCTATGACATAAGGCTGCCGCGCGTCGTGCTCGGCGTGCTGATCGGGGCCGCGCTCGCGGTCTCCGGCGCGGTCATGCAGGGGCTGTTCCGCAATCCGCTTGCCGACCCCGGCCTTATCGGTGTTTCGGCGGGCTCCAGCCTCGGCGCGGTGGCCGTCATCGTGCTCGGCACGACCGTGCTGTCGCCGGTGACCGCCTCGCTCGGCGCGCTGATCCTTCCTCTGGCGGCCTTCGGCGGTGGTTTGTCGGTGACGTTGCTGCTCTACAAGGTCGCGACGCGGCAGGGCCGCACATCCGTCGCCACCATGCTGCTTGCCGGCTTGGCGCTGGCCGCACTTGCCATGGCGCTGACCGGTATCCTGATCTTCATGGCCGACGACCGGCAACTGCGCGACCTGACCTTCTGGCAACTCGGCTCGCTGGCCGGTGCGACATGGCAGAAGATCGGCTCTGTCGGCCCGGTCATCGTGCTTTCGCTGGCGGCGATGCCGTTCCTGGCTCGCGGCCTTAATGCGCTGGCGCTGGGCGAGGCGACCGCCGGCCATCTCGGCATTCCGGTGCAGCGGCTTAAGTACACGGCCATCGTCGGCGTCTCGGCGGCGGTCGGCGCCTCCGTCGCCGTCAGCGGCGGCATCGGTTTCATCGGCATCGTGGTGCCGCATCTGCTGCGCCTGCTGATCGGCCCCGACAATCGCTATCTGCTGCCGGCCTCGGCGCTGCTCGGCGCCTCGCTGCTGCTTTTGGCGGACGCGGTCGCGCGCACCATCGTGGCGCCCGCCGAACTGCCGATCGGCATCGTCACGGCGATCGCCGGAGCGCCGTTCTTCCTCTGGATCCTGCTGCGCAAGCGCGGCGTCATCGACCTGTAGGGGTGTTTCATGATCGAAGCGCGCGATGTTTCGGTGGCGATCGGCAGGAAAGGCATTGTCGCCGGCGTCGATTTCGAGGTCAGGCCGGGTGAGATTTCGGCCATTGTCGGCCCCAATGGGTCGGGCAAGACGACCTTCCTCAAGGCGCTGTCGGGGGAACTCGCGCATACCGGCCGGATTGCCATCAACGGCCGCGAGCTCTCGACGATAACGCCAGTCGAGGCGGCGACGCTGCGCGCGGTGCTGCCGCAGGCGACGACCTTGTCGTTCCCCTTTACTGTGCGCGAGATTGTCAGGCTCGGCCTTGTCGGAGGCTGCTCGGGTGTGCTGCCGGGCGAGGACGAACGCCTGCCGGAACGGGCGCTGGCGCGTGTCGACCTCGACGGTTTCGCCGGCCGCTTCTATCAGGAGCTTTCCGGCGGCGAGCAGCAGCGCGTTCAACTCGCCCGCGTGCTGTGCCAAATCTGGGCGCCGGTGCTCGACGGCAAGCCGCGCTATCTGTTCCTGGACGAGCCGGTGTCCAGCCTCGACATCAAGCACCAGCTGATCATCATGAACATTGCCCGCGACTTCGCCAGAAGGGGCGGCGGCGTGGTTGCCATCCTGCACGACCTCAACCTGACGGCGATGTATGCCGACCGGATTTTCGTCATGCACCGCGGCCGGCTTGCCGCCACCGGTTCGCCGCAGGATGTGCTGAGCGACGATCTGATCGAAAGGGTATTCGGTTGCCGCTTAAAGGTTGGAGTCCTGCCAGCCGGCAATATGCCGTTCGTGCTGCCTCAATCAGCGGCCTAGATTCTGGCAGCGGCCTAGATTCTGGACGTTCGCCGCAGGTCCAGCCTGCGGCAAACCGGATCAGGCCGCCGGTGCGCGGCGCTCCAGCAGGTCAATGCCGAGCAGGTTGCGCACGTTCGGACGCGCCGCCACGAGATCGGCGATCGTATAGCGGGCAAGGACCGCGAAGAAGGCGTTGAGCGCCTCGCGCAACGCGGAATTCAGCGCGCAACTGTCGACCAGAGGGCATTCCGCGGCGTCGTTCTCGAAGCACTCGGCCATGGCGAAGCTTTCCTCCGTCACGCGCACGACGTCGAACAGGTTGATCGATTCCGCGGCACGGCCAAGCCTGACGCCGCCATTGCGGCCACGCACCGTCTCGACAAGGCCATTCTCGACCAGTGGCTGGAGGATCTTGAACAGGAAAAGCTCCGACACCGAATAGGCGGCGGCGATCTCGGGGATGCGGCTCAGCCGATCGGTATTGGCCGCGCAATACATCAGGATGCGCATGGCGTAATTGGTCTGGCGGGTAAGTCGCATCTTGTCCTCACAAAGCGCCGGCGAGCTGCGATCACGCCAGATTTTGAACTTTGCTGGTGCGGCTTTGCTCCGAGCTTTCGGATTCGCCACACTGGCCTCGGCGGAATATGGCCTATACCTTGGAATAATTCCAGACTAGCTTCGCCTAATAGCTGAATATTCCCGTCAACTTTGTGTGCGCAAGGCGGCAAGACGCGGGCCGAATCGGCTGTCACGCGCATTTTCTCGGGCGAAACACCAGAGCGGTCCAGTGATTGGCAGAATGGCCGACCGCCCTAACTCTTTGTTTTCACGCAATTCCCTGGGGAAAGCGCCAGGCGCTTTTCCAGAGAACAGCGTTACACACCTTTCCTGGAATGCTCTAAATAGATCAGAGATCGACGAGGAGCGGCTCTGACATGTCACAATCAGCCACGGCCCTGGCTTCCGGCGGATACGATGCCGACGCGCATGCCAAGCTTACAATGCTGCGGCGGACCAAATTCGTCGCCACGGCGGCACTTGCGCTTTGCGTCGCCGTGTTCGCTCTGGCCAAGTCCTTCGAGAGCACCTATCCCTGGCTCGGCTTCGTCGCCGCCTTTGCCGAGGCGGCGACCATTGGCGGCCTGGCCGACTGGTATGCGGTGGTCGCGCTGTTCAAGCGGCCTCTCGGTCTGCCGATCCCGCACACCGCGATCATTCCCGAGAACCAGAACCGTATCGCCGATAGTCTCGGCCGTTTCATCGAAGCCAATTTCCTTGCCCCCGAGCCGGTGCGCGAAAAGTTGGCCGAGGTCGATTTCTCGGCGCTCGTCGCCGACTGGCTGGCCGATTCCGAACGTGCCGCGGGCCTGTCGCGTTTCGTCGTGCGCCTGGTTCCGCAGACGCTTGCCGCCGTCGAGCAATCGGGGCTGCGCGGCTTCGTCACCAGCCGGATGCTGGAGCAGATCGAAAAAGTGCCGCTGGCGCCGTTGGCGGCCGAATTGCTCTCGGCCCTGACCGACGATCGCCGTCACCAGAGGCTTTTCGATGAGTTCATCAAGGTGATCGGCCGGTTCCTCAACGATGAACAGGCGCTGACGACCATGCGCGAAAAGATCCGCGAGGAACTGCCGTCGCTGTTCAACCTGTTCAGGGCCGACGCCTATCTCCTGAAGAAGATCGTCGCCTCGGCCGGTTCGCTGCTCGACGAGGTGAGAGCCGATCCCGAGCACCCGATGCGCGCAGAATTCGATCGTTTCGCACAGGGCTTCGTCGAGCGGCTGAGAACGTCGAAGCAATATGCAAGGCGCGCCGAGAAGCTGAAGCGCGATTTCCTCGCCAGGCCGGAAGTCAAGGCGCTGGCCGGCGACATGTGGGAAAGCCTCAGCCTGTTCATCGAGCAGGATGCCAAGGCGCCGCGATCGATCATCCGCGCGCATCTTGCCAACATGTTCGTCGAGGTCGGCCGGCATCTGGCCGGAGACGCCAAGATCAGGGCCGACATGAACCAGGGATTCGTGGTGGCGCTGTCCTCTTTCGTCGAGAGCCAGAAGAGCGGCGTATCGAAATTCATCGCCGACCAGGTCAAGCGCTGGGACCTGGCGCAGCTGACGCGGTTGATCGAGATGAATATCGGCCGGGACCTGCAATATATCCGCTTCAACGGCATGATCATCGGCGGTCTGGCTGGCATCGCGCTTTACACAGCTGAGCGGCTGTTTCTCGTCAATTGACGGGCGCACGCCATGCCCTATTCTCATGGACGGGCATCAGCAGTCGCGGCAACAGGGGAGCAGATGAGCATGGCCAAACAACCGGATTCCGATTCCTTCACGGACATGTTCGGCCGGTTCGGCCGTGACCTGAAACTGCCCAATGTCGATGTCGAGGCGATCCTCGCGCACCACCGCAAGAACCTTGAAGCACTGGAGAAATCGGCGCGGGCAAGTGCCGCCGGCGCGTCGTCGCTGTTCTCCAGGCAACGCGAGATGCTGCAGGACACGCTGCGCGAAATTGCCGACATGACGCAAGGCTACAGAGCGCCCGGCACGCCGCAGGACCTGATGGCCAAACAGACTGAGTTCGCCAGGAAATCCTTCGAGACTACGTTGAAGAATGCCAGCGAAGTGGCCGAGCTGGTCAGGAAATCCGGCACCGAATCGGTCGACATCCTGCGCATGCGCATCAAAGAGGCGATGGAGGAAATCCGCGCCGGCTACGAGAAGAAGTAGCTTGCGTGACAAAGACCGGTTGCCTGCCAACCCTGCGCCAGGCGAAGTTTGTTCGGATGCTCTTCATCGGCCGCTATGCCTTTACACCATGGGTACCCTCAAATGCCAAGGCCGGGCGAACACGGCTTGACGTAGAGTGATGCCAGGATTCGCATCGATCCCAAGGGGACCGAATCATGCAGGGCGAATTGACAGAGGCCGCCGGTTCGTGGTCCGGAAGCGTTGGAAGCTATCGGGAAAACAGGAATGACCGAAAAACGGCCTAAGACGCCGCCGACCTACGAGCAGTTGAGGACGATGTCCGGGCAGGAGCTTGGCGTCTCGGAATGGACGACAGTCGACCAGAACCGTATCAACCAGTTCGCCGAATGCACCGGCGATCATCAATGGATCCATGTCGACCCCGAACGGGCGCGGCGGCAAAGCCCGTTCCGCACGACGATCGCCCATGGCTATCTGACGCTGTCGATCATCGGCGCGCTGGCGCTCGGCATGGGAATCGTGCCCGAGAACACGCAGGCCGCCTTCAACTACGGCTTCGACAAGGTGCGTTTCCTGGCGCCGGTCAAGGTGGGCGCACGCATCCGGCTGCGCACCACGCTGCTGTCCATGGAGGACAGGGGGCCGGGCCAATACCTGATGAAGGCCGCCAACACCGTCGAGATCGAGGGCGAGGAAAAGCCGGCGCTGACGGCCGAGACGCTGGTCATGCTCTATGAGCGCCGCAAGCGGGCAGGGGCCTGAGCGGCATTCGCCCAAGCCCCCTGAATTGATCTTCGTCAGGCATTCTCCGCCCGCCGGCTCGGCAAAAGGCTGAGCGCCAGCGCCGCCACCGCCAGTGCCGTTGCCGTCTGGAAGGTCACCTGCATTCCGCTGGCCGCCGCCGCTGACGTCAGCATGCCTTGGCCGCCGGCTTCACGTCCTCCGGCCGATGCGGCGGCGAATATGGCGCCCATGACGGAGGCGCCCGTAATGAGGCCAAGGTTGCGCGAGAGATTGAGCAGGCCGGAGATGACGCCGCGTTGACCGGCGCCGACGCTGCGCATGACGGCGGCGTTGTTCGCTGTCTGGAACAGGGCATAACCGAAGCAGGTCACGGTGATGGGGACGACATAGCTGGCGATGCCGAGTGTCGTTATCGCCAGGGACAGGAGGAACGTGCCCGTGGCAAGGCCGAGCAGGCCCGCGACCATCATCCTTTTGGCTCCGAAGCGATCGGCAAGGCGTCCGGCGAGCAACGCCGACAGCGCCGAAACCAGCGGGCCTGTCGAGAGCACCAGTCCGACGTTTGCCGCGTCCAGTCCGAGCCCGCGCGAGAGATAGAACGGCGCAACCACCAAGGTAGCCATCATCACGGTGGCGACGATCAGATTCATGGCCAGGCTGGCGCTCAGCGAGAGATCACGGAAGGCGGAAAGCTCGACCAATGGGTTTTTCGCCATACTTTGCGCCGTGGCGAACAGGAAGATGCCGATGCCAGCCGCGACCAGCAGGCCGATGTTGATGAGCCCGAAACTGCCTCTACCCAGTGTCATCGCCAGCGCGTAGGCCGCCAATGTCAGGGCCAGCAGGCCCGTGCCCAAACCATCGAAGCCGGCTTGACCGGTCCACGCCGTCCGGTTGCCGGCAGGCAAAGCACGCCAGGCCATTGCAAAGGTCAGGATGCCGAGCGGCACGTTGACCAGGAAAATCGAACGCCAGCCGAGAGCGGCGATCAGCAGACCGCCCATGGAGGGGCCGAGCGTGGTGCCGATGGCCGACATGGCGCCGAGCAGGCCCATGGCGCTGCCGGTCCTGGCCTTGCTCACCGTCTCGGCGACAAGGGCCAATGTCAGCGCCATCATCAGCGCCGCGCCAAGCCCTTGCACCGCCCGCGCCGCGATCAGCAGCCACAAAGCCGGCGAGAGGCCGCAGAGCACCGACGCCGATGTGAACAGCGCGATGCCGAAAAGCAGCAGCGGCCGCCGCCCGAGCATGTCGGCGAGGCGCCCGGCACTGACGATCAGGATGGTGATGGCGAGCAGATAGGCAATCACGACCCATTGCACCTGTTGGAACGAGGTATCGAATGCCTGCATCAGCGCGGGAAGGCCGACGCTGGCGATGCTGGTGCCGAGCGACGACAGCAGCGTGGCCAGCGACAGGCTCGCGAGCGCCCATCCAGCCGATGGGATTTTCTGTGCGACCGATGCGTGCCCGTTGCGATGTTGCTCAGTGACTGCCACGGCGATCTCCCTTTGTCGGCTTCAGGTCGAAGCTTCGAAGATCTAATCGTTTGCATGATGTGGCGGAACGCGCAGCATTTGCATTCTATTCGTGCGTTGCACGCCACATCAGCGGATTTCGTGCTAGGATCGAACCATGTCGCCGCCCGATCTCAACCTGCTCGTCGCCCTCGATGTCCTGCTGGACGAAGGCAGCGTGGCGCGTGCGGCGACGCGATTACGGCTCAGCCCCTCGGCGATGAGCCGCACGCTGGCGCGCCTGCGCGCGGCGACGGGAGATCCGCTGCTGGTGCGGGCCGGTCGCGGTCTGGTTCCAACGCCACGCGCGCAGGAACTGCGCCAGCAGGTCGGTCGTGTGGTTCAGGATGCGGAAACGCTGCTGCGCCCGGCGAGGCTGCTTGATCTGCCGGGCCTGGAGAGGACCTTCACGCTGCGCACCAATGAAAGCTTCGTCGAGGAGTTCGGGCCGCGCCTGATCGCCCGCATCCAGGCCGATGCGCCGGGCGTGCGGCTGCGTTTCGCGCCGAAGTCGGACAAGGACATGGCGTCACTGCGCGAAGCGGCGATCGACCTGGAAGTAGGTGTGGCCGGCGAGACCGGGCCGGAGGTGCGCATCCAGGCGCTTTTTCGCGACCGTTTCGTCTGCGCGGTGCGCAGCGGCCATCCGCTCGGCCAGGGCGCGATGACGCCGGAACGCTATGCGGCTGGCTGCCACATCAATGTTTCGCGGCGGGGCCGCGAAAGGGGACCGATCGACGAGGCCTTGAGTCGGCTCGGATTGCAACGAATGGTCGTGTGCATGGCTTCCGGTTTTTCGGCCGCGCTCGCGATGGCGCGCGCCTCGGAGCTGATCGCCAGCGTGCCCGAGCGGCATACGCAAGGCGCGCGCGCCGGCATGCAGACTTTTTCCCTGCCGGTCGACATTCCGGCGGTCACCATTTCCATGCTCTGGCATCCGCGGCTCGATGCCGATCCGGCGCAGCGCTGGCTGCGGAGTTGCGTGCGCGACATTTGCGTGAAGTCCTGATCGCGCAAGCCGCGCCGCAGCCGTCAGCGCGGCATGGCTGCCTCTAGCACCTTGAAAATCCGCTCGTCTTCGCATTGCGCAACGTTGAAGCGCAGGAATCGGCTGGCTGATTGCGACAGGCTGAACGCGTTCCCGGGCGCCAGCACGACATTGGCCGCAAGCGCGCGGCGGGCAACCTCGGCTGCGTCCACTGCATCCGGCAGGCTGCACCAGAGGAACAGACCGGCGGGCTGCTCGATCCAGGGCGTGATCCCGCTCGCCTTCAGCCGAGCGCCTGTCTCGATCATGGCGCGTGAGAGCCGGGCGCGCAGCAGGTCCATGTGCTTGCGATAGCTGCCATCCCTGAGCAGGGTCAGCACCAATTCGGCCGCGAGCCGCCCGCCGCCGAAGGTGGTGGCGATCTTGAGGTCGGCCAGCCCTTCCATCCAGTCACGGGGCGCGGCGATGAAGCCGCAGCGTATCGAGGCCGAAAGCGTTTTGGAGAAACTACCGATATGGACGACACGCTCGAGACCGTCGAAAGCCGCGAGCCTTGGGGCAGGAGCGTGTTCGAAATCGGCGAAGATGTCGTCCTCGACGATGGTCAGGTCCGATTGATCGGCGAGCTTGAGCAGCCGGTGCGCGGTGACCGGCGACAGGATCGCGCCGGTCGGGTTGTGGATGGCGGAGTTGGTGATGTAGAGGCGCGGCCGATGCTCGGCCAGCGCCTGCGCGAACAAGTCGATATCCGGTCCCGATGGCGTATAGGGGACGCTGACGACCTTGGCCTGATGGGCACGCAACAGTGCGTGGAAATTGAAATAGCAGGGATCGTCGACCAGCACTGTATCGCCGGGTTCGAGCAGGAACCGGCACAAGAGGTCGATGGCCTGCGTGCCCGATTCCGTCAGCATGATCTGTTCGGGGGAAGCCTCGATGCCATGCGTGGCCATGCGCCGCGCCAGCAATTGGCGCAGCGGCGGCAGCCCGAGCGGCGTGCCGTAGTCGGCAAGGGCCACATCATCGGCGCGCGCCACGTTGCGCAGCGCGCGACGTAGCGCTGCCTGCGGCATCCACGAGGCGGGCAGCCAGCCGCAGCCGGGCTTCAGCATCTCATCGCCCGCTTCCAGCGACTGCCGCGAAACCCAGAGCGGATCGACGGCGCGATCGAGTCGGGGGCCGATCTCGGCCAGCGACAGCGGCGCCAGCGATCCGGCGGCATAGAAGCCGGAGCCTGGCCGGGAACGGATCGCGCCTTCCGCCGCCAGTCGCTCATAGGCCTCGACCACTGTCGATTTGGAAACCTGCATGGATTTCGCGAAGGCGCGGATCGAGGGCAATCGGGCGCCGGGCGTGAGGCTGCGCGCGGCAATTCGCTGGCGGATGGTGGACATGACGCCTTCGACAAGGGTTCCGCTGTTGTCGAATCTCGCTGATACGTTCATCTGTACCTTCCGGCGAACCATTACAGTTTTGTTGAATTGTACTGCATTGTCTCTGGTGACGCCATGGGTATGGGCCCGATAGAGGCGCAACGGATGGAGTGCCTGCAATGGACAAGACGACGAGCGGCTGGGTGAGCGGATTCATCGGCGTGTTGATTTTCAGCGGCTCCTTGCCGGCAACGCGCGTGGCGGTGATGGATCTCGATCCGACATTCCTGACGTCGGCGCGCGCGGTGATAGCAGCTTTGCTTGGCCTCGCGCTGCTGCTCGTCTTCCGCGAGAAGCGCCCGGAGCGTCATGACCTGATGTCGCTTGTCATCGTCGCGTTGGGTGTGGTGGTCGGCTTTCCCTTGCTGACAGCCTTGGCGCTGAAGCATGTCACCTCTGCTCATTCCATCATCTTCGTCGGCCTGCTGCCGCTGGCGACCGCGATCTTCGGCGTGCTGCGCGGGGGCGAGAGGCCGAGACCGGCCTTCTGGCTGTTCTCATGCCTCGGCAGCGCGCTGGTGGGCGGGTTTGCCCTTGCGCAAGGCGTGACGGCCTCGCCGGTTGGCGATGCACTGATGCTCGCCGCAATCGTCGTTTGCGGCCTGGGCTACGCAGAAGGCGCCGCGCTGTCGCGCAGGCTGGGCGGTTGGCAGGTGATCTGCTGGGCGCTGGTGCTGTCACTGCCGGTCATGCTGGTGGTGACCCTGGTCACCTTGCCACCGTCCTTCGCCACGGTCGGGACCAATGCATGGATCGGGCTTGCCTATGTCTCGCTGTTCAGCATGCTGATCGGCTTCGTGTTCTGGTATCGCGGCCTCGCGCAAGGCGGCATCGCCGCCGTGGGGCAGTTGCAACTGCTGCAGCCCTTCTTTGGCCTCGCCCTGGCGGCGTCCCTGCTGCATGAACAGGTCAGCCCCCTGATGGTCGTCATCACGCTCGGCGTGGTGCTGTGCGTATTCGGCGCCAAAAAGTTTGCCAGGCGGGATTTGCCACGGCCCGCAACCGGCGCCGCTGGCTAAAACTTCGTCACCGCACCGATGCCGATGCCTTCGAAGCCGCCCATCGCCATCAGTGCAGCCGGCGCTTCCTCAAGGCTGATCTTCTTGCCGACCAGAAGCTCGGGTTTCAGCTTGCCGGTGCGGATCATCTCCATCATCGCGGGGTAGCGGTAGGCCTGCATGCCGTGGCTGCCGAGGATTTCGAGCTCGAACGCGATCACCTTGTCCATCGGAACCTGCGGGCGGGCGTGATCGCCCAGCATCAGGCCGACCTGCACATGGCGGCCGCGCCGGCGCAGATTGGCGATCGAATTGAACGAGGTCGTGGGATGACCGAGTGCATCCATGGACATATGCACGCCGCCATTGGTGATCTGCTTGACCGCCTTGACGACGTTCGGGGTCGTCGCCGCGTTGATGGTCGCCACCGCGCCGATCTTCCTGGCAAAGTCCAGCTTCTCTTCGGTGAGGTCGATGGCGATGACATTGGCACCCATGGCGCTGGCGATCATGATCGCCGACAGGCCGACGCCGCCGCAGCCATGCACCGCCACCCATTCGCCCGGCCTCACCCGGCCCTGGTCGACGATGGCGCGGAACGAGGTGACGAAGCGACAGCCGAGGCTGGCGGCAGTGGCGAATTCCATCTCGTCGGGCAGGCGCACGAGGTTGGTGTCGGCGTGCTCGATGGCGACATATTCGGCGAACGAGCCCCAGGCGTTGAAGCCCGGCTGGGACTGGTGCTCGCAGACCTGGTGATTGCCGGACGTGCATTCGAAACAATGGCCGCAGCCGACGGCGAACGGGACGGTGACGCGCTCGCCAGCCTTCCAGCGGGTCACCTGCTTGCCGGCGGCTACCACGACGCCGGCCAGTTCGTGACCGGGGACATGCGGCAAGCGGATATCGGCGTCATGGCCCATCCAGCCGTGCCAATCGCTGCGGCACAGGCCTGTCGCCTCGACCTTGATGACGACGCCGTCCGGCGCCGGCTTCGGATCGGGAACGGTCTGGATCGTCGGCGCCTCGCCGAATTTTTCGAAGACGACGGCTTTCATCGGCAACTCCACCTTGCGCGCACTTCGGGAAACGATAGCCGATTCCCTGGCCGGTCAAGCGGAAATCGATTCCGCCAGACAAGTCGGCCGTTTGGGCATACGCCGATGGCGACGCTGCGCGTTGGCGAATGAAGGTTACTCGGCATCGATCTGGTTGTGCGGCGCGGCGTTCTGGAAGGCCGGCAGGGCCATGCAAGCGGCGTTGATGCGCGAGATCGTCGGGTAGGGCGCCATATCGACGCCGAAACGGGCATTGCTGGTGATTTGTGCCGCCAGGCAGATATCGGCCAGCCCCGGCGTGTCGCCGTGGCAGAAGGTGCCGGTCTCGGGCGAAGCCATCAACAGGTCTTCGAGTGGCTTGAAACCCTCTTTGACCCAGTGCCGGAACCAGTTGGCGACATCCTCGTCGCCGGCACCGAACAGGGTTCGCAGCGCGGTCAGGATACGCAAATTATTCACCGGATGGATATCGCAGGCAATCATCTGCGCCAGCATCCTGACGCGGGCGCGCCCAACTGCGTCCTTCGGCAGCAGAGGCGGTTCGGGCGTCGTCTCGTCGAGAAATTCGATGATCGCCAGCGATTGCGTCAGCAGGGTGCCGTCGCCCAGGATCAGCGCCGGCACCAGGCCCTGCGGGTTGACCGCGAGATAGGCCGGTTCGAGATGCTCGCCATGGCGCAGGTGATGCGGCACGTAGTCATAGGTGAGCCCCTTCATCTCCAGCGCAATCCGCACCCTGTAGGAGGTGGAGGAGCGGTAGTAGTTGTGAAGGACGATGTCGCTCATGCATTCACCGATTCGGCTGGCCGATGGTCACTTCGATCGTGCCGATGCCGTCGACCCCGCCGGTCATCGTCTCCCCAGGGTTGACCGCGCCGACGCCGGCCGGCGTGCCGGTGAAGATGAGGTCGCCTGGCTGCAATTCCATGCCTTCGCTGCAGATCGAGACGATGTCGGAGATCGGCCAGATCAACTCGGCGAGGTCGGCGTCCTGCCGGACCTTGCCGTCGACGGCCAGCCAGATACGGCCCTGGCTCGGATGGCCGGATTTTTGCGCGGGAACCAGAGGACCGCACGGCGCGGAGCGGTCGAAAGCCTTCGACCAGTCCCAGGGCCGCGCCGCTTTCTTGGCTTCGTCCTGGAGATCGCGGCGGGTGAGGTCGATGCCGACGGCATAGCCCCAGACATGATCCAGCGCCTGGGCGCGCGGGATGCGGAAGCCCGGCTTGCCGATCGCGGCCACCAGTTCGATCTCATGGTGCAGGTTGGTCGTCAGCGGCGGGTAGGGGATCGTGGCGCCGGAGTCGGCCACCGCATCGGCGGGCTTGGTGAAGAAGAAGGGTGGATCGCGCTCGTCATTGCCGAACTCCCTGATATGCGCGGCGTAGTTGCGCCCGACGCAAAAGATGCGGCGCACCGCAAATCGTTCGTTCGAGCCGGCTACCGCGACCGAGGGCGTTGGCGGAGCGGGGAGGACAAAGGCGGTCATGGTCTGTCTCTGCTGTTGGATGTCGGGGTCGCGGGCACCTTCGGCCGAATTAAGGGGTCGGGCAAGGCGTCGCTTTTCATAAAGCATTGGCTTGCCGGCCCGTATAAGGAATCCGGAGTTTCCATCACTTTCGCGGCGATGCATCCTCCGTTGGGATAGACTATTTGCCAATAAGTCGGCCATGGTCGCGGGATTATGCTGCAGCCGGCAAACCGAAACGAGCCACATGACAGCAGCCACTGACAGCGCCCGGTTCCTGATCATCGACGATCATCCGCTGTTTCGCGAGGCGCTGCACAGCGCCGTGCAGATGGCCTATCCCGAGGTCGACACGGTGGAGGCGCGCTCGATCGCCGAGGCACTCGACCTGCTGGCCGGGACAAAGCCGTTCGACCTTGCCCTGCTCGATCTCAGCATGCCCGGGGTGCACGGCTTCGAGGGGTTGCTGCAGCTTCGGACCCGCTATCCGCGCCTGCCCGTGGTCATAGTATCCGGTTACGAGGAGCCCAAGATCATCTCCGAGGCGCTGTCCTACGGTGCTGCCGGCTTCATCCCGAAATCGGCGCGCAAGAGCGATCTGGCCAACGCCATACGCTCGGTGATGGAAGGTGCCATCTATGTTCCGGAAACTTATGAGGGCCGCCCGCCCGACGCCGACAGCACCGACCGCGCCGACATGGTGCAGCGCCTTTCGACATTGACGCCGCAGCAGTTGCGCGTGTTGCAGATGCTACGCCAGGGCCTGCTCAACAAGCAGATCGCCTATGAGCTGCAAGTGGGCGAGACCACAGTCAAGGCGCACGTCTCGGAGATCCTGCGCAAGCTCAACGTCTACAGCCGCACGCAAGCGGTGATCGAGGTTTCGAAGCTTGATAATGCGGAGCTTTTCAGGGATCAGGCGGGGTTTTGAGTCGGCGATCAGGGCAATGGGTGCACTAGCGCAGTATTTTCCCAGTCCGCGCGACGATCAAACCCTTCATTTCAATTCACGCCTCATAGGTGACGGCTACCTGGTCTTCCCCGCGCTTCGTTCGTACAACTGTGGACTGCCCTTCCCAGTGGCCATCGTGGCTTATCCATCTTCGCGCGACATCTACGGGAGAGATCACAGCCCAATCGTCCCATCTGATCGACAGTTGCCATCGACCAGGAACAATCGGCGAAATGAAATAACGGAAGTCGGTAGTCCCATTATTTGTTTGAGCAAACGCACGGCCAGCGGTTTCCTTGAGCGGACTGACCTGAACATCAAAGCGAACGACATTGTCAGTTAGCACCGCTTCGACTTGGGGCATGCCTTCCGATTGCTGGAAGGGGCCGGACACATGTATTACCACCTGACCAAACACTGTGATGTTGAACTGTGGTTGGCATGTCTTGCATCCATCGTAACCGACCTGCACAGCCTCCTGCCATGAAACAAAACGGCGGATATTTGTGGCGTTTATTAAGTCACCGAACTGACAGCCTGACGGAACGTGAAACTCGCGGCTCAGCTTGTGCGCTCTCATATAGGTGGGCTTTTCGGTGGCCGGAGACACCCTGTTCGTAAGTGCAACGGGGATTCCCAATCCATCCGGACGGATCAGAATCGATCCAGATGCCTGGGCCGCCGCAAAGCTCTGCTCGAAGGGAACCTCATCCGCAAAAAGGCCCAAGGTTCCGAAAGCACCACCGCCGATGGACTTCACCGCCGCAGGAATTGCCTCTTCAAGAGCCCGGGTGACCGCGCCTGCCGAAAAGAAGTCCAGCAAATCTCCAAGAATATCTGTGTCCTGTTGCGTACGGGCGACGGATACCTGAACGTTCCCTCCTTGTACGAAAAGTGTCAGCCAGGCCTTGAAATGAACGGTCGAGGTAAACGGACCTACGTCAGCGTCCATGGTGCCCTTCACGAACACGTGCCCGGCCTTCAATTCGATCGAAAGGGAGGTCAGTGTCCCTCCTTCAAGTCCGGCAGGCAGTTGTCCCAGACCATGGGCGGCAAGTTGATCGTGAATGTTCGCGTTGATGGTTTCAACCGGAACAAGAACCATAATGCTGTTGGTAAGGGTGTTTGCTGAGTCTGGTAGATCTGGCACATTCCCCACGTCGGCGATGAAAACGGCGAGGATATTAGCCCGCGGCGGGGCCGAAAGAAAAGTTTTGAAGAAAAACGGCCGGCCGCTCGTCGGGAAAAGCGGTCCAGCAGTTATCGTTCCCTGCCCCTTGAGCGAGTCAAACAAGGCCTGATGCATAACTGCCTTGAATTTGTCCTTGTTGACGCTGACTTCGAACGCCGCAACCGACAGCCCCCGAAAATCGACCATGGGCGGCGATCAGGGTCTGGCCGTTCTGTTGGACCTCGGTTTGGATCAATGACGGCCTGACCACCAAAGTACCTACGCATTCATCGAATTGGTCGCTCGCCCGGCCGATAAAAGGCAGGCTTATTTCCACCAGGTTTTCGAACGGATTATTGCTCGCAATCAGTCGGACGCTCGGGCTTAAATTGCCGAACCAGATGTTAACCGTGACACCTTCCACCGAACGCTGAATTTTTGGCATCAATCCGAGGAATGTCTTCACAAAAATCGACGAGATTTCCTTTTCAGCAACTTGTGCGACCAAGGCGAAGCCTGATGTCAGTTCGCGCGACATGATGGTCTCCAGCGAAGACGAAGTGGATCAGTGCGACTACGTTGCCGAGTTGAGGCGACCTTTCTTCAGGTCCGCCGCGACGTCTCCAAAAGTTCGCCCGACATACGTGTCGAGGATTCCAATCGCTTGTTCCATGGCTTCGTGCAGATCCTTGCTCGACAGGCGCTTCTGGACGTCCTTCGCGAGCGCAACGACCCATTCATGAAGGTCAGGCTGGTATTGCAATCGAAGCATCGGATCCTTGTCGTTCTCTGCTAGAACCGCGGTAGAAACACTGCTCAAGAACCCCACACCTTCTGCGATGCGGCCGGCAATCGACCTGTCGCTCATTGCGATCTTGATGAGTTCGTCAGAGTCGTTGATCAAGGCGAGAGAGCGAACCAGATGCGTGTCGAAAAAGGCATCCCGGACGCGTCGCACAGGATCCAACACCGCTGTCGTCAGCGACATTGCAGAAGATGTCGAGCCAGTCATCTGACCAACAGAAGACGTGCTTGCTCCGCAGGATGTGGTTTCATCTGGGACGATGTTTCCCCCGCTTTCGGTGCATTGCCGTCCGCCCTCATCATTTGGCAAAGCTGGAATGTTCCAACTGGTTTGCCCTGGCGGAACAAGGCTACCACCTACGCATTTCCTGGCCATTCAACCCTCCGAGCAGTAAAATTGCGTGCCGAAACTTAGTATTATTTCATCAGTAAGTAAATTAGTATTCACGCTTCTTCACGTTTAGAGCGGAATGAATTTAGGCTGGATTGGCCGGGGCCTCCTTTAAGCCAGCAGATGTGCCAGCAGCGCCCTTAGTTGCGCGGGCTTGAGCGGCTTGCGCATCAACTCGATGCCGCCGGCCCGCGCCGCCTTGGCGACGGCTTCGGAACTGTCGGCGGTGACGATCAGCGCCGGCACCGCGCGGCCGAGATAGCGGCGGACCTTCGATATGGTGGCGGTGCCGAGATCGCCGCCGTCGAGATGCTGGTCGGCTATGACGATGTCGGGCACCCAGTCCGTGTCGCCGAGCATGTCGAGCGCGTCGTCGGTCGAGGTCGCGGCGCGCACCAGGCATTGCCAGCGTTCGAGCAACGAGGTCATCGCCTGCAGCACCTCGACATCGTTCTCGACCAGCAGAACCTTGGTGCCGAACAAGCCGTAGCCGCGCGGCCGCTCCAGGCTTGCAGCGCTGGCGACGGCGTCCGCCGTGGCACCGATGCCGACGGGGACATCGATGTGAAAAATCGTGCCGCGACCGACCTTCGAGGAAAACGTCACGGGATGGCCGAGCGCGCCGGCGATGCGCCGCACGATGGCCAGCCCAAGGCCGAGGCCGCCGCCGGCGAGTTCGGCATTGGCAGGCATGATGCCGCGATGAAATTCCTCGAACACCGCCTCGCGCTGGTCGTCGGGAATGCCGCAGCCGGTGTCGGCGACATCGATGCGGATGGCATCGCCGCGGTGCCTGGTGCCGACAAGGACACCGCCCGAGCGGGTGTAGCCCAGCGCATTGGAGAGGATGTTCTGCAGGATGCGGCGCAGCAGCGTGCGATCGGAGCGAACCACTGCGTTGACGGCGCGGAATTTCAGCGACAGGCCCTTCAGTTCGGCCACAGGCTGGAAATCCGACCGCAGCGACGAGAACAGCGCCTCCAGGCTGACGTCGCCAATGTCGGGCTGGACCACACCCGCATCGAGCTTGGAGATGTCGAGCAGCGTGCGCAGCAGGTCCTCCATCGTCTCCAGCGAGCGCTCGACCTGCCGTACCAGTTTCCGGCCCTCGTCGCTGGTCTGCACTTCGGCAAGGGCGGAGACGGACAGATGCGCCGCATTCAACGGCTGCAGCACGTCGTGGCTGGCCGCCGCGAGAAAGCGGGTCTTGGACAGGTTCGCCTGCTCGGCATTTTCCTTGGCGGCGCTGAGGTCGATGTTCGATTGTTCCAGCCGCCGCAAGGTCGAGTGCAGTTCCTCGGTGCGGGCGCGTACCCTGCTTTCCAGTGAGATCGCGGTCTGGAACAGCGAGAAGGCGTTGCCTTGCTGGTCCATCGAGCGCTCGACGCGGCTGACCAGCGCGGCGTTGATCTTCTTCAGCCTGTCGGGATCGTCTATGTCCTTGAGGGGCACGGCAGCGCTCACTCGGCGGCCGGGCGCTCGCCGAAGGCGATGCCGGTGAAGGTCTGGTTGAGATGCATCGACCGGTATTGTTCGCCATAGGTGCCGAAGCCGATGACGTTGTTGACCCGGTAGAGTTCGGAAATCTCGCGAAAGACCTGGCGGTTGCGCGCATCCAGCCGGCGCAGGACACAGTCGAAGCCGATGATCATATCGATGCCGCCAAGCCTCGCCTCGACGTCGAGCAGAGCCGCGCGGGTCGATTCCACCATGTCCTTGGGTTGGGCGATCGACAGCACGACACCATCGTCGATGGCGCAGAAGAACGACAGCGAGCCGTCCGCATGCATCTTCTGGATGGAGCGGCAGTAATATTCACCGCCTACCTTCACCACCACCGGATGCGAGGCGAAGCTCAGCGGTGTCAGCGTCTGCGCGACGATGCCGACCGAAGCGGCATATTCCTCGGCCGCATTGGTGGCATTGAACTCGCGCACGATGCGGTGATCGGGATCGGAGGCGGTGACCACCAGCTTTTCGTCGGTGGGAACGAAATTGTCGGTCTTGAAGACATGGAAAGGGATTTCCGTGGCGACCAGCACGATGATGGCGCTGTCGGAGGTGACCTTGCCGTTGGAGATCAGGCTCGTCGTCTCGAATTTCAGGTCGTCACCGGCGGAACCGCCGAGCAGTGGTATGTCATCGAGGCCCCAATGGATGGCCGAACTCACCGCTTCCTCGGCATAGGACAGTCCGTCGATGAAACAGAGCGCGAAGGTGTTCCCAGCCCGCTCGCCGCCGATGCGCCCATACAGCGTGCGCCGCAGATCCTCGACATCACCAGTGACCCTGTCCAAGCCCGATGACGACAGGTTGTCGACCGTGGTGCTGACCGCGGTAAACGACGCCGAAGGGAGCAGCATGGCGAGGATATGGCCCTCCTCGAGGCCCTGCGGCGTGATTTCGCCGGCGGTCGAGCAGCCGGCGTAGTGGAGCGCCGGCGCATGAGCCGCGATTGCGCGCGAAAGGGCGCCGGCCTCGACAAGGCGCTGGGAAAAGAATAACAGGGCGAAGCTGGCCTCGATGGCGGCCGCCTCCGCCGCCACCGCGCGTGCGAAGACGTCCGGGTCGGGCTCGTCCGTGGTCAGCGCCGACAAACCGCATGCGTAGCGCGTCCGTGAAACGGTCAGCGACGTTCTCCCGCATTTCCTCCGACGCTGCCTGTGCGCGGCTGTTGATGTGCTTCTTGCGCCAACGTCGAAAGCCATTGTTGCCGCCAATCGGCATTTTGGCAATGGGGCGAGGGGAATGCGTGTTTCGCCCTGCCATGGCCGAAAGTACAATGATCCGGCTTTTGCGCCGCGCTGTTTTTTACGGCTTGTGCGGTGTACGAATAACGCATGGCCGAAGCCAACACCGCGTCGGCAGCGTGATGACCAAGGTGATACCCAGGGAGGATTCATGTCGGACGTTTCGTTGATGGTGAACGGAAAACAGGTCCGCGGTGCGGCCGAGGACCGGACGCTGCTGGTTCACTTCTTGCGGGAGAATCTCGGTCTCACCGGCACCCATGTCGGTTGCGACACCTCGCAATGCGGCGCCTGCGTCGTCCATGTCGACGGCAAGGCGGTGAAGTCCTGTACGATGCTCGCGGTGCAGGCGTCCGGATCGAGCGTGGTGACGATCGAGGGACTTGCCAACGGTGCCGACCTGCATCCCGTGCAGGCGGCGTTCAAGGAGCATCACGGACTGCAATGCGGCTTCTGCACGCCGGGCATGATCATGACGGCGACCGACATGATCAAGCGCCACCCCGAAGGCCTCGACGAAGCGACGGTGCGCGCAGAGCTCGAGGGCAACATCTGTCGCTGCACCGGCTACCACAACATCGTCAAGGCGATCCTCGCCGCATCGGAGGGGATGAGCGGCAAGGTCAGGCAAGCGGCGTGAGAAAAGTTGAGTAGTGAGTAGTCGGTACGAACCGGCGCCGATCTCCACCACTCACTACTTCCTACTCACTATTTCGGGAGGAATTTCTGATGGGCATTGAAGGTGTTGGCGCTCGCGTGGCGCGCAAGGAAGACAAGCGGTTCATCACTGGTGCCGGCCGCTATGTCGACGACATGGTGGTGCCCGGCATGAAGCATGCGGCCTTCGTGCGCAGCCCGCACGCGCATGCCCAGATCGTGAAGATCGACGTCGACAAAGCTCAAGCCATGCCGGGTGTTATCGGCGTGCTGACCGGCAAGGAGCTGAAGGCCGATGGCATCGGCAATCTCATCTGCGGCTGGATGATCCATTCCAAGGACGGCTCCCCGATGAAGATGGGAGCCTGGTCGCCGCTGGCGGTCGACAAGGTTCGCTATGTCGGCGATGCGGTCGTCGTCGTGGTCGCCGACACCAAGGGCCAGGCGCGCGACGCCGCCGAAGCGGTCGAGATCACCTACAATGAACTCGAGGCGGTGGTGGATGCGACGAAGGCGCTCGAAAAGGGCGCTCCGCAACTCCATCCGGAAGCCGAAAACAACCTGATCTTCGACTGGGAGATCGGCGACGCCAAGGCGACCGACGCGGCGATCACCGCGGCTTCCCACGTCACCCGCATGAAAATCGTCAACAACCGGCTGGTGCCCAACGCCATGGAGCCGCGGGCAGCGCTGGGCCACTATGACAGAGCGGAAGACCACTATACCTGCTGGACGACCTCGCAGAACCCGCATGTCGCGCGGCTGGTGATGAGCGCCTTCTATAACATCGCGCCGGAAAACAAATTGCGCGTCATCGCGCCCGATGTCGGCGGCGGCTTCGGCTCCAAGATCTATATCTATCCGGAAGAGATCGTCTGCCTGTGGGCGTCCAAGAAAACCGGCGTGCCGGTGAAGTGGGTGGCCGACCGCACCGAAAGCTTCCTCTCCGACGCACATGGCCGCGATCATGTCTCGACAGTGGAAATGGCCTTCGACAAGAACAACAGGATCACCGGTCTCAAGGTCGACACGTTGGCCAATCTCGGTGCCTACATGTCGTTGTTCTCGTCCTGCGTGCCGACCTATCTCTACGCGACGCTGCTGTCGGGTCAATACAATATCCCGGCGATCCACGCCAATGTCCGAACGGTCTATACCAACACGGCACCCGTCGATGCTTATCGCGGGGCAGGGCGGCCGGAAGCCACCTATCTCATCGAGCGCACGATGGAGACCGCGGCGCGGGAACTCGGCGTGTCGCCGGCGGAGCTTCGGCGAACCAACTTCATCACCACGTTTCCGCACCAGACGCCGGTCATCATGAACTATGACGCCGGTGACTATGGCGCCTCGCTCGACGCGGCCATGGAGGCCGCCGACTATGCCGGCTTTGCCGGGCGCAAGGCGGAGGCCGCCAGGAACGGCAAGCTGCGCGGCATCGGCATGAGCTGCTACATCGAAGCATGCGGCCTGGCGCCGTCGGCCGCGGTGGGCTCGCTCGGCGCGGGCGTCGGCCTTTGGGAATCGGCCGAGGTGCGCGTCAATGCCGCCGGCACCATCGAGGTGCTGACCGGCTCGCACAGCCATGGCCAGGGCCATGAGACGACCTTCGCGCAACTGGTCAACGAACGGTTTGGGGTGCCGATCGACAGCGTCTCGATCGTCCATGGCGACACTGACAAGGTGCAGATGGGTATGGGTACCTACGGCTCGCGCTCGGGCGCGGTCGGAATGTCGGCGATTGCCAAGGCGCTGGACAAGGTCGAGGCCAAGGCCAAGAAGATCGCGGCGCACCTGCTCGAGGCCGACGAGGGCGACATCGTCATCGAGAACGGCGCGCTGAAGGTCGCCGGCACCGACAAAAACGTGCCGTGGTTCCAGATGGCGCTGGCGGCCTATACCGCTCATAATTTGCCCGGTGGCATGGAGCCGGGATTGAAGGAGACGGCGTTTTACGACCCGTCCAATTTCACCTTTCCGGCCGGCTGCTACATCTGCGAGGTCGAGATCGATCCGGAGACCGGAACGACCGAGATTATCCAGTTCGTCGCGGCCGACGATTTCGGCAACATCATCAACCCGATGATCGTCGAGGGCCAGGTGCATGGCGGCATCGCGCAGGGCATCGGCCAGGCACTGCTCGAAGGCGCCCACTATGATGCCGACGGCCAGCTTCTGACAGCGAGCTACATGGACTACACCATGCCGCGCGCGGATGACCTGCCTTCGTTCAAGGTCTCGACCTCGAACACGCCGTGTCCGGGCAATCCGCTCGGCATCAAGGGCTGCGGCGAGGCCGGCGCTATCGGCTCGCCGCCGGCGGTGATCAACGCCATCACCGACGCCATAGGAATCTCTGACATCGCCATGCCGGCTTCGCCGTCTACGGTGTGGGCCGCGATCCGTGCGGCGGCGAAGCACTGAAAGGAGAGTGAGTAGTGAATAGTGAGTAGTGAACAAAAACGCGGTTGCCGCGGCAATTGATCACCCGCTATTCACCAAATTACCGACCAATGCTACTCACTAATCACTACTGACTACTGACTATCCACTCTTCACCAGGGAGAGCCTCCAAATGTACGCAGTCAATTACCACCGCGCCGCCTCAGTCGCCGATGCCGCGAAGCTCGTCACGGGCGGCGACGCCAAGTTGCTGTCGGGCGGCATGACCCTGATCCCGGCCATGAAGACGCGGCTGGCGGCCCCCTCCGATGTCGTCGACCTGTCGCGGATCAAGGAATTGCAAGGGGTGACAGTGTCCGGCAGGGCAGTCACGATCGGCGCCGCCACCACGCATTTCGATGTTGCCAGCGACGACAAGTTGAAACAGGCCTGCCCGGCGCTCGCGCATCTGGCATCGCTGATCGGCGATCCGGCAGTGCGCTATAGGGGCACGATCGGCGGCTCGATCGCCAACAACGACCCTGCGGCCGATTATCCAGCGGCCATGCTGGCGCTAAATGCCACCATCATTACCAACACGCGCCAGATCGCGGCCGACAAGTTCTTCACAGGCCTGTTCGAGACGGCGCTGGAGGACGGCGAAATCCTCACGGCCGTCACCTTCACCGCACCGGCAAAGGCAGCCTATAAAAAATTCCGCAATCCGGCCTCCCGCTACGCCATTGTCGGCGTGTTCGTGGCCAAGGGTGAGGACGGCGTCAGGGTGGCCGTGACCGGGGCCGGCGACGATGGCGTCTTCCGCTCGAAGGAGATCGAGGCCGCGCTCGCGAAGGACTTCGTGGCTTCGGCGCTCGACGGCGTCAAGGTGCCGGCGACCAAGCTGATGAGCGATATCCACGCTTCCGCCGACTACCGTGCCAATCTGGTCGCGGTCATGGCTAAGCGCGCGGTGGCCGCCGCCAACGCCTGATTCCTTCCTGCTCCTGTCAGGCAGGAGAGGGACTTCTCGCCCCTTTTCCGCAGATGGGCGCATTGTGGCAATCTCGCACTTGCACAAAGCGATATTGCACTGCACTATGCCGGCGATCAAACGCGAGCCGGGTTCGGAGTGTTCATCACGACCTGCGACCCTATTCGCATGTTTCAATGCGAAGGGAGCGGCATGACCGACATCTCCGCGACGCATGTTGTGCCGCCAAGATCCGTCGCCGACAGATCCGCCAGGACAAGACTGGCCTATCTCGACGGCTGGCGCGGACTTTCGATCGCGCTGGTGCTCATTGGCCATTTCTTTCCCGTTGCAGGGATCAATCTCGGCGTACTGGGCGTCGAATTCTTCTTCGTGCTCAGCGGCCGGCTGATGGCCGAGATCCTGTTCGTCGAGCGCTACCCGCTGAAGAAATTCTTCAAGCGCCGCTTCTCCCGCATCTATCCCGCGCTGCTGGTGTTCGTGATCGTTTCGATGATTGCGCTGTCGGGCACGTTCGTCGCCTTCAAATGGAAGGCGGCGCTGACGGCGCTGACATTCACCTACAACTATGCCGGAATTCTCGTGAACCGCGCCGGCGCGCTCGACCACATCTGGTCGCTCTGTGTCGAAGAGCATGCCTACATCATCCTGGCAGCGATCAGCGCACTTGTCGCAAGCCGTAGCCGCGTCATCCCGCTGCTCCTGGTGCTGGCGGTGCTGGCCATGGCAAACGGTGCGGTTTCGTACTGGTTCCTGCACATGGACTACGAGACCACATACTGGCGCACCGACGTGCATATTGCGTCGATCCTGCTGTCGGCCGCCATCTGCCTGCTGAAGACCGACGGCAAGCTGCCGGCCCTGTTGAAGGGCCCTTATGTGGCGGTGGCGGCGGCCATCGCGGCGGTGCTTCTGTTCATGGACCCGGTACCAACCCCGATCCACTATCTGGTCGCCGTGCCGCTCCTGGCGCTTGCCGTCAACGCTCTCGATTTCAGCACGAGATTGTTTTCTGGACTGCTGTCGTCCTGGCCTATGGCGACGTTGGGTCTATGGTCCTATTCGCTCTATCTGTGGCAGCAGCCATTCTACAAATTCGTCTATGAGCGAGGCAGCGACCCATGGCTGATGCTGGCTGGGGTCTTTGCCTGCGCGCTCTGCAGCTATTATGTCATCGAGCGGCCGTCGCGTGAGTGGCTGAACCGCAACTGGTGAGTGACGCCGCAGTGTCCCTCCCTTGCGTTGCCTAGCGGCCAAGGTCAGCCTCGCTCGATGCCGCCTGTCCGGCAGCTTGTTTGGTAAGTTCGTCCTAATATAGCCAGGGGTGACCTGGCGATCTGCTTGCCGGATAGCCCAATGTCCTTAGACATTGGTATTATGGCAGCTATTCCTTGTTGTCCCGCCCCGTGCTCCGCCTAGTTTATTCGAATCGGAGCATTGCATGGGAGGATGGAATGGCAACGACCAGGGAAAACGCCGGCGGCTGGCTCGACCGCTCGCGCACGATCGCCGAGCCCGGTTTCAGCAGATGGATGGTGCCGCCGGCGGCGTTGTGCATTCATCTTTGCATCGGTCAGGCCTACGCGTTCAGCGTCTTTAACCTGCCGATGTCGAAACTGATCGGTATCACCGATTCGGCGCCCGACGACTGGAAGCTGACCGGACTCGGCTGGATTTTTTCGATCGCGATCCTGTTTCTTGGCCTCGCGGCAGCCTTCGGCGGCGGTTGGCTGGATCGCGTCGGCCCGCGCAAGGCGATGGTCGCGGCCGCCTGCTGTTTCGGCGGCGGTTTCATCGTGTCGGCGCTCGGCGTCACCTTGCATCAACTGTGGATCATCTATCTCGGCTACGGCGTCCTGGGCGGCATCGGCCTCGGGCTCGGTTACATCTCCCCGGTCAAGACGCTGATCACCTGGTTTCCCGACCGGCCGGGCATGGCGACCGGCATGGCGATCATGGGGTTTGGCGGCGGAGCCTTCATCGCTTCGCCGCTTTCGGTCTATCTGCTGAAGCTGTTTTCGACCCCGCAGCATATCGGTGTCGCCGAAACCTTCATCGTGCTGGGCATTGTCTACTTCATCTTCATGCTGATCGGCGCTGTCATCGTCAGGGTGCCGCCCGATGGCTGGCGTCCGGCCGGCTGGACGCCGCCGACGACACAAAACACGATGGTGACAACCGCCAACGTCCATCTCGACGACGCGTTGAAGACACCGCAGTTCTGGCTGTTGTGGGGCGTGCTGTGCCTCAACGTGACGGCCGGCATCGGCGTCCTCGGCCAAGCCTCCGCCATGAGCCAGGAGATGTTCCCGGGACGCATCACGCCGGCCGCCGCCGCCGGCTTCGTCGGCCTGCTATCGATCTTCAACATGCTCGGCCGCTTCTTCTGGGCGTCGACCAGCGACTATATCGGCCGCAAGACGACCTACGCGGTCTTCTTCGTGCTGGGCGTGATCCTTTATGCAGTGGTGCCGTGGACGGGCCAGTCGGGCAACGTGTTCCTGTTCGTGCTGTTCTATGGCGTCATCTTGAGCATGTATGGCGGCGGCTTTTCCACCATTCCGGCCTATCTGCGCGATGTCTTCGGCGTGCGGTATGTCGGTGCCATCCATGGCCGCCTGCTGACGGCGTGGTCAGTGGCGGGCGTGCTGGGGCCGGTCCTGGTCAACTACATCAGGCAGTACCAGATCGATGCAGGAGTAGCGAAGGCCGATGCCTACACGGTCACCATGTACATCATGGCCGGCCTGCTCGTCGTCGGTTTCCTGCTCAACCTGATGATGCGGCCGGTGGATGCACGGTTCCACATGAAGGCCGAACCGGCTGCAGCGTAAGGAGAGTGATCATGGCGCAAGACAACAGCAATTCTGTCAAATTGGTCCTTGCCTGGCTGCTGGTCGGCATCCCGCTGTTGTGGGGGTTCTGGACGACGCTGGTCAGTGCAGCGGCGTTGTTCCAGTAGTGGCAGAGACCTGGAAAGGAGCAGCGCTCAGGCGATGATCCGCCTGACGTAGTAGCGCACCGCCTTCTTGCCGCCATGGATCACCGCGTCGCCGACCTCGGTGAAGCCGAGCGCTGCATGGAAGGCGTCCGAAGCCGGGTTGGGCGGGTCGGCATTGACCTCGCATGTGACCAGTGCATGGCCGGCGCGCGTGGCGTGCTCGAACAGGTCTTGGTAGAGCAGGCGGGCATGGCCGCGGCCACGAGCTTGCGCCGCCACCACGACGCGATCGACATAGACGAAGCGCTCGTAGCGTTCGCGAAACCAGAGAAAATTCGGACTGTCGTACCGAGCCCCTTGATCGAAGGTCATGATGAAGGCTTCGAGCGCGCCGATGCGGCGCGCATAGAACGCCTCGCCAAGCAGGAAAGACAGGCGCTCGGGCTCAAGCCACGACAATTCGGCGGCATGCTCGTTGTTGAGCGCGAGTATGGCCGCTTCGTCGCTTTGCCTGACACGGCTGATCGGGGAGAGGGCGGTCATGCCTTGGCCGCCGCGATCGTCGCTGCCACAAGCGGCGTATCGGTGAGCGTATTGCGATACTCGCGGTCGAGATCGGAGCCACCCATGCCGACCTTGGGATTGCGGTAGCGCATGGCGCTGGGCACGTCCTTAAGGACGGCGAAATGCATTTCGGACAGTCCGGTCCTTTGCCGCACCTCGGCAATGTTGCCGAGATCGAGCCCGCCGCAGCCGAGAATGACGATGCGGTCGCCCCCCTGTCGCACCAGGTCCGCCAGCAGCGACAGGCCCTCCATCGCCGTGTCGCGTTGGCCGCTGGTCAGCACGCGGCCGACCTTGCAACGGATCAGCGCTTCCAAAGCCTCGGCCGGGTCGCGCGTCATGTCGAAAGCGCGGTGACACGTGACGTTAAGGCCGCCGGCGGCCTCCGTCAGTTCGCTCATGCGGCGCTCATCGATGGTGCCTTCGGCGGTGAGGCAGCCGAACACCACGCCGGGCACGCCGAGGTCGCGCAGGGCGGCTACGTCGGCCAGCATCGAACGGTACTCGGTTTCGCTGTAGAGAAAATCGCCGCCACGCGGCCGCACCATGACATGGAACGGCACAATCGCCTGGTCGAGCGCGGCGCGCACGGTTCCCAAGCTCGGCGTGATGCCGCCTTCGACGAGGCTGGCGCACAGTTCGACCCTGTCGGCGCCGCCGGCCTGTGCGGCCAGAAGGCCATCAATGCCCTCGACACAGATTTCGATCAGCGGCGGGCGGGCTTCTTCAGTCAAGGTGTGATCCTGTCCATGATGTTGTGAGAAGCCCGTAGCACCCGCGCGGCGGGCGCGAAAGCAGGAACGGCACGGCGCATTGGACCAGGGGGCATTTCCCTGCTTGACAGTCTTATAACTACATGGTTATGAGTTAACCCATAGCCATCGAGTTATTGATCGCGAGCGGTGGCTCGACGACGACTAAGAGGAGCACGGCATGACACAGACCAAATCGATCGTCGTTGAACGGCTGATTCCGCATTCGGCGGAGAAGATATGGCGTGCGCTGACAGTGCCCGAACTCGTCGCAGAATGGCTCATGCAGAATGACTTCGCGCCGCAAGAGGGGCATCGCTTCACGTTCCGCGCTTCACCGGTACCGGGCTGGTCCGGGGTGACGAACTGCGTCGTGCTGAAAGTCGAGGCGCCACGCCTGCTTGCCTATAGCTGGGGCGACGGAAGCGAATCCGACAGCGGACTGAAAACCGTGGTGACCTGGTCGCTCACGCCTGAGGGCGCGGCGACCCGGGTGCGGATGGAGCACTCGGGGTTCCGGCCGGCCGACGAGCGTGGATATGTCGGCATGGGAAGCGGCTGGCCGCGTATTCTTGAGCGACTTGAGCAGGTGGCTGCGAAGCAAGGCTGAGCGCCGACTCTCCTCGACCAACCGGTCGCCATGGCCGGCGAACCACAACAAGTCTCCCGGATGCGCCGCTTCCGGGCATGGCAAACCGCGCCATGTTCAAAGGTTTCAAACGGAGAAAGACCATGGAAGCCAGGCTCAAGAACCCCGTGATGCTCATCCCCGGCGCCCTGCAGGCGCTGCTGGCGCTGGACAAGTCGACCGAGGCGGCCGATTTGCCCTATGTGACGCGCAAGCTCGTCCATCTGCGCGCCAGCCAGATCAATGGCTGCTCGGTTTGCGTCGACATGCATGCGCGCGAACTCAAGAAGGCTGGCGAGAAGGACGAACGCATCTTTGCCTTGTCGGCCTGGCGGGAGACGCCGTACTTCACCGATGCCGAACGCGCCGCGCTTGCCCTTGCCGAAGCCGGCACAAGGCTGGCCGACAGAACGGATGCCGTGACGGACGAGGTATGGGACGAGGCCGCCCGGCACTATGACGAAAAGGCGCTTGCCGGGCTCGTCATCCAGATCGCCGTGATCAACGCCTTCAACCGGCTGAACGCCACGACACGCCAAATGGTCGGCGCCTGGGGCTAAGGCCGCGCGAAGGCGAGCCGTGCCACGGTGCAATGGCGGCTGGACTCGCGGTGCACCAAACCTGCTTGCCTAGCCGGGCCGGGTCGCGGCCGGCGGCAATTCGAACAGTTTGGCGCCATTTTCCTCGCCGCGTTCGACATAGCCGATGGTGCGAAACCATTTTGCGATTTCCGGTCCCGTGAGCCAACTGCGGGAGTGAATAGGGAGATTGCCGGCGAGCGCCTGGATCTGCCTGATATGCCGCCTGCAGAAACGCACGGTCGCGGCCCTGAAAAAGCCCTCGCGCGCCGCGAACAGCGTGTCCGCGGCGTCGCCATGCTCGTGCCAGGCGACGATTGCTACGGTCCCGTCGCTGTCGACAAGGGCATGGGCGCGGCCCTCCTTCAGGTTCATCATCAGATTGTCGTAGGCGACCTTGCTGTCCTTGCCCGCGGCGATGTATTCGTCGGACATCCGCTTGGACAAATGGCGAAACACGTCTTCCAGATCGCCGACCGTCGCTGTTCGTGCTCTCATTTCTGCTCCTTGAGCCCCGGCAGGGAGTTTGCTCCAGGAAAAGGCATTCACCAAGCAAAGGGATTTCGCGAAAAACCCAACGGGGGGAATCCGGTTCCGCCGGTAAGGCGGGCAACCGGCGTAGCATCGTCAGCCCGGTCGTGCGGAACCGGATGTGAAGAGCTGGGCCAACGCTTAACGCGGCGCGCTCCCGTGGCGAGACAGTTCGAGGAGCCGGAGCAGCGGTGGCTTACTGGCGCAAAACCGTGTTCTTGGTGCCTTCCTCGACCTGGTCGATCACCAGCAGCTTGACCGGGCCTTCACCGATATTGGTGGCCTGATGCCACTGCCCGATCATCTCGATGATGAAATCGCCAGTCTTGTAGGTGTTGCTGTTGCCGGTCTCGACATTGGTGACCTTCAACGTGCCGGCCTCGACATAGGCGTAGCGCGGGAACGGATGCTTGTGCACCGGCAAGGTCGCGCCCGGCGCTATGTCGTAGGTCGACACCAGCACCTGCACGTTCTTCTGCGGCAGCGTGATCGGCTGGCCGGAAGCGGTGGTCGTGCGCGAGGCGAGGGGTGTCACGACGACGGGTGTGCCGCTGCTGTCCAGCGCATGAGCGCCGGTCGCGAACGCCGCAGCCGCCAGCAGCAATGCCGATGCCAGGACTTTTCGCATGATTCCTCCCCAAACCGCCGCATCTATCGCGCCGCGAAGGCCGGTGCGCAAGCATGTCCCTGACGAATCTGATTGGACTCGCTGGCCTGGACGTGGCGGGCGACGTGTCAAATCGCTGCGGTAAGCTGGATCTCGACACGGATCTCGGGCAAGGCGAAGCTCGCCCCGACCGTGGCGCGTGCCGGGGGCTCCACGCCGTCGAGCCATGTGACCCAAGCCTTGTTCATCGCGTCGAAGTCTTCGACATCCCTCAACCAGATCTGCGCGACCAGCAGCTTCGATCTATCCGAACCGACGCTCGCCAGAAGGCGATCCGCCTTTTCCAATATCTCCTTCGTCTGGTCAGACGTGCCGGTTTTCTTGTCATCGGCCGTCAAGCCCGAGAGATAGGCCGTGCCGTTGTGAACGACGATACGGCTAAGCCGTTCGTTCTTGTCGAATCGTTCGATGTTCCCCATGGCGGAGGCCCCTGGTTGCGTTGGTCAAAAGCAGGCCGCCGTACGCAATCCAGCGGTCTGCTGAGCGGGATCAGACGTGCGCGACAGCGGAGCGCTGGGCGTGGGCCTGGAAGAAGCGTTGCGGACGAAACGTTTCCATTTCGTCATGGATTTTGCCGCGCACGACTTCGTCGGCGACCACCTTGCCCAATTGCGGGCCGATGGTCACACCACTGTGCGTTACGGCCATGTAGTGGCCGACGATATCCGGCATGGCGCCGGCACAGGTGTAGCCGTCCTCCGGGAACGGCCGGACCGTCGTGCGAATGGCTTCCACACCTGCGTCGCGGAGCGAAGGCAGGACCTTGGTCGCCGCATCCAGGAGCGTCGCCGCCTCGTTCCCGGCAGGGCTGAGCACCTCCGGCTTCTCCAGGGTCATGTCTACCGAGACCTTATGGATCATGATGCGCCCCGCTCCGTCGGGACGGATATCCAGATCGTCGGCATGCAGCTGGCTTCGGAGCGTCAACGCCACCGGCGGGGTGAAGGCGAGCACGCCTATGGTCGAGGAAAGTGGAATACCCTGGGCATCGCCGAGCCTCTCACTAGACCAGCCGCCGGTGCAGCTCACGACGGCATCCGCAGCGTGTCGGCCTCCGTTCGCCGTCCGAACTGCCCGTACGCGCCCGCTTTCGGTCTCGATCTCGGTCACGCGTGAACCGAGTTTGACCTGTGCTCCCCAGCGCTCCTTCGCCGCCCGCAAAAGCCAGGCCGAGTAGAGCACCGGATCGACCCAGCCCTCTTCCGGATAGTAGGAGATTGGACAATCGCCGAAGGCGGAGGCATCGATATCGGGCTCCATCTCGGCGACGCGCTTCTTGTCGATCCACTCGACGCCGTAGCCCCATTCCTTCATCTGCCTGAAGTTCTCGAAATAATCGTCCATCGACTCCGGCACTGTTCGCCAATCGAAACTGCCGGTCTGGGTGAACCAGGGAGCGACGCCGAAGTCGCGCTTGAGTTCAAGATGGGCGCGCATTCCCGAGACGTTCAGATCGAAATACGGCCGGGGCTGCTTGGTCGTCGCATTTGTCCAGGCAAAGCTTACCGCCGACGTGCCGCCTGCTATCCGTCCGGCCTCCAGCACGACGACGCTTGCTCCCGCCTTGGCGCATTCATAGGCGGCGGAACTGCCGACGATACCGGAACCAATGACCACGACACGCATAAAAATGACCTCCAAAAATTCCCGGGCTAATGACGTCATCCGATACGAGTAATCTCTGAAAGACGAATCGATGCAAATGCCGCTATATCGTTGAGAGATGTTGCTGGAGTTCTTGACAGTACTGCTGACGCCGCTCTTCTTAATTCGATCGGCGCCTGCGATGTGTTTGCAACCCCGCACAACATCCTCGGTTGCCTGAAAACATTGCAATGGGTGCCAACTGCGGTCAATTGAACTGGTCGCTGCCGTTCATGGCCAAAAGTTATGAACCAATGTCCCAGCCATCTGCGGCTGCCCAGGTCGGCCCATTAGCCCGCACGGGCAACTTCTCGTGCGAAGTTATCAAATTCGGGCGCAACCGTTTGCGAGAGCAATGCTACGCTTATCGGCGCATCGGGGATCGCGGAATGGAAGAGACTGCACGGTGAGTGGCGAGCCGGAATTCCTCCTGATCGACAAGAACGCGATCCGGGACATTTTGAGCCTATCCCTGGCTCTTGAAGCGACCGAGGCCGCACTGCGCAAAACATCGAGCGGCATGGCGCGCCAGCAGATCAGGCGCACACTTGAGCTGCCGGGTGCGGCCGGGAGTTGTCTGTCGCTTATGTATGCTGCGCTGGATGACCGGCCGCTGTTCGGGGCGAAGGTGCTTTCCGTGTTTCCTGACAATTTCGCGCATGGGTTCGCGTCTCATCGCGGCGGTGTCTTCCTGTTCGACAAGGATCATGGACGGCCTGTAGCCTTGATCGACGGGGGAGAGCTTACGGCTTGGCGGACCGCGGCGGCCAGTGCTGTCGCGACGAGGGCACTTTCGCGCGAAGACAGCACCTCGCTGACACTGTTCGGATATGGCGAGCAAGCGCGCCGGCATGTCGCGGCTATTGCGGACGTCCGGCCGATCCATGCGATCCATGTTTGGGGTCGCGACTTTGCAAAGGCGCAGCACTTCGCCGAGGAGCAGTCAGCCGCCGGATTCCAGGCGAAGGCACATCGCGACCCTGGCGAGGCCGTTCGCGAGGCCGACATCATCTGCACCACGACATCTTCCGAAAAGCCGGTGCTGTGCGGCGAATGGCTTCCGCCTGGTGTCCATATCAATGCGGTCGGGGCGAGCGTCGCTTCATGCCGCGAGCTCGACCTCGACTGTGTGCGCAGAGCGCAGATCTGGGTCGACTACCTGCCTATGGCGCTGACGGCCGCGGGAGAACTGATCGAGGCGATTGAAACCGGCGTGATCGGCGTCGATCATATCCGTGGCGAGGTCGGCGACGTGCTGGCAGGTGCGAAACCCGGCCGCACTGGCGACGATCAGATCACGCTTTTCCGGTCTCTCGGCGTTCCCGCGCAAGACATCGAGCTTGCCAATCTTGTCTATATCTCCGCCCGCAACGCCGGACTCGGCACCTCAATTGATTTCAGGTTGTGATGCCATGCTGAGCTGCCAACGAGATCTCTTCTCCATTCCCCGCGAGACAGCTTATCTGGATGTCGCATACATGTCTCCGATCCCGACCGCCGCCGTCGCGGCCGGCGAGGCCGGCGTCAGGGTGAAAGCCGAACCCTGGAAAATGACCATCGCCTCCTATTACGACGAGGTGGAAGAGGCTCGGCAGCTCGCCGCATCAATGGTGGGCGCCGATGCCGATGAGATCGCCATTGTGGCCGCCACCAGCTATGGCATGGCTATCGCAGCCGCCAACGTTTTGGTTGCGGCAGGTTCGGCCATCCTTCTGATGGAGAACGAACACACCTCGCACAGATATGTCTGGTATGACCTCGCGCAACGCGCCGGCGCCTGCGTTGATATCGTCCCGCAACCAGCCGACGGCGACTGGACCAGCGCGATCGTATCGGCAATCCAAGACTCGAGCCGTCCCATCGCGGTCGTTGCGGGGACGCTGGTGCATTGGTTCGAGGGCGTGGCGATCGACCTGGAGGCGGTGGCCGCCGCCACACGGGCAGCGGGCGCCAGTCTTGTCGTTGACGGAACCCAGTGGGTTGGCGCGATACCCTTCGATGTCCGGCGCGTCCGACCGGACTTTCTCGTCTTTGCCACCTACAAGTTCCTTCTGGGGCCATATCGCCTCGCATTCCTTTACGCCGACCGGCGTTGGCACACAGAGGGGCGCACTCTGGAGCATCATTCATGGAACCGGATGGGCGGGGACAAATCGGACTTCTACAAGGTGGCCGTGGCCGAGTTTCTTCCCGGCGCGCGGCGGTTCGACATGGGGGAACGCTCCGATTTCGCGGTCCTGCCTATCGCAATCGCCGCAATGAAGCTCATCCGCGGTTGGACCGTCGGGCGCGTGTTTGAGCGCCTGCGTCACCTTAATGAGCTTGTCTGGGCGCAGGCGGAAAGCAGAGGGCTGCCGGTCGCGCGTCCGCGACACCCAACGCCCCATATCGCGATCCTCGACATAGGGGGCCGTCTCGCGCCGAATGCGGCACAAGAGCTGAAGCGGGCTGACGTGCACGTCACGCTGCGCGGCACGAAGATGCGCGTGTCGCCGCATGTCTACAATGACGAAGCCGATATCGGCCGCCTGTTCGAATGCCTGCCGCTCCGCTAGAGGCTTTCAGCGGTGAATGAAAACAGTTCTGTCGGCCTGGCGGCGAGGACCCAGGGCGGTGATTCCTGCCTCTACGCCGTTCATAAAGCTTCGCGTCGTCTGGATAAGATGCTCGGTGAAGGCGTCCGCCGCCGTCGATGCAATGACACCCCAAGGCCGGTAGACGCTGAGGTTCAGATCGAGACGTGGCCGGAAATCCCTGATCTCGATCGGCAGGTCGCGTGCCAGCCACGCCGAAAGCCTGTCGACGACGCTCACGCCCGCCCCGGACGCGACAAGGGCGATGCACGCACTGGACAGACTGGCCTCTATCTTCAACAGACGTCCCACTCCGCGTTCTTCGTACAAGGCATCGAGCTGCTGCCGCATCGGATCAGCGGAGCCCATCGAGATGAAGTCGAGACCGTCGAGATCTTCTGCCTGCACCACGTCGAGCTCGGCCAGACGGTGACCCGCCGGCATGACGCAAACCGGTGGGGTCGCTGTCAGCGCTCGCCTGACGATTGAAGAATTCTCGTCCGATGCCGTTACGCCTATTCCGATGTCGAGCTGATTGCGGCTCGCCCGCTGCACCACCGTGGCGGAGCTGCGGATATCCAGGGAAATCGACACGGATGGATGCTGTTTTGAGAAGCTCGTGATGATGGATGGCAGCAGCGTGGACCCGAAGGCCGGGAGCGCGCAGATATTCAACCTGCCACTTCGTAGCTCGCGTATCTCCCTCGCGGCGCGCGAGATGCCGCGCGCGGACTCGAAAACGCGCTTCACCTCGGCATAGAGCATGTGCGCTTCAGGAGTGGGGATCAGCCGCTGCCGGCTTTTCCTGAACAGCTGGAAATCCGCCTTCTCGCTGAGTTGCTGGAGCATCTTGCTGACAGCCGGCTGCGTGATGTCAAGTGCGTCGGCCGCCTTGGTGGTTGTTCCATGCAGCATGACCGAAGCGAAGACCTCGATCTCGCGAGGCGTAAACTCTGCCTCCTTCGTGACGGTGTCCTTTTCGCCAAATTTCATGCCCGCTTACCTTGCCAGGCAGCTGGATCGCTGTGCCGAAACAGCGAGCTGCGAACGCCAAGATTAATGGGAAGGGTCGGATGTTCCAAGAGGCGCGCGAAGGAAGTTTATTCCTGGAGGTTATGAACTTTCAGCGATTTGGCGGAACTGATTTCAGTTGCTTGTCAACATTTCGGCGAGATCGAGCAAACCGGCGTCCTGACCCGGACCTGCGGCCAGTTGCACCGACACCGGAAGCCCGTCAGGAACCGGCAAAGGAATAGCCAACGCCGGCATGCCAAGCATATTTGCCCAGCGGCGGAAGCGGCCGCCGGCCAGTCCCCACGGCACCATTTCCCCATTCACCTCGGTAAGTTCGTCGGAAAGCCGCGGCGCCGATCCAGGCGCCGTAGGAATGGCAAAAGCGTCCAGGCCCGCGATTTTCTCCAGAAACCGGCCTCGCACGCCGTTACGGATTTCGATGGCGCTATCATAGGCGCCGGCATGGATGCGAATGCCGCCCTGCAGGAATGAGTGAACCGCGTCGCCGACCATGTCCGGCTTCTGCTCGATTGCATTGCGGTAGATTCGCGCGAACTCACATTGGAGGATTGTCAGTCCCGCGGCAACGAACGCCTCCCTGTCGTCGAAGGTGATCTCGACCGTGCGCACTTCAGGACGATCGAGCATGGTAGCCAACGCGATATCGACTGACGTGTCGACGTGAGCGCCAAGCAGTTCGGGGCAGATGCCGATCGTGATGCCCGTTGTCGTTTTGCTGCCCCCGCTTGCCGACGGGGCGAGCCGTTTTCCGGCAAGCGCCTCGGTCATCAGGCGAACGTCCCTGACCGAGCGTGCAAGAACGCCGACGCAGTCCAGCGAAGGCGCTATGCTCATGACGCCCTGCACAGCGATCAGATCATTCGTCGGCTTGTAACCGAACAAGCCGGTTGCAGCAGCCGGGGATCGGTTTGACCCGCCGCTGTCCGTGCCAACCGCTGCCAGGCAAAAACCGGCCGCGACCGCTGCGGCCGACCCGCTGCTCGTGCCACCTGTCCCACGGTCCGGATCAAGCGGGTTGGCGACCTTGCCGTGCCAAGGATTGTCGTGGCCGCCGACGCACAGTTCGTGCAGGTTCGTCTTGCCGATGATGATGGCGCCGGCCGCCTGAAGATTGGCAATGCATGTTGCCGTTTCCGTCGCGACGTGATCCCGAAACAACCGGGAGCCAGCCGTTGTCGGCCAATCCTTGACGTCGATAACGTCTTTGACCGCGATCGGCACGCCATGCAGCGGGCCGCGCCTGTGACCGGATCTGATTTCGCGTGTGGCCTGAAGCGCGGCGTCCAGGGCATCAGCTTCGGCCACGAAAATCATCGCCTTGATGTGTTCATTCAGTTCCTGGATGCGATCGAGGCAACCCTCCATGATTTCCACGGGCGACAGGCCGGCAGCGATCTTTTCGCTCATCTCCTCGATGGACCGGCAAGGGCTGCTATTCATATGACGACCTTAGAGCGAACGCACCGGACCGACCGCATTGCGGCCGGCCATCCCGGAACCAGCCGACGATGCCACATCAGAAATTTGGTGGACAGTCGCGAGCTTATTCCCGTGGGCGCGGGACTATCGCTGAAAGCTCATAGGCGCGATCAATGGCGGCGTCGTGAACCGTTCAATTCAGCCCTGTCCTCGCACGCGCCGATCAATGAGCGCCGATCGTTTGCCGGTCGCCGGACTGCGTCACTCGAAGGGGCTATCGTCATAACTATTGGTGATGAACCGCACGGCAGGGGGCATTAGATCGAGATCATTTGAACTGTTAGCGTTTTCAAACACCGCCCTGAAAGAAGGTCGACCGAGCCGAATGGCCAAGTTCGCATCGCCGACATCCGAACCAGTCCACGATGCTCGATGCTGCCGGCTGGCCACGGGCCGACGTCGAAAGATCGGCAGATGCCCGGCTACCAGCATCATCATTGCGGAAGATACAAATCCACATAAACAAAAAGGGGAACAATCATGAAAAAGCTTGCACTCGCCTTGTCACTGATCGTGGCGGTATTTGGCGCCGCCAATTCATCGTCGGCGGCCGACGATGTCATCCGTTTCGGTGTCGCCGCGGAGCCATACCCGCCTTTCTCCGTCAAGGATGCCAGCGGCACCTGGCAGGGCTGGGAAATCGACCTGATGAATGCCGTTTGCAAAGAGATGAAGGCGAAATGTGAGATCGTCGATATCGCCTGGGACGGCATCATTCCCGCGCTGTTGGCCAAGAAGTTCGACGTCATCTGGAGCTCGATGTCGATCACGGACAAGCGCAAGGAGGTGATCGATTTCACCGACAAGTACTACTATTCGCCCAACGTGCTTGTCGGCGCCAAGGCGGATACGCGGCAGTTCGACGTGACCAAGCCGGAGACATTCAAGGGGATTGCGGTCGCGGCACAGAGTGCCAGCCTGCAGGCGACCTACATGCAGGATAAGTTCAACGGCATTGCCGAAGTGAAGATCTATCCAACACTCGATGACGAAATCGCGGACATCCAGGCCGGACGCGTGGATCTCATGGCTGCGGCAGGCATCCAGATCCAGGATTTCTTGAAGAAGCCGGAGGGCCAAGCTTATGAAATCAAGGTGACGCTGCCGCATGAGAAAATGTTTGGATACGGCGACGGCGGCGGCCTGCGCAAGGAGGACACCGCTCTGAGGGACCGCCTCAATGCAGCACTCAAGGCGGTGCGCGCCAGCGGCGAGTACGAGACGATCACCAAGCGCTATTTCGATTTCAACATTTACGGCGATTGATCATCTGGTTCAGGCCCAGGGGACGGCCGGCCCGGGGCGGCCGTCGCCATCTTCATTGAACTGGAACGCGCTGTATGAACTCGACCGTGTCTTGGGCAACCCTGCTCAGCTTCGGGGACAAGGGCTGGGGCGACGAATTGCTTCTTGGCGCTTGCCTGAGCCTTGGAATTTCGATCAGCGCCTATCTCGTGGGCCTGACCCTCGGCCTCATGGGTGCGGTGGCCAAGATCTCGAAGAACCGCGTGGCGGTCTCCGCAGCCGTTGCCTATACGACAATCATCCGGTCCGTACCGGACATTCTCATCATATTCCTCGTCTACTATACCGCGACGGACGCGTTGCGCTGGGCCGTGAGCCTGGCGGGACTGACTTCCGAATTCCAGGTCAATGGGTTTGTCGCCGCGACCCTGTCGCTTGGGATCGTTCAAGGCGGCTACAGCACGGAGGTCCTGCGCGGCGCGATCGTGGCCATCCCGCGAGGTCAGGTCGAGGCAGCCCATGCACTCGGTCTGACACGGCGCCAGACCTTCTTCCTGGTCACCGTGCCGCAAATGGTCCCCCTGGCCTTGCCGGGGCTTGGCAATTTGTGGCTGGTCGTTTTGAAGGAAAGCTCACTGGTCAGCCTGATCGGTTTTACCGAGCTCGTTCTCGCCGGCAAGATGGCTGCCGGCGCGACGCGCGATTACTTCATGTTCTATTGCGCGATCGCGTTCGTGTTCCTCGCCATGTCCGGCATATCGGCGATGCTTTTCCATGCCCTCGAAACAGCCACCGTCCGTGGCGGGAGGCGGGGCTAGCGTGACTGAGTTTGGAGCCTACCTTGCCAATCAGCTTCTGGCCGGCGTCCAGGTCACCATAATCCTGTTCCTCGGCTGTGCGGTGGTCGGCAATTTGCTTGCCATCCCGGTTGCACTGGCCCGGCTATCCAACAGCAAATGGCTGCGATATCCAGCGGTTGCGTTTATCCTCGCGTTCCGGGGGACCCCGCTCCTGGTCCAGCTTTACCTCTGCTACTTCGGTATCGGCCAAATTCTCTCGGGGATCCCCTCGATCCGCTACAGCCCGCTCTGGCCCATTTTGCGAGGCGCGGACTTCTATGCGTTTTTTACCCTTTCCCTGAACACCGCGGCCTACTGTGGCGAGATTTGGAGAGGGGCGATACAGGCCATTCCAGAAGGGCAGCGTGAGGCCGGCCAATCGCTTGGCCTGTCGAAAACACGGATCATGATTTCCGTCCTTCTCCCGCAGGCTTTCAGGTTGGCTTTGCCGGCGATCGGCGGCCAGAATATCCTGCTTTTGAAGGGGACCGCACTGGCGTCGACGATCACGGTGTTCGAACTCATGGGTGCGGCGAACCTCGTTCGCGCGCAGACATTTCGGGTCTACGAGCCTCTGTTCGCCGCCGCGCTAGGATATTTCCTGCTGGCGGCATTGATCACTATCGGCTTTGGTTTCTTCGAGAGACGGCTTGCTCGACGACATTGAGCGGAACGGATCGGCATATCGAGCCGCTGCGTGGAAGGCGACGTGATCTTCAGGCCACGCCGAATTCGCCATAGGATCGCGCCGCTTCGATGACCTCGCCAAATCCCATTTTGCCAGCAGCGGCTATTTCGTCGCGGAACTGATCCCACGCTGTCGGGGCAGTTGGCGCGCTTGACCGCGTCGGACAAAAAACTTCTCGGCCTCTGCATGAACCGCAGGGTATTTCTTTAGCGCCTCCTGGTAAGTGGCACCAAGCGGGCACGAGGTGTTCTCGCGTGCCCAAAATGGTCCAAAGTTCTCCAGGGATTTTGCGCCTGTAGCCCCATCCGGCCTTGCCGCGCTTCTGAATGTGGTTCACGCCGATCGTCATAGCCCAGTGTACCCCGCAGTGTACCTCTGGGAGGCGGAAACCCTTGCAGTGCTTGGGTTTAAAGACATTTCTGGATTAAGTGGCTCCCCGGGCCGGATTCGAACCAGCGACCAACCGGTTAACAGCCGGTTGCTCTACCACTGAGCTACCGGGGAACAGAGGCTCTCATGCGAGTGGCGCAGCCTATAGCAAACCCTTTTCGGCTTTGCAAAGAACCATTTCGCATTTTTCCGAGACTTTTTCGCTCAGGCGTTTCTCGCAATCGGCGGCGTTCGTCCTCATATTAGCCGTCTTGCGAGGGCGCGGAACCGAATGCGCGGTCGCGGCTTTCGTCAAGTGACATCCTCAAACCACCAGACGGACCAGCCATTCGAGATGACGGCAGCAGAAGAAAACCAGGCACCGGCGCGAAAGATATCGGTCTTCGGGCGCAAGTTCACCATGCCGCGTTCGCGCGGCCTCAGGATTGCAATCGGCGTGCTTTTGACGATTGGCGGCATTCTGGGGTTCTTGCCGATTCTCGGTTTCTGGATGGTGCCGCTCGGACTTTTGGTGCTCTCCTACGAATTCGCCATGGTGCGCCGCCATCGGCGCCGGTTCGTCGTCTGGTGGGAACGGCGGCGCCGGCCGGATTGATCGGCCACGCCGGGGACCTTGCCCGGCTTCGTCGCGGCGGCCTTTGGGGCCCGAATCAAATCGCAGCGCTATCCTGCGTTCCAGTGCTCGCCTCCTCCGGGGCGTCCTGCTGGCCTGCTCTCAGATCCTCGCTGATTTCCTTCAGGACGGCGGAAGCCGAGGCAAGGCGCGCGCGGTCGCGCGGTGAAAGCCGGCCGGTGCCTTCTATCTTGAGGCAATCCATGGCGTAGCGCACCAGCTCCTCGCACCCCAGCAGCGGCGAGCTGTCCGCGTTGTTGGTCGACTCGTCCGGTTTGGCCAGCTGCATGGCGCAGTCCTCCTCGGCCTCAACGCAGCCCGGTGCGCGGAGTTTCTCCCGATCCTCCGCCATGCTTAACGGCTTGCTAACGCAGCTCGAACCGCCCCGTCTCGCATTTAGGGCGGGGTGCGAGGACTGGCGCAGGCGAAACCGTCGCGAATGCATTGTCGCCGCTTGACGGCTTTTTCGCCGCAACCTATTGGAACCGGGTGGAACGCCGGGAGTAACGAGGCCTCGTGGCGGAGTGGTTACGCAGAGGACTGCAAATCCTTGCACCCCGGTTCGATTCCGGGCGAGGCCTCCATTCTCAAGCGCGCTGTGCGCTTGATGAATGATTTTGTTCGATAAATTCGGTCGGTGTGGCAGCCGGAACCGAACCCTCACCGCCAAGGTGTGGCAATAAGTTCCCGAAATCCCCCCAGTCAATTCGTTGCACGGCCTGCCTGGCAAGGCGGGATTGATTCTTTCGGGCAGTGTAAATCTTCGACGTTTTTCCGTCGGACCAAGCGAACAGACCGTCCAGCATCGAATCAGTCGCCTCGTTGTCGGCGATATTTGTGGCCAGACCCTTGCGCACCGAGTGCGCGGTGCAATGCGGTAGCCCGGCCTGGCTGAACCATTCCGACACGCGCTGCGACAGGCCCTTGATCGAGTAGGGCTCACCGTATTCGGTCATCAGGTAGTAGAGGCCGGCGACTTTGTGCAGCGACAGGATGTGCCCCAGAATCGGGTGTATGGGCACTTCCAGCGTCTTCGGATTGCGGTTGCGGCCCTTGAAAACCCGGAACATGAACAAGTCGCCGCGGCGGTGCCGGGGGCCGATCGCCTGAAGGTCCGACACACGGAAGCCGACATACATCAGCAGAGCCAGCCCAAGCACCGCCTTCGAAGCGACGCCGTGATGCTCGAAATATTGCCGGATCTCGGCGCCCGTGATGGTGTGGTGGCCTTCCGTCTTCATGCGGTAGGAACGCACAAACTTGGCGGTGTTCACCTTCATGATGTGCTCGGGCTTGCCGTCGCGGCCGGGCCGTGTCGTGTCGAACACCTGGCGCAGGATCTTCAACCGCTCGTCGGCGGCGAATGGCGTTTCGGCCTTGCGGTCGCGCAGCTTCGTGATGTTGTCGATGGTCAGCAGCTTGATGGGCATGTCGGCGAAGATGTCGGTGCCATCCTTCTTCACCGGCTCGAGCCACATGGCGTCGATGATCTGGCGACGCTTGCCTTGCGTGGTCTTGTCGAGCTTCAGGAAAGCATCGGAGCGCATGTAGAGCATGCAGAGCCAGCGGAAGGTATTCGGCAGCGGTTGGCCAGGCAGGGCCTTCCGGACCGGCGCCGGCGCTGCGCCATTCTCGACTTGGTTGCGAGCCAACCAGTAGGCGGTCGAGAAGGCTTCACTGTCGGGATCCTTGGGCAAGCGACAAATGCGCACACCCTCGAAGCGGAAGTAGTAGCGCATGCTGCCATGGCGCGACTTATTCTTCTCGATGTAAGGCAGATCGATGGTGGCCAAATCCGACATCAGTCAGCATCCCACCGTCCTGGTTCGCCGACTTCCCCTTCCTCGTCGCCGTCAGTAGGCCATTCGGCGAGGGCCGCGTCAATCTCGGCCAGGCGCCACAGTTTCCGGCGCCGCCAGACACGGGGGCGCGGCAACAGGCCTTCCTCGACCATCTGCAGCACGCTGTTCGGGCTGACATCGAGCGCGATCGCCACCTTGGCCAGCGACATGGCCATCCGGGGCACCGTGGCCGTTATTGGTGACGTGTCGTGCTTCACGGCTTCGCCTTGCGGATGGCGTTGCCGCTGGTGACCATCACGAATCTGTCGGCGAACTCGACCCGGATGGAGTTGAAACGGGCCATAGCGGGCCGCCCGAAGCCCGCCAGGGCGAATGAGGCGGTTCCGGCACGGCTGCGTGCCGTGACAGCGCAGCGCTCGCCCTTGCGGCCGTGGCGGGCCCAGCGGAACATGTAGGGCAGGGAGGTCAAGCCGGCCTCCAGTTCCAGAAGCCTTGCAAGCCCTTGATTGGCTGGATCGGCTTCAGAGGCTCGATCTCGGTGAGCGGCCATGCCCAGTTCGAATGCTGGTCGCGGTCACTGTCGTTGAGCCTGGCGCCGAATTCCGAGACGATGTCGAAGGCGCGCTTCGGCTGGCCGAGCACGGCCGTGCCAAGGATCGAGGCGAGCGGCAGGGCGGCCGGATTGGAATGCCAGCGCTCGAGCATGGCCAGAGCTTCCGGCTTCAGGGCCGTCGACCAGGCCTCGGGCGAGCGCAGGCGGATGATCAGGTCGGCAAGCTCGGCCTTCCTGACCGGCCGGGCGCCGGCGTGAATGGCGATTCTCTGGCCGCGCAACGCGACAGGCGCCGGCCAGCTGCGAAACTCGTAGGGCTTGGCGCCGGCGATGATCAGCGTCGCCCAAGGCTGCCAGATGGTCAGCGCTTTCATGCCGGTACCTTTGGGAGTTCTGAGTGTTCAACGCCATCGAGCAGTCGACCGGCGGTCTTCTTGCCAACATTGCGCATGGCGACGACGCGATCTCCGTGGAAGCCGCAGCCGCCGGCAAAGTTGTGAAAGCGCGTTGCACCGGGGCCCATCTGACCATCCACCGTGGGGACTTTGCGCCAGTCGGGATCCTCGCGATCCCGGTCATAGAATTCGGACCAGGCGCCCCACTGCTTGAAGAAGAAGGCTGTTCCGTTGGCCGCGCATTGCTCACGTAACCAGCGCGGCCAATCAGGATGCATCGGCCGTGCACCCCTGCCGCTCTCACCGCCGACGATGATTTGATCGAGCGGCTTCAACGCTTCTAGGCCAGGAGAGAATCGGCCGCGCGACATGAAGCCGGCCGCAATGTCGAGACGGTTCCTCGATAAAGCCCAGACCAGGTCAAGCGGCCCAAGCAGCGGCTCGGCTGAGACAAAGCGGATCTTGGCCGGTGTCGCCAAAAGGTCCGGCACGCGCTCGTCGGCACGCTTCTGATCCTCGGCCGAGACGCCGCACCAAACGTTGTGCAGCGGCCATGAAAAGACCTCGCGCGCCTGGCCGGTGAAATTATACCAGTTGGCGTAGATGTCCTCGAGGAGATCGCGCCGCGACAGGAATTCGCGCATACGGTCGGCGCGCTTGGTCAGCACCTGGTAGGTGTGATGGCGCGCTGCCGCCATGACGGTGAAGACGTCGAGGATCCACTCGTCCGGCACGTTCTCGGCGAACAGGTCGCCGTGGGCGCAGACGAAGATGCGGCGCGGCTTCCTCCAGTCGAAGGGCTGATGGAGCCATTGCCGGTTGAGCCTAACCTCGCCGGTCCAGACCGGGCCGGCCTTGGTGTCGCGCGTCAGGCCCTTGCGGCTGTCGATGTGCTTCAGCCGCGTGCCGGCAAGTTTCATGGCGTAGCAGTTGGTGCAGCCGGGCGACACGACGGAACAGCCGGTGATCGGGTTCCAGGTCGCGTCGGTCCACTCGATCGAGGAATGGTCAGCCATTGCCGCACCCAGCAATGGTTGTGTGTTTCATGACTATGCCGGCGCCGCCATCGGCACGATGCTCGATTTCGATGATCGCTCGCTTCAGATAGTTGGCCTGGTCGAGCGTCTCTTCGTAGGCATGCTGCAGCCAATCGCGCAGGTTAAGGTCCTTGCGATCGAGGGTGAACCCATACTTGGCGATGCCAAGCTCGGAGCGGCGGAGCAGGTCGGCGCGAACGGCTGCGACGACGGTGTCAACAACGTCGGCCATCACGGCACCCTCATTGGCATCAGGACAAAGAGCGGCTTCAGGCCGTTTTTGTCGGCGTCCTCCGGCTCGATCAGCGTCGGCGAACCGGGGTCGCCGAGGCTGAAGACCAGGCGCTTGCCTTCGACGGCGTTGAACAAATCAAGGCAGTATTTGCCGTTGAAGCCGATCTCGACCGCGTCGCCCTGGCTGTCGTCGATCGTCACCTCGTCATCGGCGCTGCCGGCATCGGGATTGTTCGTGGTCAGCACGAGGTTGCCGCCGGGTTCGAAGGCGAACTTCACCGCGCTGCCGCGCTCGCTTGAGACCGTGGTGACGCGGTCGACCGCCTTGGCCAGCGTCTCCTTGTCCACCGTGAAGCGGTTCTGGTTGCCGGACGGGATGACGCGCCGGTAGTCGGGGAAGGTGCCGTCGATCAGCTTCGACAGCAGCGTGACGTTGCCGGCCTCGATGCGTATTTTCGAATCCGAGACCGAGATCGTGACGGTGACCACCTTGTCGCCCAGGATCTGCTTGATCAGGCCGGCCGTCTTCTTCGGCACGATGATGGCGGGCATGCCGGCAGCACCCTCCGGCAGCGCCGTGCAGAACTTGGCCAGGCGATGACCATCGGTGGCGACGGCGTTGAAGGCATCCTCGGCCGCGTGCCAGTGGATGCCGTTGAGATAGTAACGCGTCTCTTCCGACGAGATGGCGAACGTCACCATCGCCAGCATGCGCTGGAGCGTGCCCGTGTCGAGCGGGAAAGTGTGGCTGAAGTCGCCGGTGTTGATCGCCGGAAAGTCCGCCGCCGGCAGGACCTGTATCTTGAAGCGCGCGCGGCCGGCCGTCAGCGTCGCGAAGTCCTTCTCGGCCGCGATCGCGATCTCTGCGCCGTCCGGCATCTTGCGCACGGCGTCATGCAGCAGCGTCGCCGGCAGGGTGAAGGCGTCATCCTTGCCCGCCTGGCAGGGAATGGACGTGCGCAGCTCGCAATCGAGATCGGTGCCGGTCAGCGTCAGCATGCCCGCCGCGGCGTCGACGGCGAGCAGAAGGTTCTGCAGAACGGGGATGGTGCTGCGCCGCTCGACAGCCTTGGTGACGAGCGCGAGCGCGGGAAGCAATGCCTCCCGCGCAAGGATGATCGTTTGCGTCTTCACGCCGCCATCTCCGGCGTGCCTTCGAAGGTCGGCAGGTTAGTCTGCCGGCGCGTCTCCCCGAGCACGTCGCGAACGTGCTGAGTGATGAACTGGTCGGGCCGGTAGATCTGATAGAACCAGATCACCTTGCCGCCCGACGGCCGGTAGCGCAGTCGAACCGGGATGCGCACCTTTTCGCCCATGAAGAACGGGGCGATGTTGAGCATGAAGATGCCGGGTACCTTCAGCGGCTTGCCGTCGGCGCCATTGTGGGTTTCCTCCCAGGCGATCTGGCCTTCGCCGCTCTGCAGCGTGGTCGATGCCTTGACCTTGCTCTCGACATTGACCTGCAAGCCGCGCGACAGTTCGACCAGCTGCGCCGGCGTGGCGATCGTGGTCGCGAAGTCACGCTCATACTGGAGCTTCTCCTCGTCCGTCGGCGACGACAGCTCGGCAACGCGATCCTCGAGGAACCAGGCGAAAGCGCCCTGGTCCATCTTCTCACCATCGGTCGCAACCCATTTCTGCCATTCTTCGGACAGCGGGAAAGCGTAATGGATGCGATGTTTGCCGAAGTTGGCATGGCCATCCGCCAGTTCGTGATAGTCGACGATCGTCGTCAGGGTCGGCTTGCGCCAGTCCATGTTGGCGAAGATCGCGCTGTGCTCGGTCTGATGACGGAGGGTCAGGGTGCAGAAGGCCTCGAAGGTCTGCGCCACTGCCTGGCCCGTCTTGCGGGCCGGGTGCTGCCGGTAGGGTTCGAACAACCGGTCCAGTCCGTCAATGCCCGGGGCGGTGCCGCGCTTGAGCAGTACAGGAATCGCCTCAGGCAGGCCGGGGACTTGGGCGGTGTTGGCAAGCGCGGCGATCTCGACGCCTTCCGCCTTGGCCCCGAGCGCGGCCATGATATCGAGGTCCGCGCGCAGGGCGTCGCCTGCGACGAAAGTGTCGGTTTTATTGCCAGTCATGGAAGAGGATCCTCTCGGTTGTTAAGGTGAAAAAAGCCGGTCTGCTACTGGCGATCGGCGGCCGACCGTGGGCCGCTGAACATGTCTGTTTGCTGGGGATGCTCGGTCGACAGCGAGCCGTCGTCCGTGATCCAGTAGAAGGATGAGCCGCGCGGCGCCTTCGGCACCTTGGTGTCGATGCCGGCGAGAACCGTGACGGCGCCGGCCTTGACCTCGAAGTCGAGCGTCAGCACCACCTTGCCCTTGACGGTCGACTTGCTGCCGGTGATTTCACCCAGATCCTTGAGCTTGGTGAGCGTCTCGGTGATATCACCCGACAAGGCCTGGGCGAGTTCGCCGCCCTCCAGCATGCCGATGATGGTCTGCGCATCTCTGATTTTCTTCATGTCCTCGCGGCCGTTCCGCGCCCGTCTTGAGTTTGTCCGATCCGGAAGCGCCCGGGCGCTGGCCTCCGGACCGGGCGGCGAACGATCGCCGGCCCGCAGTCGCGGGCTAGAAGGGGATGTTGTCATCGTAGGGACTGCTGCGATCGCAGCGCTTGACAAAGTCGCCCACGTCCAGAAGTGCGAGATTGGAAATCGCGCGAAGCGTTCCTTCCAGTGACCGCACGCGATGCTGCAACCGCTCAAGGTTGCGCCTGTCCTCGTGCCACCAATCCGAGAATTTCTTTGCCTCTTCCGCCAAGCGCTTGATGGTCGCCTCCGGCATCTCGGTCTGGTCCGCGCCCCTTGCCGCGTGAGGTGAGGCCGTCTTCCTGGCGGCGGGCTTGGCGGCTACGGGTTTCTTACTGGCTTGCGCCATGGTCATGCTCCTCTTTAGAACGGGATTTCGTCGTCCAGTTCGCGCGAACTGGATTGCTGCTCGGCCGGGCCGCGCTCCTGGCGGCTGGAGCCGCCGCGCTGGGTACCGTAGTCGCCGGGGTCGCGCGCGGGATGGTCGAGCTTGTCGAGCATCTGGATTTCGCCGCGGTATTTTTGCAGCACGACTTCGGTGCTGTAGCGGGCGGCACCGCTCTGGTCTTCCCATTTGCGGGTCGAGAGCTGGCCCTCGATATAGACCTTCATGCCCTTCTTCAGATACTGCTCGGCGACCTTGCAAAGCCCCTCATTGAAGCAGACGATCGTGTGCCACTCGGTCTTCTCCTTGCGCTCGCCGCTGTTCTTGTCGCGCCAGCTTTCGGAGGTCGCGATGCGAAAATTGACGACGGCGTCGCCGCTGGCGAGACGGCGGATCTCGGGGTCGGCGCCGAGATGGCCGATGAGGATGACCTTGTTGACGCTGCCGGCCATTAGTCCTGTCCTTCGCTTGTCGCGGTTTCGCCGCTCGCTGCGGGCCCGTAGCCCTTGCCGCTATCGGCGGGCTGATCGAAACTTGCGATCCCTTCATCGATGTCGCAAAGGAAGGCGGCGCGCAGGTCGGCCATGAACCCGGCCGCCGGTACGATCTCGACGGCCCTGTGCAGCACATGGCCGATCAGGATGCGGAGCGGCTCTCCGTCGACGAGGCGAGCCCGGGCATTGTGAAGGCTGGCCAGTTCGCTCATTCTGCCGCCCTCGCTGCGCGCTTCGCGGCCCTGGCAGCTTCCTTGGCGCCACCATGAGCCGGATAGTCCTTCTTGCCGGGCTTGAGCAGGCGCTTGCCGATGTTCTTGTTTGTGATCGGTTTGCAGCGCTGATACTTTTGGGGAGATCCGCTCATCTCGGCCTCACGACAATGCCGAGATAGCGTTCCAGCCGCTCGACGAAGGCGATCTCGGCCTTCATCGCACCCCATGGCTCGATCGTGCCGGTGAGCCTTGGCGGCGGCAGGTTCAGCTTGGGCAGGCAGCGGCGATCCGCGTTGGGGCCGAACAGCGCCAGCGCCTCGGCGACTAGCATGCGTTCGTCCATCTCGCGCACCTGGCGCACATAGAGCGGCATGCGCTGGATGTCGGGCAGTTGCGCCGCCTCGTAGATGGCGAGATCGAGGCATCGCTTGACCTCGCCGATGGCTCGGTGGACGAGCTTGTCGACGAAGTCGGGCCGATCGAGCTTGGCCGACGCGGCAAGTTTCGCCACCCAGTACTGGATGATGTCGACGGCCGGCCGGGTGATGTCGCCGAACGGGTATTCGTGTCCGTCATGGATCAGGAAGTAGCCGGCAAGGACGCTGTCGCCGGTCTCGCGGAAGATCGCGTCGGCGCCCATCACCGAATGCTGCCCGACGGCGTAACCCTGGCAGCGGTAGATGCCGTTGAAACGCGCGATCTTGGACAGCGCGTTGGCCATGTCGGCGAAGTCGATGTCGGCGGCCTTGGGATTGATCAGGTCGAAGGCCGAGCCGTCCGGCCGGAATGCCGGCACCACGGCCGAGGATCCGCGAGCGGCTTCGCCAGCGCGATTGGAGCGAGACGGCACCTGGTTCACTGGGGCACCCGCGGCAAGGTTTCCTCGACGGCGGCCACGACAGCCCGGCGAATGGTCGGGAAGATCGGCAGCCGGTCGAGATAGGCCGACAGGACGGCGATGCAGCGTTCGCGCTGGCCGGGCCAGGGATCGACCAGCAGCGCCCCACGAGCGGCGCAGTAGCGGCCCCACGCAAGCGTCAAGGCCTGCGTCTGGCTGGTGTCGCGTGGCAGGGGCAGGCGGTTCGGCATGGCTTGCCGTGCCTTGTCGATGATGTCGGCGAGCAGATCGGGGCGGATCGAGACCTGCCGGGTCGACAGTTCCGTGGCGAGCTTCGCCGCAGCCTCCTTGAACTCGACGATCTCGGCCGACGTGAAGTCGGCGCGGATCAGGTCGGCGAAGCGCACGCCGCCGCCGGAGGCGAGCAGGTCGCGCATGGCTTCGGCCATCTCGCGGCAGCGCGGATGAAACTCGCCGCCGTCTTCCGGCATGCCACCTTCCGGAAGTATGGGGCGCGTCTGGGCGGACGATCGATAGCCAGCATGATCAAGCATGCGCGGTCTCCTTTTCTTCGGGGCAAAGACGGTCGATCGCGCTGCGCAGATCGGCGTCGGAAAAGACGGTTCGCCAGTCGCCGGCGCCGGCCGCGTCCTGGTCGAAGCCGAGGCATTCCAGCGTCTCGATCAAGTCGCGACGCTCGGCGGACATGCCTTCCGGCCATGCGCCGGCGTTCATCGCACGGCTCCGCAAAGAAGCATGACGCAAAGCAGCAGGCAGGCGACAGCGACCAGGGCCGCAAGATTCTTGGCTAGCGAAGCATGCTCGTGATAGCCTCGCGCCCGCCGCAGGCGCTCACCTTCGATGACGCCGAGATGGCGCGGCTGCGAGGGGTGGACTTGATGCGTGGACTGATGATCGCGACGGCGCTGGTAGCGGCTTGGGCCGGGCTCGCGCGAGCAGATGATGTGCCAGAGGCCGTCATTGATCCGATCGCCGAAGCGTCGGCGCTCGATAGATTGTGCGACGCGCTGCGCTCGGATGAGCAAGCCGTGATCGGCTATTTCGCTGCCCATGGCATCGACAAGGACGCCTTGAGCAGGGAGTCTAAAAAGGGATCGCCGTTTCGGGATTTCGCGACAATGCGCGCCGCCGAGTACGAAGTTCAGTTCCGGAGCCTGTCCGATGAGGGCCGCTGCGCCAAGGGGCGCTATCTGTTCGGCGCGAGCGGAATCAAGGTTCCCGGAATTCTTGTGAACAACTGACACGAAACGCTCCATCGTTGAGACGATAGAGTGAAGTGTGATTTACTCACATCATAGTGTCAAGTGAAAATGTGAGAAACTCACACTCGACGGATCGGGAGTGAGAATCAGCTAGGCCTTATGAAGAGCGTTTGCGCGGTTTGACCGCAAGGGCAGTCGCCAGTTCGCTGGCCAGCCTTACGACCTCTGCACGATCGTCTGGGTCGAGCGGCGCAAGATAGGTGGCGATGATCTCGCCGAATCTCGTCGCCAGATCTTCTCCGAATGATCGCTGCAATCTGTCGTTCACCTCGCGGTTGAGGCTCTTGCGTCCCCGCACCTCTTCCAGTCTCGACTTGAGTTCTGGCGAAAGGCGGACATGGAAGCTGGGACGTGGCGGTCGGGACATGGCCCGAGTTATCGCCGAAATGTCAAGTCTTCGAAATGGTTCCAGAATTAGACCAAAAGTGGTACTATTTTCCCCGCTATCCACAGGGATCGTTACAGGTTGAAATAATCTAGTGATCAATCAGCAAGGGTTGTGTACGTATCAAATTGGGACAACTGGATGGCTTGAAAAACTGAATTGACAAGATCAGAGGAAATAGTTCCTATTTTCGCGCCGTCCGGTTTGGGAGGAAGAAAAGAAAGTGATCCAGTACGAATCGCGCGAAGCGGCGGGCGAACAGGCAATGGCCAAGCTGCGAGCGATCGCCGCATCGCCGCAATCAAGGGCGGCGATGATCACCAAGCGAATTGACAGGGATACGCGATCGATCGCCGCCGCGATGGAGGAAATCCACGGCGGTCATTGGCGCGTGTTGATCGATCATGATGTCGGGTTGGTCGCCGTCTCACGGGATTTTTCGGCACCGCTGGGGTCGCCCAGCGCAAATCTGGCATAAGTCAGCACCGCGGCCTGAACCTCCCGCGGCGCCGCCGCCAGGCGGGTGAATACCTCGCGCAGCTCGTCGCTGCCATCGATATCCTGCGGTAAGCCTTCGCCGGTGATGAGCCATGCCTCTCTCACGCGGAAGGCGCGGGCATAGTCCTTCACTGCGCGAGTGATACCGGCCCTGCCGCTTTCGTGCTGGATGTAGGTATTGTAATTAAAGCCGAAACGCTCCGCTGCGGCCTTGGCATTGACAAAGCCGCGCATCTCGCGAGCCTGGCGCAGGCGCGCCGCTTGCTCGTCTATTCGGGTTACATCCGTCATGGCGTGACTTTTTCACATTTCTGATGTGAGTTTCTACTTGACAGATCAGTGTGACTTTCTCACACTATCGGTCATGATGGATCATCCGTTCGATGTAGAGACGGCTGTCGACGTGGTCGCCCTGCGGGGTGAACTCGGATGGACGCAGCAGCAGCTTGCTGAATTCTGCGGCGTCGACCGATCGACTGTCTCGACCTGGGAGACGCGGCCGCCGACCAAGGGGCCGGCCCTGATCCTCCTGCGCCAACTTCAGGCGTCGCTTTCCGATGCCGCTCGCCCCGGTGGTGTCGCGGCCGGCTCCGTTCCAGTCCCCCAAGCCGGAGCCGGCCACCCTCGTAGCTGTGCGGAGGTCGAATGACCGCCGTCCATTGCTCGCCGTCGCTGACCCTGCTGCCGCCGCCGAGCGAGCCGGCACGCAAGCTGCCGTCGAAATCGGTGCATCTTTTAAAGCTGCTGTCAGCCTTTTCCAATCAAAGCCCCGTCGACTTCCTGGCGCGCCTGTTGCGCGACGAAGCCCGCCGGGTGTTGCGCCTGCCCAGACTGGGGGACGGCGATGCGACATAATCCCCCGAGCGAAGAAGGACCCGGGAGGGCAGGCTTTTGGCTGCTCTCCCGGGGGCCGCCCTGACGATGTGATGTGAATGCGGGTTTTCATGCCCGCGAGTTGAACCCGAAAACCCGCTTCCGATCACGGAAACAATTTTGCTGATTGTTTCCTTGACCGGCGAAGCCTTGCCCGAGTTGGACCATGGCCGACGCTGACGATTTCCGAGCCATCCCGCGCCTGACCACCGATGCCGAGCGCCGGCACCTGAAAGGCCTGACCAGGACGGTTCTTGCCGGCGTCAATGGCGGCGACGCCTTCGCGCCGTCGACCAGGGTCGAGAAGGCGGCGCTGTCGAAATACGGCAGCAATTCGTTTCCCGACCATTTCATTCCGCTCGACGTGGCGATCGAGCTCGACCGCTTCGGCGACGCACCGGCGCTGATCGGCGCCGCGGCGGCGATGCTGGGCTTTCGCCTGGTGCCGGCGGGCGAGGCGGCCGGCGAAGAGATCAGCGTCGCCGCCTCGCAGTCGGTGGCGAAGGAAACCAGCGATGTCGTCAACCTGCTGCTCAACCTGCTTGCGCAGCGCAAGCACATCGACGCCGCCGACCGGCGCGACATCCTGAAGGAAGTCACCGAGGCGGTGGCCGCGCTCTACCGGGTCGCGGCCAGGCAGGGCGGAGGCGTGTCATGAGCTGGACCGCCGAGGAACTGGCCGTGCTGAAACGGGCTGCCGACGAAGGGTTGAGCTCCGGCACGATCGCATCGCGGCTTCCGGGCAAGAGCCGAAACGCAGTTATCGGCATGCTGCGGCGGGGCGACGGCAAATATGGCCGCTTGCTCGGCCAGCCGGTAAACCAGGCGCGCGGCCGGGCGACGCCAAAGACAGGGCAGCCGCCGAAGCGGAGGTACAAACCCGCCCGCACCATCGTCCCGGTTGCGCCGCCGATCGCGCCGGCAGCCTCACCCGTCGAGATCCTTTTTGCCTCGCCCCCATGCACGCATTTCACGGTGCCGGTCAAGGAGCCGCCAGCGCCGAACCTCCCGGCGCCGGTGCCGATCACCTTCCTCGACGCGGTGATGACCGATCGTTGCCTGCATTTCGCCTGCGATTGGAATGCGCCCGACGGCCCCGACATGCCGGTCTGTGGAGCCGAGCGGGCGCGGGACGTGCCGCACACCCGCTACTGTCGGCGGCACTTGAGAAGCGAGCGTCAGCCGAGGGTTGCCGCATGAGCGCCGCGATGCTTGCCGCCCTCAAATGGCTGCGAAACCGCAATGGCGACGGCGTCTTTGATCGCAACCAGGTGCTGGTCTCGGCCTGTGAACGTGCGCCGGTCATGCGGGCAACATGGAACAAGCTCGAAGCGGCAGGAGCGGTTGAATTCTACCTTGATCGCCGACGCCTTCGCGTCACTGAAGCCGGTCGCCGCGTCGATGTTTCGAAGGTCGAGGAATCGGCATGACCGCGCATCCCGATTATTCCGAATTCCTCAAGGCCAAGGTGCGCGTGGCGCCGTCGCTCGGCTTCGAGGTCGACCCGGCGTCGGTCAACCCGCTGCTGAAGCCGATGACGCAGGCGATCGTGCCATGGGCCTGCCGCGGCGGCCGGCGCGCGCTGTTCCTGCGCTTTGGCCTGCACAAGACGTCGACGCAGATCGAGATCCTGCGGCAGTCGATGATGCACGCCGGCGGCCATGCGCTTCAGGTCGTGCCGCTCGGCGTGAAGCACGAGTTCTTCCTGGAGCAGGAGAAGCGTCACCCCGAGGTCGAACTGAAGTTCGTCAACCGCCCGCAGCAGATGGAAGAGCCGAACAAGGCAGGGCCCGGCAGGAAGCTCATCCACCTCACCAATTACGAGACGATCCGCGACGGCAAGCTTGACCCGTGCCTGTTCACGGCCGCTGCGCTCGACGAGGCGGCCGTGCTGCGCGGCTTCGGCGGCACCAAGACCTTTCGCGAGTTCATGGCGACTTTCGCCGGCGACGATCGCACACGAGGCGTGAAGCATGCCGGCGTGCGCTACCGTTTCGTCGCAACGGCGATCCCCGACCCCAACGAGTATATCGAGCTGCTCGCCTATGCAGCCTTCCTCGGCGTCATGGATGTGGGCGAGGCCAAGACCAGGTTCTTCAAGCGAGACTCGACCAAGGCCGACCGGCTGACGCTGCACCCGCACAAGGAAGACGAGTTCTGGCTGTGGGTGTCGACCTGGGCGCTGTTCGTGCAGATGCCGTCCGACCTCGGTTTCTCGGACGAAGGCTACGAGCTGCCGCCGATCGACGTGCGCTGGCACGAGATCCCGTCCGACCACAGTGCGGCCGGCGCCGAGAAGAACGGGCAGGGCCGCATGTTCGCGGATGCCGCGCATGGCGTCGTCGACGCTGCCCGCGAGAAGAAGCGATCGCTCGATGCGCGTGTCGACAAGATGCTGGAAATCCGCGCCGAGGATCCAGCGGCGCACCGTATCCTCTGGCACGATCTCGAGGTCGAGCGCGAGGCGATCCAGAAAGCAATCCCGACCGTCAGGTCGGTGTGGGGCAACCTCGATCCCGAGAGCAAGGAAGAGCGCGTCGTCGGCTTCGCCCGGGGCGAATTTCCCGAGCTCTCGACAAAGCCGGTGCTGAACGGCTCCGGCTGCAACTTCCAGGAGCATTGCTGGTGGAATATCTACCTCGGCATCGGCTTCAAGTTCCACGACTTCTTCCAGTCGCTGTTCCGCACCCAGCGCTATGGCCAGTTGCACCCCGTCCGCGCCGACCTGATCTACACCGAGGCCGAGCGCGGCACCCGGCGTGAGCTGGAGCGCAAGTGGCGCGAGTTCGAGGCGCAGGCGGCCAAGATGTCCGCCATCATCCGCAAGCACGGCCTGGCGGAGCAGGCACTGGCTGGCGCCATGAAGCGCTCGCTCGGCGTCGAGCGGCGCGAGGTGCGCGGCGACAATTACCTGATCGTCCACAACGACACGGTCGAGGAAACCAGGTCGATGGCTGACGACAGCGTCGACCTGATCGTCACCTCGATCCCGTTCTCGACGCAGTATGAGTACACGCCGTCGTTCAACGATTTCGGCCACACCGATTCCGATGCGCATTTCTGGGCGCAGATGGACTTCCTGACGCCGCAGCTGCTCAGGGTTTTGAAGCCCGGCCGACGCGCCGTCATCCATGTCAAGGATCGGATCGTGCCGGGCGGCATCAACGGCCTCGGCTTCCAGACGGTGAGCCCGTTCTCCGACGATTGCTGCGCGCATTTCCGCCGGCATGGCTTCGCCTTCCTGTCACGCGTCACCATCGGCACCGATGTCGTTCGCGAGAACAACCAGACTTACCGGCTGGGCTGGACCGAGCAATGCAAGGACGGGACCCGCATGGGCCACGGCATGCCGGAATATCTGCTCGAATTCCGCAAGCCGCAGACCGACCGCAGCCGCGGTTATGCCGACGAGCCGGTGGTGAAGGCCAAGCCTGATTTCGTGTCGATCATCGACCATCAGCCGATCGAGCCGGGCGATGACGATTATGACAGCAAGCGGGTCCGGGCGATTCCGGGCACGGGCTACAGCCGTGGCCGCTGGCAGCTCGATGCCCATGGCGTCTGGCGCTCGTCCGGCAACCGGCCGCTGCTGCCCGACGAACTTGCCAGCCTGATCAAGCTGTCCGGCCGGGCGATCTATCGGGGCTGGAAAAAATTCTGCCAGGACCATGTCTACAATCACGCCCTGCATGTCGAGTTCTGCGAGCAGCTCGACGAGGCCGGGCGCCTGCCGCCGACCTTCATGATCGCGCCGCCGCACGTCGACCATCCGGCAATCCGCACCGACGTCGCCCGCATGCGCACGCTGAACATGTTGCAGAAGCGCAAGGGCAGGGAGATGCATCTATGCCCGCTGCAGTTCGACATCGTCGACCGCGCGATCGAGGATTATTCGATGCCCGGCGAGACGGTGTTCGATCCCTTCGGCGGCATCATGACCGTGCCCTATTGCGCGCTGCGCATGGGCCGCAAGGCGATCGGCGTCGAACTCAATCCGGACTATTTCGCCGACGGCGTGACCTATGCCAAGGCCGCCGCCGCCGGCGATGTCGGACCGGGCCTGCTCGACCTGATCGAAGCGGAGGCCTTGGCGTCTGAACCGGAAAATGCCGGCGAGACGGGGGCGGCGGAATGAGCAACGTCGTCGCCTTTCCACGCTCATCCGTGCCGCGTTGGCGCGCCGAGGTCGTCTACCGCTCAGATCTTGGGCCACTCGAGATCGTGCATGTCTTCGAGGAGATCGAAGACCTGGCGGCCCTGATCGAGCACGGTCCGGACTGGCGGTGCATGGTTTCCTGCGAGATCACGCTCAATCGAAGCGGCAAGGAATTCGCCACGCTGACCATAGAACAGGCGGCGAAGCTATGACCGCCGGCCCGATCGTCACCGACGCTTTCGACCCGAGCCACGTCGATTTCGACGTGTTCGCCATCTTCCTCGAGGCGCGGCGCGTCCATCGCGGCAAGACATCGCGCCGCGTCGCGAAGGAGGCCGAGGTCGAGCTTGACGCGGTGCTGCGCGCCGCGCGCGGCCGCAATCCCGGCAGCCATGCGTTCTTCGCGCTCTGCGACTGGATCGGCGAGGAACCGGCCATTTTCCTGAAGAAGGAGCTTCGCCATGGGTAGCAGTCCTCGCTCCTGCGCGCCTGCGGCGTCGCGGCTGGCCACCTACGACTATCGCGGCCTGGGCAGGCTGCTGCGCGCCCGGCTCGAAGATGATGGTCGCGGCTGGCGCGTCTGCGCGGCCGAGATCGGCGTCTGCGCCTCCGACCTGTCGCGCATCTGCAACGGTCAGAGCGTCTCGGCGCCCAAGGTCATCGCCGTCTGCGACTGGCTGAAGCTTGCCGTCCGCGCCTTCTACGACCCTCCCGAAAAGCCCGTTGCCGACCGTGAAACAGACAAGGTGTTTCACGGGAAGAGCACTGAAACAGGATCAGCCGCCGATGTCTGAGGAGCCGCGCCATATCTACTGGTTGCAGATGATCAACGGCTTCGGCCCGACGGCGAAATCCTTCGTCGTCATCTTCGAATGCCGGCATCCCACGGTCGCCGACATCGAGCGGCAGCTGCTCCAGCACGGCGTGGTCAGCGGTTGCCGGCTTGACACGGTCGACGACGGTAAGGGCGGCCGGCTGATCCGCAACCGCAGCGGTTTCCTCTTCGGCGTCGCCGGTCTCGGCAGCGCGCAGCCCTATCACAAACCATGCTGGGAGCCGGCAGAATGACACTCTTGACCAAAGCAGGCCGGTCCGGTCCCGGGTTCGGCAATCCCGACGCCATCGATCCGGCGCGGCTTTTCAGGCTGCCCCTGGCCATGCAGGCCGAAGGCATTCGGCTGCTGTTCGAAATGGGGCAGAGCCTCGACCAGGTGAAAACCCGCGTCGGCCTCTCGCGCAAGGCGATCGAGCAGCTGCTGCTAGTCGAAAAGCCGTTCCGGCGCGGCGGTGACGTCAATGTCGCGGCGCAGGGCGTGTGATGAAAAACCGCCTTTCCGATCTGAACAATCATCTGTTCGCGCAGCTCGAACGCCTGTCCGACGAGGATCTGACCAAGGAGCAGATTGACCAGGAATCGGTTCGCGGCGAGGCCATTGTGGCAGTGGCCGACCAGATCATTCGCAATGCCGCCCTCCAGATCAGGGCGGCGGAGCTTGTCGCTGAATACGGCTCGGACCCAGCACCCTATCTTCCTCAGATCGAAGGGCAGAAGGGGTCATGAGGAGAAATCGCATCCTCTATAGCGCCGCTGAGATGGCGTGGCTGGAGGCCAATCGCAGCATGGTCATCAGCGACTATCATAGAGCTTTCCAAGCCGAGTTCGACCGACCGGATATATTGCAGATACACCTTCACGGTCTCCGCAAACGACTGGGCTGGAAGGTCGGCCGCGACCCCGCCCGTTACAAGGGGCGCCGGCTGAAATACACCGAAGCCGAGATTGCATGGCTGCGCGGCAACTCGACGATGGAAATCAACGCCTGGTGCGCCGCGTTCCGGGAGAAGTTCGATCGGGGCGATGCGACACCCGCCAAGCTGCACAGTCTGCGCAAACGCGAGGGCTGGAAGACAGGTCGGACCGGGCAATTCGAAAAGGGATCGGTGCCTGCGACCAAAGGCAAGAAGATGCCCTTCAACCCGAATAGCGCGGTGACCCAATTCAAAAAGGGGCAAGTGCCACATACCTATCGTGGAGCTGGGCACGAGCGGGTTGACCGTCACGGCTATGTCTGGATCGTCATCGATCAGCCCAATCCCTGGACGGGCGCGGCGACATGGAGTGTTCACAAGCATCGATGGCTTTGGGAGCAGGCGAACGGGGCTGTGCCGGAAGGCATGGTGCTTAAGTGCCGTGGCGACAAGGCGAACACCGATCCATCAAACTGGGAGTTGGTCCCTCAAGGGCTTCTGCCGCGGCTGAATGGCAAATCTGGCCGTGATTACGACCATGCTCCGAGAGAACTGAAGCCGACCATCATGGCAATCGCCAGGCTGGAGCATCGCGTTCGCGAAAAGGCCAGAGGTGGCGCGGCATGACCTCGGCAGTCCAGCAGCTGAGCCTCTTCGATGCCATGCACCGGCCGCCCGTGATCATGCCGGTCGACCCGGATGGGGCGGTTTTGCAAACTGACCCTGATCTGGTGTTCGTGCTGCCGCACAAGCGCATGGCGTGGGATCAGGCGACGATCGAGCTTCACCGCCATGACAACGGCCTGTGGATGTGGTCGACGAGCGTCCATTGCGATAGCGGCGGCGGTGGCTACAGGGTCGGCGCGAAATGGGGGAAGTTCGCCGAAAGCAAGGCTGATGCGCTGTACTACGCTGTTCGCGAGATCGAGGGACGGCTTGAACGATTTGACACCCCAACTGCGGCGCTCATCCTGATCTGGGCGAGGGGGCTGGCCGCATGAAGCCGTCAGTCACCTCCCTTGCCATGGATGTGCGGCAGAGCGCGGCCGATGTCGTCGCACGGCACAAGAAGCTGGCCTCCTTCCGGCTCTATGCCGTGCTGGCGCCATGCCTTGAAATCTGTGAGCGATGCCAGGCCAACCCGGCCGAGCTGGCCGAGATCGAGGCGTTGTTCCGGCAGCAGCCGCATGACGGTCGCCGCCGCTATGTCGAAGCCGGCAGCGATATCTTCGTGCTCGTCTGCCGCTTCGTCTTCGCTGGCACCAACCGGACCAACGCCATTCGCTATTCGCAATGCCTGCGCGAGGCAGTGAAGCTCGGCATCGGCAGTGCGGCCCTTGAGGGCTGGCTGCGCCAGAATGGCGGCGTCAACGCCCTCTATTTCCGCCGCCCGCTCGCGTCGGCGACATCGAGCGCCCGGACGTTGCGCCTCGCCCGATCCATCACCTTCCCGCGCGACAAGCCATTCACGCTGACACTGCAATGGGGAACCGAGAATGCGTTTCGGGTCATTGAACAGCGGGCGATTGAGGCGGTGGAATGAAGCCTTTCCAGCCGACGCTTTTCGAAGGTTCTAAGCGTCTTGTCTATGACGAGGCGGTCGACCTGACTTTGCAATCCATGCAAGCCTACGGTCCTGCACACGATCACTGGGGTATTGCCTGGTCAGGCGGCAAGGACAGTTCCGCAACGCTGTCGCTCATTGTCCATCTGATCGATGTGGGGAGGCTCGCCGCGCCGAAGAGCCTCACAGTGTTCTATGCCGACACGCGACAGGAATTGCCGCCTCTGGCGATCGCCGCGGAACGCATCATGCAGCAGCTCGCCGCGCGGGGCATTCGGTGTGAGGTGGTGCGTGCCCCTCTCGACAAGCGATTTCTCGTCTACATCCTCGGCCGTGGCGTGCCGCCGCCAAACAACAACACGCTGCGCTGGTGCACCCGGCAGATCAAGATCGATCCGATGGCCGAAGCGCTGGAACAGCGGCTCGGCGATATCGACGGCAAGATCCTGATGATCACCGGCGTGCGCCAGGGCGAAAGCGCCATCCGAGACGATCGGATCGCCATGTCATGCGGCAAAGACGGTGCCGAGTGCGGGCAAGGTTGGTATCAGGAGGTCTTGCCGAACGCCAAGGGCATCCGGGGCCGCATCGCTACGCTTGCACCATTGCTGCACTGGCGTGTGTGTAATGTCTGGGATTGGCTTCGCATCTATGCACCTATGGCCGAGTACGGCGGCTGGGCAACGGCGGCCATCGCCGATGCCTATGGCGGCGATGAAGCGACGGAAATCAACGCCCGAACTGGTTGCGCAGGATGCCCCTTGGCGAGCAAGGACATGGCGCTCGACACAATCGTCGCGTCGCCAGCTTGGGATCATCTGGCCCCGCTCAAAGGCCTGAAGCCGCTCTATCGCGAATTGCGTGAGCCAAAACACCGCATTCGCAAAGCCGGGCTTGAGCGGCTGAAGGATGGCTCGGTGGCGGCCAATCCGCAACGCATGGGGCCGCTCACATTTGCCGCTCGGCTGATGGGTCTTGATCGCGTGTTGGCGATCCAGGCCGCGTGCAACACGCGCGCCGCCGAGCTTGGCCGGCCGCTCCTCGATATCCTCAATGCTGAGGAGGAAGCCAGAATTCGCGAGCTGATCGCTGCCGAGACATGGCCGAACGGATGGGGCGGCGATGAACCGGCGGCAGATAAGCCAATGGATAGCTACTTTTCGGACGGCTCCGTGCAGCCGTTGCTGGTGTAGGGATGAGCGACCTTCCGTACACTACCATCGACGGCGTGGCCCTCACGGCAGATCGCAGCATGCTGATCCCGCCCGGATCCATCGTGGAAACGGGGTACGTCGCGGTCGAGGATGTCGTCATGGCCTGCCGGGACCGCATGGCCGTCGGCGACGTGGACGCGGCTTACCGGAAGAAGTTGCAGCTCGGATTCTCCCAGTCGTGGCCGCCGCCGCGCGGATACTGGCAGGACAATCGTTTCATCGTGGTCGACGGACGTCATGAATACGTCGCGGCCTTGATGCTGGGGCATTCGCATTTGTTCGTCGCCTGGGTGAGGCAGCCATGAGCGAGATCATCAAGCTCTTCGTCGAAGACGCCCGCGCCGTGTCGATCGAGACGGCGGCCAAGATCCTCAACCTGAAATTCAGCCAGCGCGGCGGCGAGCATCCGCAGCCATGTCCGAATTGCGGAGGCACCGACACCTTCGCCTTCAACACGAAAAAGAACAAATGGAACTGCCGCGCCGGGGGCGTCGGCGGCAATGACGGGATAGGCATGGCCGCGCATTGCGCCGATCTCGACGTCAAGCGCCGCGACGGGTTTCTGGAGGCCTGTTCGATCGTGCTCGATCAGGACATTCCCGACGAGGGGGAGCGCGAGAGCGACGAGGATCGCGCGGCCCGCCTGAAGCGGCTCGAGGAACGCCGCCTGCAGAACGAGGCCGCTGCCGCCTCCCGCGCGGACAGCCAGGCGGATTTCCGCGAGAAGGAGCGCGGCAAGGCACGCGGCATCATCAAGGCCGCGAGCGTGCTGTGTTCGGTCGCGGCGCCGCCGCACGGTCGGCACTACCTCCGACACCGTTGCAACGGCTTTCCGGATGCGTCCTGGCTGCGCATTGGCGCCAGCGTGACTTACTGGCATGGGCAGGACGAGCGGGGCGGTCCGATGGAGCTGTTCTCCGGCCCGGCGATCGTCGCGCCGTTCATCGGACCCGGCCTGGTCGAGATCGGCTGCCACATCACCTGGATCGATTTGCACGAGCCGCCGAAATTCCGGCCGAAGCTGTTCGGCCTGACCAAAGACGGCATCGCGGCCGGCCTGGTCGAATGGGCCTATGGCGATGGCGCACCCTCGGGAATCGACGTCGCCGACGGGCTTTATGAGCAACTGCCGTCCAAGAAGATGCGCGGCACGAAGAAGGGCGGCCTGATCCCGATTGCCGGCCATCCTGAAGCCCGCCGATGGGTCGGCGGCGAGGGGATCGAGAACGGCGCCGCCTTCGGCATCTGGGAGGGCTGGAGGCCCGACACGTTCTATTTCGCCGCCGGCGATCTCGGCAATCTGACTGGCCCGGCCGAGCCCTCGTCGCGCTTCGCGCATCCGCTGCTGAAGAAAGCGGACGCCAAGGGTGTGGCGCGCGCGGTGATGGTGCAAGGCCCGGTGCCGAAACGCGACCAGGGCGCCGACGACGCCATGTGGGTGGCCGATCATGTCGACGAGCTGGTGCTGCTTGCCGATGGCGATTCCGAGCCGGTGATGACGGCCGCGGCAATGGCCCGGGCTCGCGCACGGCATGCCCGGCCGGGCCGGCTCATTCCAATCGTCTGGCCGCGTGCCGGATATGACTTTTCACGCATGGCTGTCGAGGCGGGGGAATAGTGGCAAAGAAAAAGACTGGCATGCCTGAAGAGGTAGCCGCACTGCTCGAGGAAGCCACGCGTCAGGCGGAGGCGGCGGGTTTGCCCCGCACCCCGTTCGATGCCGATCCCGGTGGCGATGTAACTGTCGATGAACTGGATGATGGCGAACCCGGCACGGGGCCACGCCGCGGCAGCAAGGTCGACATCGAGGCGGTCAAGGCCTGTGCCGGCCTCGACCATTCCGACACCGACAATGCCGAGCGCCTGCTCGCTCACTTCGGCGAGGATCTGCTCGTGTTGGCGCAGGCGAAGGCGCGCAAGGCCGCCTACGCGGTATGGACCGGCACGCATTGGGATATCGACACCGGCGAGCCGCGCGCCCTGGCTGTGGCGCAGAACCTCGGCGGACGCATCGCGCTGGAGATCGAATATATCGACCACACACCGGCCGAGAAGGTGGCGATCGAGCGCGGCCATGAAGCGCTGAAGAAGCTGGAGCAGGAGCGATCCCCCGGCGAGAAGAAGCTCGCCAAGATGGCCGAGGATGCCCACAAGAACCTCAAGGCACGTATCAGCCGGCGGATGTCGCACGCCGTCTCCTCCAAGAACAAGGGCCGGCTTGAGGCGATGCTCGCCTGCGCGGCGCCGCACGTCATGCGCGGACCCGACGAATTCAACGCCGACCCGCTCAAAGTCGCTCTGCGCGGCCACACGCTGTGTTTCCGCAAGGTGATGAAAACCGTTCGCAACCCCGCCTGCGACGATCCCCCGGACTTCGAGGAACAGGACGGCCGCGCGAACCTGCCCGAATTCATCGTGGCGCCGGTGGCCGAGCTGAAGGTGGTCAAGGGTCATCGCCGGCAGGATCTGATCACGCAGGTCGTGCCCGTCGACTACGACGCCGAGGCGACTTGCCCGAAATGGGAAGCCTTCATGGCGCGCATGCTGCCGCAGGACGATGTCAGGCGCATGGTGCAGGTCTCGGCCGGGCTCGGGCTGATCGGCTTGACGGTGCAGAAGCTGTTCTTCCACTACGGCTTCGGCGCGAACGGCAAATCCGTCTTCCTCGAGGTGCTGTGCCGGCTGCTGGGCGAGGTAGCGGTGACCTTGCCGTCAGAATCGTTCACCGGCGAGGGCAAGGCCGGTGGCTCTGCCAACCCCGATATGGCGCGGCTCTATGGCCGCCGCTTCCTGCGCGTCAAGGAAATGCCTGAGGGCGAGGATCTCCGGGAGAACCTGGTCAAGGATCTGACCGGCGGCGAGCATTTCGCGGTGCGCGACCTCTTCCAGGGCTATTTCGACTTCAAGCCGATCTTCACCGGCCACATGTCGGGCAACGGCTATCCCAAGGTCACCGGCACCGACAACGGTATATGGCGGCGCATGTCCGTCGTGCATTGGCCGGTCACGCTCGCTGCCAGCGAACAGCGCGAATTCGAGGAGGTGGTTTCGGAGTTCCTGCCGGAAAATCCCGGCATCCTGAACTGGCTGATCGAGGGTGTGCTGATCTTTCTGCGTGAAGGGCTTGTGGTGCCCGAAGCGGTGCGCCTGAAAACGCAGGAGTATCGCGACCAGATGGACCCGACGGCCGCCTTCTGCGCCCGCTGCGTGGTGAGCGAGGAAGGCGAGCCGGTCACCGCCAAGCAGTTCTATCAGGCCTATGTCGACTTCACGGTCGACCAGGGCGGCAAGCCGATATCGCTGACCCGGTTCGGGCTGATCATGCAGAAGAAGTACCGGCGAGAGGATGGCCGCATCGTGCATTACCACGGCATCCGGCTGATGGACGTGCCGCCGCCGAAACAGGGCGGTTCCGGGCAACATGATTTCGAGGATCATCTGCGATGACGCTGCGCCTCCCCGTAACCCCTCCCTGGTCTCGTGTCTCGGTCCGCCAACCGGCGCACACATTGATTTCATTGCCTTTTCCAGCGCGACACTTGGCGATACTCGCGCCACCTTGCGCCACTCGCCTCGCGGCGAATAAGACAGCGGAAACAGTGTGTTGCTTTGCACCACTTTGGGCAGGGCTATAAGGCGAGGGAAGGGGTCCGGGGGAATTCGGTACTATGCGTATAGCAGCAGATAAGTATCGCAACTCTCGCAATATCCCGCCAACACATTGAAATCACGAACAAAGCTATCGCTTTCAAACTATCGCTCTACTCCCGCTGACTATCGCAAAGTGTCGCAAGGATAAAAGAATGAAGACCGTGACCATTGAGGAACTGCTGACCTGGGCCTTTGTCCACGAATTGCCGAAAGGCGGTGGCGTGGATGGTCTGGACAATGCGAATTCGGCCTGGCGGATGCTGGAGGCATCGTCGTGGGGCAAGATCACCAGCTTTGCGGAGTTGGGCGCCTTGATCGACACCGGCGGCCACGGCAGCAATTATTTCATCGAACAGGGCGAGCCGCATGAGGATGCGGTGACGGTTGGGCGCGCGGTTGCCGCCTTGCAGCGCTGCGATGTCGCGATACCGGCCAACTGGCATGCGCTGGCCGACTGGCCGGACACCGACGGCATGGCGGATGCCGCGGTGAAGCGCGCCGTCGATCGCTACATGGTCAGGACCGCGCATCGGCGCGCCGCCGGCATCGTCAGCCTTGTCGTCGGCACGGCGATCCTTGGGCGCGAGCCGGATTACCAGGCTGAGCCGAGCAAGATCCGCTTGGTCGAGCGTGGCGGCAAGCCGGCATGGTTCGTCATGCGACAGATGAAGCACGATGACGGGCGGAGCTATAACCTGGAGGTGGATGGCTACAACGGTCGCACGCACCGGCCGGTGAAGGGCGCCTATCGCAAGTCGGAGTTCTCGACCGATCCGAGCGGCGACATCCTCGGCAGGCTCGATTATCAGATTTGGGTGGCGGCGCTGCGCCGGCTTGAAACCGAGATCGCGGCCGAGCTGGTCGCGCATCGCCTGGTGCACTCGGATCGATCGATGACGCCGTGGCTTGAACGCGACAAGCCGGGCGTCGCCATTGTCGAAAGGGCTGTCGACCGATCCGCGAAAAAAACAGCACCCGCCTGTTGACGTGCGACCGAAACTTGACATACCTCTGAACACGGTAAAAAAGAAATCACCCCGGCGCCCAAGCGACCGGGTTTTTTTATTGGTCGCTCCCGTCATGCCCGGCCTGAAATTCACCAATGCCAGCTCCGGCGGTGTCGGATATTCGGCGGGCGGGCCAGCGGTCACGATGGTCTTCAACTTCGACCGGCTGTTTGCCCGCGCCAACGATATCGAGCGCAAGCAGTTGCCGTTCGCGACGGCGCGAGCGCTGACCTGGACGGCCAAGGCCGCGCAGGCGGACATGCGCGCCGCCATGGGCAAGGTCTTCGATAGCCCGATCGGCTACACCTTGCGCGGGGTGACGATCGAGCCCGCCACCAAGGATCGGCTGCGGGCCACGGTGCTGCTCAACGGCTATGCACCGGGCAAGCTGCCGGTTGGCGCGTATCTCTATCCGCAGGTGTTCGGCGGCAAGCGTGGCCAGAAAGCTTTCGAGCGTGCCTTGAGCAAGGCGGGCTTGTTGCCTGCGGGTTGGGTGACGGTGCCGGCTGCGGGTGCCAAGCTCAATGCGGCGGGCAACATCACTGCCGGTCAGATCGTGCAGATGCTGTCCGACCTGAAGCTCCAGTTCGATGCCACGGCCAATCGCAGCAAGCGATCGCTGAAGCGCAACAAGAGCTACCGCAAGCAGCGCTTCTTCGTCCCTGCCAAGGGATCGCACCTCAAGCCCGGGGTATGGATCAGGGATGGCAAGGGCGGGATCAAGCCGATGGTCCTGTTCGTGCAGCAGCAGACCTACGCGCCGCGCCTCGACTACTTCGGCATCGTGCGGGAGAGCGCGACGCGTAACTTCCCCGAGCTTTGGACCAAGTCATTCGGTCAAGCGATGGCCAGCGCGCGCCGCTGAACGCCATGGTGCGACGCAGCACCCCACCGGGTGCGCCGCACCATCGATTTGGGTCCTTCCCCGAGGGGTCCGACCGCGGGTATTTGGGACCGCGTGGGTTCGGTAGTCTGCGTGGAAAATCGAAGCCTAAAGTCCGGGCTAAACTGGAGCCTAAAGAAAGGTAAAGTCGCCGGTTGCGCGGCGGAAAGCTGGGCATGGCGACGGAGACGAAGACGGAATTTGCGGCGCGCTGCAATGTCAGTCCGGGTCGCGTCTCGCAGTGGATCGCCGCCGGCAAGATCAAGCGGACCTCGCTTGAGGGCGAGGGGCGTTCGGCCAAGATCGTCATTGCGGCCGCGCTCGCCGACCTGAAGCGCTCGCTCGACGTCTCGCAGTCGATCGGCCTCAACGGGTTTGCGACGAAGCTGAACAACACGCCGCCTGCCGACGCAGCGCCCGCTGTCGCGCCGCTGGCCGAGCAGACCGAAACCGCCGCCACCAAGGAGCCGGAACCTCGCCGTCAGGACGACACGTCCGAGCAGATCGCGCAGGAGCGGCTGCGCCAGGCGAAGATCCAGACGCGGAAAGCTGAGCGCGAGGAAGCGCTGCTCGTCGGGCGCTACATGCTGCGCGAGGAAGCGGAGGCGCAGATCGCCCGCACCGCCGGCATGGTGCTGACCACGGTCGAGAGCGGCTTCAACGGCATGGCCGACGCGCTCGCCGCCGAGTTCTCGATCCCGCGGCGTGACGTGTTGCACACCTTGAACAAGGCGTTTCGCACGGTGCGGGAAGCCGCCACCCGCGCGTTCGCGGAAAAAGAAGCCGCCATCGCCAAGGCCGAAGCCGAGGCGATCGAGGACGACGAGGAGGACGATCAGGAAGACTGACCCGAACCAGGTCGCAGGATTGGAACGATGACCTTTCACGATCCGCACCTGGCCAAGGCCGAGGTCTCGCTCTATCGCGTTCTGCGCGATGTGTTCGCGCCGCCACCGCCGGTCGATTATCTGCAATGGGCGAAGCGCAACATCGTCTTTTCCGAGCGCATAACGTCGCGGCCGGGGCCATACAGCGAGGAGACGTTCCCGTTCTTCTCCGAGATCCTGACCGCGCTCGGTCCGGACGATCCCTGCCAGATCGTCACGCTGATGAAGTCGGCGCAGGTCGGCGGCACGGTCGCCGCCAACATCTTCACGCTCGGGACCATGTCAATGGACCCCTGCGACCTGCTCTACGTCCATCCGACGGACAGCAACGCGATCAAGTGGTCGAACCAGAAGTTGGTTCCGCTGCTGAAGGAAACGACGTGCCTCGCGCCGCTGTTCCCGCTGACCAGCCGCGAGGGGTCAAACTCCAAGCTCTACAAGGAGCGCAAGGACGGGCGCGGCGCGATCTCGGCCGCCGGCGCCAACTCGCCGTCGAACCTGTCGATGGTCTCACCGAAGCGGCAGGTCCAGGACGATCTGGCGAAGTGGGAGAACAACCAGGCCGGCGACCCCGAAGCGCAGGCCGATTCGCGCTCCAAGGCGTTCCTTGGTCGCAAGGTTCTGAAGATCTCGACGCCGCTGGTATCGCCCGGCTGCCGCATCACGGCCAATTACGAAGCCGGCAGCCAGGAGAAGTATCACGTCCCGTGCCCTCATTGCGGGCATCTGCAGCCGCTCGAATGGGAGGCGATGCGCGATCACATCGATCCGGCGCATCCCGAGAAGGCCGCGTTCCTCTGTGTCGCCGAAGGCTGTGGCGGCTTTATCGAAGAGCATCACCGGGCGGAAATCTGCCGACCGGTGCATCTTGGTGGCCGGGCCAAATGGGTGGCGAAATATCCGGAGCGGAAGCGCCATCACCGCTCGTTCTTCCTCTGGGTGCCATACTCGCCGCTCGAGAGCTGGGAGGCCCTGGCGCGAGCGTACCTCAATGTCCGGGCTGGCGGGTCGGACGAGCAGAAGCGCAACCAGGAGGCCGAGCAGGTCTTCTGGAACGACTGGCTTGGCCTCGCCTATGAAGCGACAGGCGAGACGCTGCCATGGGAGGATCTGCGCGACCGGGCCGAGCTGATCGGTCATCGCCGCGGCGTCATTCCGAAAGGCGCGCTGACGCTGACCATCGGCGTCGACGTTCAGGGCGACCGGGTCGAGTGGCAGCTTGTCGGCTGGGGCGCGCGCCGGCAGCGCTGGACGATCGACTACGGCGTCTTCGACGCGCAGACGGTGCCGCCAGGCGGCAAGCCGCACTCCGGACATATCTCGGAACCGGAAATCCGCACCGCGCTCGACAGCCTGCTGAAGCGCCAATGGCCGGATACCTTCGGCAACCGCCGCGCCGTCGACCTGCTTGCCATCGACGGCAACGCCTGGACAGCCGACGTATGGGAATGGGCCAAGCGCCACCCTCTGTCGCGGGTGATCATGACGCGAGGCGTGCCGAACGAGACCGCCTCGCTGCTGGCGATGGTGAAGAAGGAGCGGGATTCGAAGGGCCGCGTCGTCAAGTACTCGCGCAAGTTCTTCAACCTCGCGGTGTCGATCCTGAAAATGGGTCTCTATCGCGGCCTGAAGAAACAGGATCCCGACGAGGTCGGCTTTGTCCACCTGCCGAAAGGACTGCCGGATGACTTCTTCCGGCAGCTCGTCTCGGAGCGTCGCCTGCAAGAGAAGAGCCGCTCTGGCATCGTATCGTGGCGATGGGTGCTGCCGGACGGGCTGCGCAACGAAGTGCTCGACACGATGAACATCGCCGAGGGCGCCGCGATCCGCATCGGCGTGCGCCAGCGCACCGAGGAAGAATGGGAAGCGCTCGCCGCGATGATTGAGGTGGCGCCGGCCGACGCGCAACTCGATCTCGAGGAAATGCTTGCACCTCTGCCGCTCTTTGCCGAGCCGGCCGAACCGGTCACGCCGAAGCCCGCCGGGCTGTCCATGGCCGATCTGATGAAACAGTTGAACAGGTGAGACGATGGCGCTGACCGACGACGAAAGGGCTGTGCTGACCGCGCGCCTTGCATCGGCCGAGACGGCCCTGCACAGCCTGATGGTCGGCCAGTCCGCCGTGTCGCTGTCCTATGACGGCGAAAGCGTGACATACAGCCAGGCCGACGAGGCGAAACTGCGCCGCTATATCGGTGAGTTGAAATCGCAGCTCGGAATCGGCTGCAATCCATACCGGCGAGGGGTGCGCGCATGACCGCGATCCTCGACCGCTTCGGCGCGCCGATCAAGGCGCAGGGCATCGTGCAGCGTGGCATGCCGTTCGGCCGCACGGCCTACGAGGCAGCCAGCTATTCGCACCAGGACCTCGCCGGCTGGCTGCCGCGCTCGGTGTCAGGCCAATCCGCGCTGACCAATGAGCGCGAGCTGATCACCGATCGCGTGCAGGACATCGCGCGCAACGACGGCTGGGCGTCGGCATCGATGTCGCGCTCGCTCGATCTCGTCGTCGGTTCGGGCTGGCGGCTTTCCGTCGACCTGCCGGCGGCGATGCTCAACCTCGATCCCGACGAGGCCGACGCGATCTCCGACCAGATCGAGGAAGCCTGGACGGCCTATGCCGAGGATCCCGGCTTCTGGTGCAACGCCTCGCGCCAGGGGCCGATGGCGGCCGTGCTTGGCCTCGCCTATCGCCAGCGTGTCGGCGACGGCGAGGCGCTTGCCGAGATCTGCTGGGACGAACGCCGCGGCGGGCCCTTCGCCACCTTCGTCAAGATGATCGATCCGGACCGGCTGTCTAATCCGAACAACACCTTCGACACAGCCGACCTTCGCGCCGGCGTGCAGCTGGACGAGCATGGCGCGGCGATCGGCTATCACGTGCGCACGCACCATCCCGACGACGATGCGGTCTGGGGCGCCGGCATGCCCGAATGGAGCTTCGTCGAGCGCGAGACCGAATGGGGCCGTCCGGTCATGGTCCATGCCTTCGAGGCGGACAGGGCTGGGCAGTTCCGCGGCGTTCCCCCGATGGCGCCGATCCTGCGCAAGCTGAAGCAGATGGTGAAGTATGACGAGGCCGAGCTGCAGGCCGCCCTCGTCAACGCGGTGCTGGCCGCGTTCATCACCTCGCCGGGGAATCACGATGATCTCGCCGAGGCATTGACCGCGCCCGACATCAACAAGCTCAACCTCGACCGGCTCAACGCTTACAAGGAAGCGCCACCGCGGCTGCCCGGCGGCACCGCGCATTTCCTCTACCCCGGCGACCAGGTGACGCTGACCCAGCCCGGTCATCCGAATTCCGGCTTTGAGGCATTCTTCCGCGCCGGCTTGCGCAACGTCGCGTCGACGGTCGGCCTGACCTACGAGCAGCTGACCATGGACTGGTCGCAGGTGAACTATTCCAGCGCCCGAGCCGCGCTGCTGGAAATCTGGCGCGGCCTGACAGCGCGCAAGGACATGTTTGCCGCCCAGTTCATGGGCCAGATCTATCGGGCATGGCTCGAGGAGTATTTCGACAGGCGCCTGATCAAGCTGCCGTCCAAGGCGCCTTCGTTCGAAGCCATGCCGGCCGCATGGGCGCGGGCGGACTGGATCGGGCCGGCGCGCGGCTGGGTCGACCCTGAAAAGGAAGCCAAGGCGGCAGGCCTGCGGCTGTCGCTCGGCATCTCCGATCTCGATCGGGAATGCGCCGAGCAGGGGCTCGACTGGAAACAGGTCACCCGCAAGCGCGGCCGCATCCGCCGCATGATGATCGCCGAAGGCCTCAACCCCGATCCGGCCCAGCCGGAATTGGTCAGCCAGAACTCGACTGCCGATGATGGCGACCAGCGCGACCGGCGCGAACGGCAGGAGGCCGCGTGATGCGAACCTATCCATTCCAGGCAGCGCGCATGTTCAACACGCCGCTGCTGGTTCATCCCGGCAAGGCGGAGATCATTTGCCGCGCGGTCGGCCGCCGCATTCTCGGCGCCGACATTGACGTCCGCGCGCCGCAGGCCGGCATCCTTGGCGAGCCGATCCGCGAGGACACCAATGTCGACTGGTTCACCGGGGAGGAAAACAGCTCCCTCGAAAGCGTGCGCCGCGTCGGCAATGTCGCAGTGCTGGAGATCGAAGGCTCGCTTGTCGCCAAGGGCAAATGGACCGGCGCCTATTCCGGCATGACCTCCTACGAGGGGCTCAATGCCCAGATTTCCGACCTGCGCGCTGATGACAGCGTGCGCGGCGTTGTCCTCGAGATCGACAGCTTCGGCGGCGAGGTTGCCGGCGCGTTCGATTGCGCCGACCAGATCGCGGCACTCTCGGCCGAGAAGCCGGTCATCGCCATCCTGACCGACCATGCCTGCTCGGCGGGCTATCTCGTGGCTTCGCCCGCGCGATCGATCATCGTCCCGCGCACCGGCATGGTCGGCTCCATCGGCGTCATCTCCATGCATGTCGACATGTCGCGTGCGTTCGACGAGGCCGGCCTCACCGTCACCATTCTCGCGGCCGGCAAGTTCAAGGCGGACGGCTCGCCCTACGCGCCGCTTCCCGACGCCACGGCGGACAAGTTCCGCGCCGAAATGGAAATGCTTCGCGAGATCTTCGCGGAGGCGGTCGGTCGCTATCGCGGCGACCGGTTGCCGAAAGCCAAGGCCCTCGCCACCGAGGCCGAAACCTACGTCGGACAGGCGGCGGTCGATGCCGGCCTGGCCGACGCGGTGGCAAACCCGACCGAGGCCTTCAAGGCCTTCGTAACCGAGATGGCCGGCTGACGCCCGCCCGAACTGGAGAAGCAACATGAGCAGCCTGATGAACGCAATCCGTCGCGCGACGGGCGGCAACCCGCGCCTCGAGGACGACAAGCCTGATGACACGGACGAAGACAAGAACAAGGCCGAAGACACGGCCGACGAACCGGCTGACGACGACGATGACGTGTCGGACGATGACGATCCCGAAGCCGAGGAAGACAAGGACATGTCGGCCGCCGATCGCGCCGTCTTCGCCAGGGGCCGCAAGGTCGAGCGCAAGCGGATCGGCGCGATTCTCGGCTCCAAGGCGGCGATGGCCAATCCGGCGCTTGCCGCGCATCTCGCCTTTGCCACCAACGACCGCGCCTCGAAGGTTCTCGCGGCGCTGAAGGCGGCCGGCCCGGCGGCATCCGCCACTGGCCTGGCCGCGCGCATGGGCAATCGCCCGTCGCAGCTCGGCCGCGGCGGCGACAGGCCGACCAGCCGCAAGGACGCGGGCGCCGCCTGGGATGGTGCCTTGGCAGCTGCCGGCGTCAAGACCAAGCGCAAGTAGCACTCTCGACAGGTCGCCGCCGCGATCGGTCGCGGCGGCCAATGACATCCCGCGCCCAAGACGCCGGCGCGGCATGGAACGGCCCGCTGGCCGAAGCCGGCGTCCAACAGGAAAGGAAATGACATGACGACCTTTGTGGAAGGGCCGCGCACGGCCGAATTCCTGATCTCGGAAGCGGAGCATTTCCGTTCCCGCGATGTCGGCACGATCGACGCCACAGGCGGAGCGCTCGATGCCGGCACGATCCTTGGCAGGATCACCCTGGGTGCTGCTGTCGCGGTTGCCAAGGGCGGCAACACCGGCAACGCCACCGTCTCGGCGGTGACCCGCGGGCCGGGTGCGAAAGTCGGCGTCTATTCGGTCGATTTCACCGCCGCGACCAAGTTCGACGTCACCGACCCGGACGGCTTCAAGATCAAGTCGGGCTCCACCGGCGTCGCCTATGCCGACGATCTCGGCTTCACCATCACCGCCGGCGCCACGCCGATGGTGGCGGGCGATGGCTTCAACATCACCGTCGCGGCCGGCGCCGGCAAGTACAAGCGCCACGATCCTGCCGCCGTCGACGGCAGCCAAGTAGAAGCGGCGGTCCTGTTCGAAGCGATCGGTGCCGTCGAGGACGATCGCACCGTCGTCGCCCGCGCGGCGGCGGTGAAGTCCTCGAAGCTGATCTACGCCGCCGGGGCCAACGATGCCCAGAAGGCCAAGACCAAGGTCGCCCTCGAAGCGCGCGGCATCATCGTCCGCTGACATCATTCCCGGGCGCCCGTCGGCGCCTGGTCTTTTCCGCAGTCATCCAGGCCTCGCGCCGATTTTAACACAAACAGCGCGGCCGCCGGCCGCCGATGGAGAAACCGCCATGCTGTCCATGGACGCATTCAACGACAAGGCCTTCTCGATGGTCAGCCTCACGGCGGCTATCAACAACATCGACTATGTCCCGAACCTGCTCGGTTCGCTCGGCATCTTCGAGGACACGCCCGTCTACACCCGCACCATCGGGGTCGAAAAGAAGGGCCAGACGCTCAGCCTGATCCCGACCTCGCCGCTGGGCGCGGCACCCCGCGAAACCGATCGCGACGGTCGCGATATCCGTGACCTGCGCACCGTTCGTCTGGCCGATTCCTTCACCCTTTATGCCTACGAAGTCGAAGGCATCCGCGCCTTCGGCACCGAAAGCGAGTTCGAATCGCTGCAGGTCGAATACGCCGGGCGTATGGCCAAGGTGCGCACCAACATGGAGCTGACGCACGAATATCATCGCCTCGGCGCTCTCCAGGGCAAACTGCTCGATGCCGACGGCACCTCAGTCATCTACAACTATTTCACCGAATTCGGCATCGCCGAGCCCGCCGCGATCGACTTCAATCTGGACGACGTCAACACCGATGTCTGGGCCAAGTGCCAGTTGGTGAAGCGGGCCGTCATCCGTGCTTCCAAGGGCGTGTTCACGCCGGCTTCGAGCGTCCACGCTCTGGCTGGCGACGCCTTCTACGACGCCCTGACCCAGCACCCGAAAGTGTTCCAGTTCTATATGAACTGGCAGGCTGCGCAGCAAATCCGCGAGGTCAAGGCGTTCGAAAGCTTCGAGTTCGGCGGCATCGTCTGGCACAATTATCGCGGCACTGACGACAATTCGACCGTCGCCATCCCCGTCGACGAGGCGAAATTCTTTCCGGTCAATGCGCCCGGTGTCTTCGTCAAGGCGATGGCGCCGGCCGAGTTCGGTCCGTTCGTCAACACGCGCGGGCAGGACACCTACGCGATCAATGTCCTCGACAAGGATCGCCAGGCCTGGACCAAGGGCGAACTCTACTCCTACCCGCTCTATCTCTGCGCCCGGCCCGACGTGCTCCAGAAGGCAACGCGCACCTGACATCATGATCCGAGGCCGGGCAGCCATGCCCGGCCGCTGACGTCTGCAACAAGGAATTCAGGCAATGACCGCAAAAGCGTCTATCTCGATGACCGTCTCGGGCGGGCAGGAGGGTGCGAATTCATTCGGCGGCGGACCGTTCTGGAACGGTCTCATTTCATTTGCGTCCGCATTGGGTTCCGGTGTCGCGGGCAAGCAGATCGACACTCTCTATATGGCGGAGCGGACGGTGGCCGCCTCGAGCAGCGACGATATCGATCTTGCCGGCGTTTTGACGGATGCACTCGGGGCATCGATCGTTGCCGCCGAACTGGTCGGAATTGTCGTTGTCAACGAACCGAAGGATCCTGCCGCCGCGCGCAACCAGTCCACCCTGACAATCGGCGGTGCGACAAATCCGGTTCCCGGCTTTTCGGCGGCCATCGTCCCGATCGAACCGGGCGGCGTGTTTGCCGCGTTCTCTCCCGGCACTGCGGGCATTGCAACGGTGACGGCGGCGACCGGCGACAAGATCCGCGTCGCCAACGGAGCCGGCGGAACGGCAAAATACCAGATTGCGATTTTGGCGCGCTCCGCCTGACCGCATCCGCGACGTCCTCATATCAACCCCGATCAGGAGGCACCCATGGCCACGGCAGTCGAAACCATCCGCGTCACAGCGGAAAATACCAGCGGTCGCGGCAAGGTGCTGCGCACCCATGGCGGCACCGTCGAGGTGCCATCCTACGGCAAGCTCGTCGATGTCGATATCCTGCCGCTGAGCGAGGAGCAGATCGAGGACTATCGTGTCCGCCACGGCGTGATCATAACCCTGGCGGCGCACGCGCCGGCCCGCAAGAAGAAGGGCCGCAAGACCCCTGACCGCGCCGCTCTGGAGAGCGCGGTGACCGAAGCGGAAGCAGCGCTGCAGGCGGCAGAGGCCGGGAACGACCTCGATGCCATCGCCGGCGCTCAACAGGCGCTCGACGAGGCCGAGCGGGCCCTGGCGGCTGCCTGATGAGTTTGCGGCCCGCTCTCTTCGCCGGCATGGGCGAGGCCTTCGCCAGGAGCTTCGGCGGCGACAAGGAAGCCCTCGTCACCGTCGCGCCTGGCGACGTGCGCCGGATCCCGGACTGCATCTTTCGCGAGTTCCGCGAAGGCGGCTTCGGCGAAGAGGATGGCGCGGCGATCGAGGGCGTGACGCACACGCTGAAGTTCGCCGCCTCGGCCGATCCCGGCGTTGTCCAGGACATGCCGGTCGAGATCGTCGAACCCGGCCAGACATCAGGTCAAAGCTTTGTTGCCGCCGGCGTCCATTTCGACGGCCGCGCCATGACCCGCGTCCTGCTCGCGACGCCATAGGAATCTTGCCATGCATGTCCGCGAACAGATCGCGCAGCGCTTCGACGCGCTGCTGGCGGCGATAACGGATTTCGCCGACACGTCTGGCCCGCGCACGCGCGACATCCCCGAAGAGCGGCTGCCGGCGGCGACCGTGTTTTCCGTGCGTGAAACGTCCACGGTCGACCACCAGGTCGACGGCACCACGGTCGCCTATCGGCGCGAGGCGGAATTCCTCGTCGTCATCCACCTCGCCGCCGGCGCGCTGCGCACCAACTTCAACGCTTTATGCGTGCCGGTCGAGACCGCCATCCTGGCCGATCCGAAGCAAGCAGGCCTGGCGCGCGGCACTGTGCTTTCCGGAACCGAGTTCGGCATCGACCCGCAGACCTCGAAGCCGCTCGGCTTCGGCTTCGTTCGCTTTCTGGTGATCTACGTCACCTCATCAGCAAATCCTGAAACCCCGCTCTGAAGGAGACGGAAATGGAACTCGGCAGAACCCTTACCATCGCGCGCCACGAGGACAACACCCCGACGCTCGCCACCGATCCGGCCGAATACGCCTTCGTCTGCGGCGGCCGCAGCCGCTCCTTCGACATGAGCGCCAACCGCTTCGACCGCACCGTCCCGGATTTCAACAATCCGGGCGCCCCGCTGGTCAAGGCGGAGGGGTCTGGCATCCAGAACCGGACCTTCCAGATCTCCGGGTTGCAGATCAACAACACCGCCGGCCTCGGCATGCTAGAGGACGCCCGCCAGGCGCGCGACTGGTATTACCTGATCTCGGTGCCGGGCTGGGGCGACTTCTCCGGCAGGTACAATGTGTCGATCACGCTCGCCGGCGAGCTCGAGGGCGACATGACCTATGACGCCAGCTTCTCTCTGGCGGACGGCGCCACCGAAGCCTTCACGCCCGAAACCTGATGGCCAGGCTGCCCAATCCTCTGCGCGGCGAGGCATCGCTGCGCATCGGCACCGTCGACGTCGTGATCGGCGTCGAGTTCGATCGGCTCGCCGCCTATAGCGGCGTGACGTTCATCGACGAGATGTCTGCGGCGCTGCAATCGCTGGTCTCCTTCAGCCCGCGCCATGCCAAGGCGGCCCTGGACTGTTTCGTGATCGACGGCGATGCCGCGGACGCCAAGGCCAGCCTTACCGCGGCTGACGCGCAAGCCTGGCGAAAGGCCTTCACCGAGGCGATCGCGGCGCATCTCGCCAAGGCCGGTCAGCGCGGGAAGGAACAAACCCCGGGAAACGGATAAAGCCCCTGACTGTCAGGGGCTTTGTCGAGATGTGGCAACAGGTGGCGACGGGCCCGCTCGGCTGGCCGCCCGCAACATTCTGGCGCGCCACCTTGTCGGAATTGCTTATCGCCCTCGATGGCAAATTTCCCAACACCAAAGCGCAGCCCTTGAGCGGCGAGGAGAGCGCCGCTCTCGAAGCGCAATTCCGCGCCAAGCAGGAAAAGAGCAGGAAGAAACATGCCGCGCCCTGACGTTGAAGCCTTCATTGACGGCAATGCCAAGGGCTTTGAAAAGGCCATGGCGGATATCCGTCGCTTGACCCAGCAGACGGCGCGCGGCGCCTCGGCGGACTTCGCTGCGCTAAGTTCGAAGATTGCCGGCATCTCGCGCGGCGTGACCGCTTCCCTTGCTGCGATCGGCATCGGCTTTTCGCTGGATGGCGTCCGGAACGCGATCAAGGAAGTCGCGGATATCGGCGATGTCTCCGACAAGGTTGGCCTGACGACGGATGCATTGCAGGAACTTCGTTACGCCGCAGACAAGACCGGGGCATCGACCGACGCGCTCGATCGGTCCATGGCCACTTTCTCCAAAAGCATCGCCGAGGTGGCCACCGGCGCCGATAATGACTTGGCGCGCGTGCTGAAGGCCAACAACGTTGAGCTTCGCGACCAGGACGGCAATCTGCGCAAGCAGATCGACATTCTCGGCGACTACGCCAATCTGATCAAGAACGCTCGCACCGAGCAGGATCAGCTGCGCCTGGCCACAATCGCCTTCGGCGATCGCGGCGGCGACCTTGTCAACACCTTCCGCGGCGGAGCCGATGCAATTCGCGCGATGAGCGATGAGGCGCACAATCTCGGCCTCGTCTTGTCCAACGACATGGTCGCCAGTGCTGATGAAATCGACAAGAAATTCCAGGCGCTCGCCAATACTGTCGAGGTGGGTCTTAAGGGTGCCATCATCAGGGCCGCCGAAGACCTGGAGAACTTCATCGACAAGTTCCAGTCCTTCGACAACCAGAAGTCATCGAGCCTGGATGATCAGCTTGCGGGCATCGGCAAGCAGCGCCTTGATATCGAAAATCAGATCAAGCGGTATCAGAATGGGGAACAGCCGGATGACGGCATCTTCGGAACATCCCTCGGCCAATCCACCGCTGGCGAAGCAATTCAGGCGCTCGAACGCGAAAATGAAGCGCTGGCCGAAAATGAGCGGCAAATCCTGAATGTCGTCTCTGCACGTCGAAAAGACGCCGAGGCGCGCAAGGCCGCAGCGGCCGCTTCACCACCGGATAAGCCGACGGTCATCCCTCCCGCGCCGAAGGCAGGTGGCGCAAAAGGCCACAGGCCGACCGGCGACGATCGTGTCGCCGACGATCTGCAAGCGGTAAAGGATCGCACGGCGGCCCTCGAAGCCGAGCGGCAGGCGCTTGGTCTGTCGTTCAAGGAACAACAACAGCGTCAGATCGCGCTCGATCTCGAGCATCAGGCGCTGAAGGACGTGCGCGAGGAGGCGCGCCGCAAGGGCGATCAGGACTGGCAGAATGCCCAGCTATCGCAGAAGCAGGTCGCCGACATCGAAGCCGTCTCGGAGGCCTATGCCGAGCAGGCCGACCAGCTGCGCAAAGCGACGGAGACGCATGAGCTGCAACGTGACGTCCTGAAAGGTGGCTTCAGCGATCTCCGCTCGGCGCTCCAGGACGGCAAGCTGGATTGGAAGGACCTTGGCGACATCGCCACGAATGCCTTGAGCAAGATCGTCGACAAGATCGAGAACGATCTTGTCGACGCCATCGACCAGGCCAACAGCGCCGCCAACGGCGGGGGAGGCGGCATTCTGGGCCTGCTCACCAAGGGCATCGGCGCGCTTTTCGGTGGTGGCGGATCAGGCCAGCCGCCCATTGTCGGCGGAGACCCCTGGATCGGAATGCGCGCCGGCGGTGGCCCGGTCACGGCCGGGCAGCCTTACCTCGTCGGTGAGAAGCAGCCGGAATTGTTCGTGCCCCGCGTCAGCGGCGTCATCGTTCCCAAGGTGCCGGACATGGACCGCTATTCCGGCGAGGCCGCGGCACCGAACGCCTCCATTACCTATGCGCCCAACATCACGATCGGGCCCAATGCGCAGCCGGGCGTCGCGGAGCAGTTGCAGTCAGTGATGAAACAGCAGCAGCGCGACTTTACCAAGAACGTCGCCAAGGCCCTGCGGGAAATGAAGATCAAGGGTATCCGGGCATGACGATCAACCTACCGGCGGTGCGGTTCCAGTTGACGCGTCCGGCCCTGGTCGATTCCGTGTCCGTGGATCGTGCCGGCGAGCGCTACATCGGCTTCATGGACTATGCCGATTCCTACTGGCAGATGCCGATGCGCACGCGGCCTCTCGAGGCCAGCGAATTGATGCTGGTACAGGCGTTCGGCGCACAGGCCAGGCTCGGCAAGGTTACGGTCGTCTGGCGTCCGGTCGATATCTGCCTGCCGCAGGCCTATTGGGGTAACCCGGGCGCGGCGGCGATTGCCGATGACGGCAACCTTGTCTCGGTCACCAACGGCTTCACCGTCGCGATCAACGGCGTCGTCAATGGCCTGACCCTGATGCCGGGAGACCTGTTCTCGTTGCAAAAAGCTGCTTATCGCTCGCTGCACCGCGTCGTCGTCGGCGCGGTCGCGGCGGCCGGAGCGATCGGCCTCACGGTCGAGCCTGCAATCCCCGGCTACATCACGGCCGGCGCCATCGCCAAGTTCCTCAATCCGGAACTGAACTGCCGCGTGGTGCCGGGCTCCTTCGCCATTCCCGACGATCACAAGCCGGTCGCCGCCTTCACCCTGGTCGAGGTGCCGAAATGACCTTTCCGACCCGCTTGCAGGACCTGCTCGAAGAGGGCCGCGTCGTCATTCGCGGCATGATCAAGTTCCAGCTGGGCTCCGGCTTCCATGGCATGTGGCTGGGCAATTACGACCTGGTCTATGACGACGGCGGCGGGCCGGTCACCTACAGGCCGAACCAGCTGCTGTCGGCGGAGCCGCCGGAAGGCTCGCTTGGCATGGAGGCGACCGAGTTTGTCGTCACCATGCCGGCCGCGACCGACTTCGGCGTGACGCCGGACATCCTCGCGCAGATCGAGCAGGAAGACTACAAGGGCCGGCCGTGCTGGATCTACGAGGCCTATTTCGATCCGGACACGCGCGAGCTGCTCTATGTCGAGCAGGAGATGGCGTTCGGCTATGTCGACTTCATTGACCATGTCCAATCGGGCGGCCAGCTTCGGCTTGAAGGCCATGTGATTTCCGGCGCGGTGGACAACCACCGTGACGGTTACCGCTCCGCCAGCAACGAAGACCAGCAGCTGATCTCAGCAGGCGACCTTGGCTTCCAATACGCCACCAGCATCAAGACCGAGAAATTCGACATCAGCTTCTGATCGTCGCTTCACCACCTGGACAGCCACAAAAGCATGACCTCGCAACCTCGTCTCAAAAACTGGGATCGCCGCCTCGCGCGCGTGACCGAGAAGCACCTCGCCATGCCTGGCGAGTGGGGCGTTTCCGATTGCCTGCAAACCGATGGCGAGGCCGTCGAGGCGGTCATCGGAGCCAATCCGTTCGCGGCAGTCCTCAGCCGGTACAAGACTGAAGCCGGCGCCGCGCGGCTGTTGCGCAAGCGCGGCTTTGCCAATGTGGAGGAGGCGCTGGCCAGCCTGTTTGCGAAGATGCCGAGGCTGATGGCGCGTCGCGGCGACCTGGCTGTTGTCGAGCGCAACGGCCAGCTGTGCGCCGGCTATATCTGCGAATATGGCGCGGCCGTGAAGACGGACACGGGGCTGACCTTTGTGCCGCAGACCGAAATCCGCTCGGCTTTCCGCGTAGGCGACTGATGCCTTTTCTCGCGCCGGTCGTCACCAGCATTGGCGGCATCCTGACGGGTGCGTCGGCGTTCCTGAGTTCGGGAACGATCCTGGCCGGCGTGGCGCGCCTCGGCCTTGGCATCGCCGCGCAATATGCCGTCGGCGCCCTGATCGGCACGCCGTCCGCGCCGTCGCAGGTTACGCATCTTCAGGCGCAGTATGGCGAAAACCTGCCGCGCACAGTGGTGCTGGGCAAGCGCGGCCTTGCCGGTCACTTTATTTACCGGAACGCCTATGAGACGGGCAACCGCAGGGTCCAGGACGTCTACGTCCTCTCCCATTTCCGCATCAATGGCGTCACGCGCGTTCGCTACGAGGGCGCATGGAAAACACTCGGCGGCGTGGAAGACCCGGAACGGGGCTTTCGCGTCCAGGACATCGACGCCGAGATCTGGATCAAGGTCTACAAGGGCGCGCTCGACCAGGCCGCCGATCCAAACCTCATTGAGGAAAGCAACCCGCCTGGCCGCTGGACAGCCGCGCACCGGCTTGCCGGCCTTGCCTATGCTGTCGTCACTCAGCAGCTCGACCGGGAGAAGCTTCCCAATCCCTGGGATGCATTCTTCGAGGTCGAGGGCGTCTGCTACGACTGGCGGCAGGATGATTCGGTAGGCGGCGACGGCGACCAGCGCTGGAGCGATCCGGCGACGTGGGGACCGTCCTACAATCCGATCGTCCAGGCCTACAATCTGGAGCGCGGTTTCTATCTCGGCGATCAGCTGATCGTCGGCAAGGGCATCGCCGCGTCACGGCTGCCGCTCGCCAACTGGACGCTTGCCTCCAACATCGCCGACGAGGCGATGGTCAGCGGCCCACGTTACACCTCGTCCTACATCGCTTCGGCCGGCCAAGGCATCACCCATGCCAACAACATGGAGCCGATCCTCGCCGCCTGCGCCGGTTCCTGGTACAACGGACCCGCCGGCGAATATCCGATCGCCGGCGCCAACCAGGCTGTCGTGGCCACCATCACGGACGCCGATCTGCTGGTCGACGAGGATGAGCGCATCTCGCTGAAGCGCACGCGCTCCGAGCTCGTCAACACCATCGCCGGCACATACTACGATCCGACCACGTTCTATGAGCCGTTGCCGCTGGCGACGCGCACCGATGGCGACGCCTTCGCGGCCGACCGCGAGCGGCTGGCCGCCTCGATCGGCTACGAGGCGGTGACCGATCCGGCCGTCGGCGACCGGCTGAACGACATCGCCCTCCGCGCCAGCCGCTACCAGGGCAACGCCGAAATCTGCCTGCGGCCGAAATTCCTTGGCCTCAAGGTCGGCCAGTGGATCAGGTGGCAGAGCGACAAGGCCGACGGATTCGACAAGAGTTTCCAGATCCTTCGGCGCCGGCTGGGCCCGCTCGGCCCAAAGGCATGCCGTGCCGTCTACCTGACCTTGCAGGAAGTCGGCGAAGGCATCTTCGACCCGACTGCCTATCAGACCCTGCCGCCCGATTCCGTGGTGCCCGGCGCCCCGGACTATCAGAGCGAGCTGGTGAATTTCCAGGTCAACGGGATCCTTGGGGAGGCCACCACCGGCTCGAAGCGGGCTGCCATCCGGGCGACCTGGAATGCGCTCGAAGACATCACGATCACCGGTATCGATCTCGAATACGGGCCGATCGCGGCGACCGGACAGGTACCGGCAACGACCATCACCAAGTCGGCGTCATCCGACCAGACGCTGGTGGACATGTACGAGGGCGTCATGTCGTCCTCGCTCTGGGCCGCGCGCTATAAGTTGCGCTCTTCCCCGCCGCGCACCTTCTTTCCGAGCGCATGGTTCGAGGTCGATACGCTCGAGGCGCGCCTTGGCGACGCCGATGTTTATCTCCCCGGCATGGTCGACCAGATCAATCAAGCCACCGCAGACCAGCTTGCTCCGCTGAACGTCAACATCCGCGACGTGATCGAGGATGCCCGCCGAGTCGCGCGCGAGGCGTCGAACCAGGATGCGGGGCAATTCCTCGACCGTCTGTCCTCGCTGACGCAGGTGAAGTCTGTCTATGGGCAGATAACCGCCGATTATCAGCTGCTGGTAACGGCCGCGACCGGACCCGGATCTGCACTTGTGCAAAGGCTGGAAACGCTCGAAGTAGATCTGTCGGGTCTGGCCAGTGTCTCGGCGCTGAATTCGATCGGCTTGGTAGCAACGGACGTCGATGGCCATATCACTGGCGTTGGCACCTCGGTGTCCGGTCTGCAAGCGACCGTCGCCAATTTCTCGGCCTCGAGCCTGTTTCGGGCTTATGTCAGTGCCACCGAGGCTGGCGCGTTGTCGACGATCGGCATCAGTGTGGCCGCCACCGCCGGCGGGGACACCTCGCAAGCTGCCATGCTGCTCTCAGCCCTTGCGGGCGGCGACAGCATGCTCGGGCTGGTCGCCAGCAAGGTCTACATGACCGACGGGATCAACAAATACTCGCCCTTCGTGTTCACGGGGGGTGTCCTCTACCTCGAGGACATCGTCGTCGGCACGCTGAAGTTCAACCAGCTGTCGTCCAACAACGGCAAGCTCGTCATTCGCGGATCGGGCACACTGGCAGACATTTCGGTCTTCGTATGAAGCGCGTCTATTGGGGGAATGTCGCCGGCACAGGTCCGGTTCTCAAGGGCTTCTACAGCGATGCCGACAATCCACTGACGACGCCCGACAGCGCTACGGGCAAGTTTTTCTTCAATTCCAGGATCCAGACCATCGGCTACATTCTGGACATCCTGCCGATCAATGCTGATTTCGTCACCTATCCAGCATCCGGGGGTACAGGGCTTAGCCCGAACCGTTACTATCTGCCGGCCGGCACCGACGAGGACAATTGCCAAATCAGGATTTCCAGTTGGATGAACGACGGGAATTCCTTTCAGGTGAGGGCCTTCTATCAGTCCTGGTTCACGGCGACCTATGGGCTCTCTTACCTGCCTCTCGTCGAGTACCGCCTGGCTCTCAACTACGTGACCAACAAGTTCCGCGGCCCGTATCTGGATCTGCGGCAGGGACAGGCCACCGGCCAGGGTAAGATATGGTCCTGGTCCGGCGCCATATCCCAAATGTTCATCGATCTTGACTCCGGCTATGACAGCGGGGCCGGCGCCAATCGGGCCAGCGTCAAAGTGGGCACGCTCACATCGTCCGGGGCTGCGGAGCCGGTTTCCAGAGCCCTCATGACCGTCTATGCGCTTCCCGCCGAGGCGGACGCGATCCCGAACTTTGCCGGCGTCGCCGTGGCGGGCCAGGAGTCCATCCGCATCAATCCATCCATGTGCCGCGTGGCTCTCCCGGGCTACACGGTCGCGGACACAAACCTCAACCATTACATCCTGCATGAGAACAAAGTGCCGGCGAAAATCATGCGGTGTGGCACTATCACCGTGCCGGCGCTTGGCACGGTAAACATCACGACGCGCCTGCCCATGACGGCCACAACCTACATGGACTTTCTCTGCAAGAAGTCGAGCGAGGCCACCTATTGGAACCCTCCCTATATCGACAGCTTCAATTCGCATGCCAACGACTTCAGCTACACCATCTCGGGCTCGACGCTCACCATCGTCAGCACCTGCGATGTCTCGATCGACATTCTCTACGTGATCTACGCCGATTCAGGCGATGCCTACACGACGGGCGGCAGCAAGGTCACGGTAAGGGCTTCCGATGCCGTGGGTGAATACTATCAGATCAAGCGCCCCGGCTCATCCGATGCCGCTCCGGGGCTGAATGACATCCTGTTCGACACCAGGCTCTCCTATCTGCCGATCCTGAAAGAGGGTTTCCTCAATTATCCGGGAGACTTTCCGACCGATATCTCCGGAGGCAGCGATCGCTTCAAGGGCGTCCGCAAGGCGACGGTCACGGTTCCAAACCCGCAAGGGCTGGCGCTCTTCCCCAAAGCCGGGTCGGTCTATAACGCGCCCGCGCCTCAAGATTACAACGAACCTCGCGTGATGTGGGGACACCATTCGGTCTTCGTCAATGTGGGAACCGATTCCGGCAAGTCCGCCGGCGGGTCGACATGGATCAACCCGACAAGCACGACCAGCGTCGACATCTACACATCAGGCAACGAGCCCTGGACGGTCGCCGACGGTTCCTACAGTTCCTACAATGCCCATCTGAAGGGCGTTCGCTACTACATCTTCGGCGTTCCCAACAGTCTCTGACCCCATCGACCAAGTCGTCGCCCTGCGCCTGCGGGGTTTCCAGTCATGGAGAAACATCATGTCCGATCCCAACCAGGTGCAGGTTCATCCGCTCGCTGCGCTGACCGAGGCAACCTTTGACTGCGAGGTCCACCGGAACCGGCGCCTCGTGCTTGCCGGCGACATCCACATCCTGACGCAGATGGTTGGGGAACGTGATGTGCGGATCAAAGAGCTTGAGGCGGAGCTGGCGGGCTATCGAGCGCAAGCCGACGCCCCAGACCTCGCCGGCGAGGCCAAATAGCAATGGCTGTTCCCTTCTACGACGTCGGCACGGCAACGCTGACCGCGGGGTCGACCGCCATGGTTGGTCAGGGCACGCTTTGGATCGGCAACGTGCGGCCCTATGACATGGTCATCGGCAATGACGGCAAGGTCAACTACGTCCTCACCGTGGTCGACAACACGCACATCACCTTGGCTTGGGGATGGGGTGGCGCGACCCAGGCAGCGCTGAAATACTTCATCGGATACACCGCCGACGATCCCTTTACGCAGACCCTTGTGCGCCAGGTCATGCAGGCCTTGGCGGCGAGCGCCTTGGTCGCGCTCGGCGGGCTGACAGCAGCAGCCAGGCAGGGCGTCTACTTCGACGCCACCTCGACGGCCGCGCTATTCGATCTGTCGGATGCCGGCCGCGCGTTGCTGGCCGCTGCCGACGCGGACAGTCAGCTCTCGGAGCTCGGTTTCAGCACGTTCGCCAAGACTCTCGTCAACGCCGACGCGTCTGCGGCACTCGACACTCTCGGCTTCAGCGCATTCATAAAAACGCTGATCAACGACGCCGATGCCGCAACGGCGAGGGCTACTCTTGTGCTAGCCGCGGTCGCGGCGAGCGGCAGCGCGTCCGACTTGAGCATTGGCACACTGCCCAATGCCCGCGTATCGGCTACGCTTACTGCCGACAAGGCGTTCCGCCAAGGGAACATTCTCGCGACCGTAGCGCAATCCGGCGGCGTTCCAACTGGCGGGATCATCGAAAGAGGCGTCAACGGGAACGGTAATTATGTTCGCTTTGCGGATGGCACGCAAATGTGTTGGAGCACGTTCAACGGAACAACGGTGGCCGGTAACGTGAACTTCGCAGCTATCAATTACCCCGCTGCTTTTTCAGCCGTGCCGAATGTGTCGACTGACAAACTTTCATCACTGGCAACGCGGTTTTTCACCTCGGTTGCCTCACCTTCTGCCACCACGATTACGATTGGATTGGGTGACACTGGCGCAGGCGGCATATCTATCAACGTCACCTATATCGCAGTAGGCAGGTGGTTCTGATGCGCATTTCCTTTTCTCCGCAGCGCCGCGATGAGGAGCTGGTGCTCGAAAAGACCGGCGACCGCATTCGCATCAATGGCGAGCTTTTCAACTTCAACGGGCTCGCGGAGGGCGACACGATCAAGAGGGAGAACATCCCGGGGGAGTTTTTTGCGGGCGATGTCACCAAGATCGATGGCGAGGTTCACATCGTTCTGACCCTGCCGCATGGCCCGAATCCCTCGCAGTCCGTCGCTTTTCCCGCCGACATCGTGGTGACAGCAGACGGGCCGATCGCCGTGCCGCACGATGATGCGCCAGTAGAGGAGATCAATGATGTGGACGCCTGATCCATCAATCGTCATCACCGCCGCCCAGAAGGCGGAAGACGCACAAGCGGCCCTGCTAGCGAGCTTCCAGACGGCAATCCAATCGCTCGTCGATCAGACAGCCACGTCGCGCTCCTATGCCGATGGAAACGCCCTTGCCAGCTATGTTACCTCGACTGTGCCTGCATGGTCGGCGGAGGCGGCAGCCTTCGTCGCCTGGCGCGATGCCGTGTGGGTCTATGCCTATGGAGAACTGGATAAGGTGACGGCCGGCGAACGCGAGGTTCCTTCCGTCGACGCGTTCCTGGCCGAACTGCCGGCGATCGCGTGGCCGGCCGCCCCTCCGGCGACGCTTTGAGCTTGGACTCTGAAAGCCGGAATGCCTGCTGCGACAATCTTGCGGAACAGATCCACATGGTCCTGTCCGACGTCGGCCCAGGATCGGTTGCGCATTTCGTTGTAGAGAGGCGTTTGCAGCTCAAGGAGCCGCTCTCGGTTCTTCAAACCCCAAACAATCTTCGAGGCAATGTCCTCGGGTGACATCGGGTCAAACAGCATTGTATCCGCAAGTTCGCCATGAACAAACTCGGTCACCTGAGGGATCCTGCTCATAATACTGGGGGTGCCGACGGACATTCCTTCGCTGAAAGTGAAGGGAAAGCCCCCCTCATAGAGGGTAGGATTCACTACCAGCCTGGCTCTTGCGTATAAAGCTGCCAGGACCTGATCAGGGACATCGTAAGCGAACAGGACATCATATTGGAGCCGATGTTTCTTGACATACTGTTCCACATCGGGCGCGTGCGAGATGTTTCCGGTCAGGATGAGTTTCGAGTAGATGAACCTTTTCCGAAGGGCAATCTCGTAGCCTTTGATGAGGTTTAAGACGTTTTTGTTTGGCCTGATCTGCGAAGCATAGAAGATGAAGTTGGTATCTTGGAAATTGATGTTCGCCAGGTATTGATCGTTTTGCCATGACGTCATTCGATAGCCATCAATCAAGTTTCTGGCAAATTGCTCACGCGCATAGGCATCGTCGAGCGTTCCTTTGATGTTTATCTTTGCAGAAAAATCCATCGCGGCATGAGGAATTATCGCGATCCTGTCCAATGGCACTGAAAATTGAGCGGACAAACCTCTTTCAGCTGTAACCGTGCTGTACGTGGTGAAGTAGGTCCCGCCTGTGATCGCCTCCTTTGCCCGCTTGTATATGTGGGGCGCATCCTTGATGCTCGACACGAATGCTGTCGGAAACTCCGAGATCAGCATGTCCGGAAAGGCCTGCACCCGTGCCGCGCGGATCGAGTTGAACTCTGGCCAGAAGACCGTCGGACTATACCAAACGTCGACGTCCTTCATGGAGTTTGCCATCCTTACAAGATGGCGTGCCTCACGACGCGCCACTTCACGCAACACAATCTGGCCGAACGGGGGCAATTTTCGCTGTAGCAGCGATCCTAGGCGGCGCTCGATCACACGCCGGACTCTTGATCTAAAAGACAAAAGCCGCTGCCGCGCACGCAGAGTAGTCACCAGCTTTGCGATTAGGTAGGCCACCGCGAGAACAGCAATCGCCAAGAGCGCTACGGGCGCTAGGATCGCTGCAAAGGCCAGGAGGACAACTAAGCACGCGAGGAACCAAAGATCGTTATCGGAAGACAACATCCAAAGGAGACTTCGGCCGGCCACCCTTAGCGACTGGGCGAACGATCGGAAGGCGGCTGCTTTTAGCCTGGCCAATCGACCGCGGCCTTCCTTTCGCTTCTGCCGGTTCTTCGCAAGGAATTTCTCCCAGAGCTTGACGACGAGGGGAACCTTAGATTTGCTGACGATCTCGAACCGGTCACTCGGAAAGCCATGGAAGAGGTTTCGCACCTCTTCGTGCAGCCAGGAGGGGCACAGTAGGACAACCTGTCCGTTTCCGCTCTCATTAATGCCGGCGACGATCGACCGCAAAAGCCGACCGAGGCCTTGATTGGAGAGTTCGCTTTTCGGCGGGTAAGCAATGAAGATGCCTATTTTCATTTAGCGCCCCAAAATGCCTTTGATGGAACCGAAGAAGTCGTAGGAGACCCCTCTCCACCCAAACCCTTCCAGATGCTGGACGGATGGGAGTGTGGCCTGCTTCGAAACCCAAGTCTTTTCCATTTCTTTCAGTCGTTTCGCTAAGAAGGCAGGATCGGATGGATCAAAGAATTCCGCATTGAGCGAGTATCGCTCGGAAATGTACCGCATAGGGGGATAGTCGCTGCTGAGGGTAGGGGTTCCTACGTAAGCCGCTTCGACTGCGCACAACGTGCCATTGTCCATTATGACGTTGTGCAGCAGGAACTTGGCGCCTTTCATCTGCGCCGCGTATTCCGAGCTAGAAATGTCGCCCAGGATTGTCAATCGATCGGCAAGGTGGGGGTGCTTGCGGATAAAGGCTCGGGCATCTTTGACGTGATCCGGCAAATTGCCATCATCGATCTTAACATTTGGATCGAGCTTATCAGTCCCGACTCCGGTTATATGGCAATCAAGTGTCCCGTCGTGACTAGAGTAATACTGACTGAGCGCCATCAGGGTCTTGAGGTGGTTCTTGTGCGGCCCGAGATTTGTGGTCCAAATAAAGTAAGAACCCTTTTTTACTTTCACGTCAGCTTCTAGTTGATCTAGTTCGGCCACATGAGGGACGAGAATTGCCTGCGATCTGGGCTTGCCGACATAGTGCACGACGTCTTCAATGGTGTGCGGAGTGTTTGCCAACACCGCAACCCCATTTCTGGCGGTTTCGATAAAGCCGCCTTCGTAGTTATCTCCCATTAAAGGCGCGTAGTAACGCTGAAGATAATCGTGCGCAAAGACGCAGTAGGGGCGCAAAGGCGCCACAGGCTGAACGTACCGATCTGAGCCCAAGAGCCAGAAATCACAGTCAAGAAAATCGTAGGTTCCATCTTTGTGGAGAGTGAACTTTCCACTTTGGGGTTTCGATTCATATCCCAAACATGCCTGTATCTCACTCAGATCGACTCCATCGATCTCAGCGATCTTGAAGGGGCGAGTTTCGATGCCCTCGGCATGTAAATCTCGCCAATCTGTTTCGGTGTAGATAGCGTCGTCGGGATAACCAAAGACAACCTCCACCGTGGCGCCGTGCTCAATGCTGCCGCGTTTCAGCATCTTCGCCAAAAGCTTAACCATGTTGAGGGTGCCGCCTCGATATGGCGCCGGCAGAATGACGGCGACCTTCTTTCTCTTTCTGGTCTCAATCAGTGCCTGTGACCGGCAATGTTCCACGCTGGCTTCGATCTTCGGAAATTCCTTTCGCCAACCGGCCTCGCAGAAATCCCTCGACATCGAATTCAACAGGATGCCCTGGGTACTCTTGATGGCAGCTATGAGCTTCTTGTCGCCGGCGAGGACGGCCTTTAGTTTCTTCTTCGCTTCGGCTTCTGTTTTGCACCGACCGGGCAAATTGGCACCACCAAGCAGGTCGAGCATTCCGCCCGCCATGAACACCAAGGGCATGCCCAGCCGCACCGCTTCTAGGGGATGATAGTGGAGGTGCCGCATTTCCTGGCTATGATAGAACATCACGCGGGTCTGGCGCATCAACCGGTCATAGTCGTCGCGAGGTAGCATCCCGGTCACATTTGGATCGGGGATGTCGATCGGCTGAGCGCCTCCGATGACGTGAGGATACTCGCCGAACGCCCGCAGAAAATTTCTGTAGATGTAGTTGAAATACGGCGATGACCCGATGCGCGGGCAGACGAACAGGATCTTGGCGTTTTCGCCGGTCCACTCGTCAGTGACACGCGCATCGTCAAGCCCGAGGGGAAGTGTGACTGCCTTCTCTAGATACACCCCGGTCTCAATTTCTGCGAGATGGTCATAGGCCTGACCGAACCAAAATCGCGACTTGTTCTTTTGCAACTCGTCCAGGAAAAAGTATTTGAGGCTTGCAACGGTAACATCGGTATAGGTGACGCCTTTCGATAGACCGAATGGTCTCATTACGCAGACGTTCTTGAACTGCCGTATAAGGCCTGCAAGCTGGGCCGGGAAAAAGCCAAAGAACGCAATGTCGAAATGGCGGTTCGCGATTTCTGCAATTTCGGGAGAGAGCCCCGAATAGAAGTCGTGCTGGTTGAGAATCTCCAGATCATCGGGCGGGATAGAAAGCCCGGCATCCCTGCTGTAGTCGATCGACGCGCTTAAATTCCCCTCATCATAGGGAAAGACTTTCGGCAGAAATACTTCGTAGCCAAGGGATTCAAGAAGCGGGACCTCAAATTTCCTGAGGGTGCCGTGGTTCATGAGCCACATTGCTCGCCTGGTACGGCGTGTTGACATGGTTTCTCCTGGCGCAATAGGGCACGCGACCGTTGAAGGACGGGGGCTTCCTCCACACGACACAGCGGCATCGTTCGATAGATGCGCTGAACCGTCCGATCTGGGCCAAGCTGGCTTAGAACTCAGAGACGTTCTCGTCAGACACCCAAGCCAAAACGCCTCTGAATGGCTCTTGTAGTTCATCGTTCGGTTTAGAGCAAATGTACGAGCAGCAGTCGGCCCAACGGCAAGTTTGCTCGGCTAGTGCTCAGCCAGCAACCAGCTCGTCTCACTGCTGCCTAACTCGGCCTGCGCAGCACATTGAGGATCACAACGGCGTCGTTGTGATCGCCGCTCTCCAGCACTTCCCACACGCCGTCAATGCGTATGAGGCGCCCGCCGTCATAGGTGTGGATTTCGCCGGCGTTTAAAACCGCATCGCGCATGCCCTGCCGTAGCTCCAGCCACGGCTTGGGCAGCGATACCCAATCCCCTCGGGGTTCGTCGTACTTCATCACTCCGGCCCTCCCGGGCGCGGAACATAGCCAATCATCATCCCGAAAGGAAACCTCATGGTCGCTTCACGCGAAAAGGAATCGCTTGCCAAGGTGCTGGTGCACGAAGGCGGCTATGTGAACCATCCGGCCGATCCTGGCGGCCCGACCAACAAGGGCGTGACGCAGCGCGTCTATGACGGCTACCGGAAGGGCAAGGGCCTGGCGAAGCGCTTGGTCAAGAGCATCACCATGGACGAGGTCGGCGAGATCTATGATCGCCAGTACTGGGACGCGGTGAAGGGCGACCTGCTGCCCGACGGCGTCGACTACGTCGTATTCGATGGCGGCGTGAACTCCGGGCCCGGCCGCTCGATCATGTGGCTTCAGCAGGCGCTCCGCCCGATCTATACCGGGCCGATCGACGGCGTCATGGGCGTGGGCACGCTGGCGGCGCTGAAGGCGGTCAACAACAATGACGCGCTGATCGATCGCATCTGCGATGCGCGGATGAACTTCCTGCGCCATCTCGGGACCTTCCCGACCTTCGGCAAAGGCTGGACGGCGCGTGTCGCCGAAGTGCGCGCGATCGGCAATGCATGGGCTACCGGCGAGAAGCCGCAGGCCGCCAACTTCATCGCCGGCGGCCATGCAAAGGCGCTGGTCGAGGATGCGAAGCCGGCGCCATCGACCGCGCCGGCCGACCTGGCGACCGGTGGTGGCGTCGCCGGCGGGGGACTTGCTGGCACGTTGACCGAGCTGCAGAACCAGATCTCGCCGCTCTCGTATTCGAGCGAGCTCATTGGAAAAGTCGTCGTTGCCCTGGCGTTCGCGAGTGCACTGCTGGTTATCGGCGGCCTTGCCTACCGCTGGTACGTCAACCGCAAGGGCAGGCGCCTGGCTGAAGCGCTCGGGACCGCGCCGGCATGACCTGGCTGATCTCCCTGGTTGCCGGCCTCATCGGCGTTCCCCGCCCGCTGGCCGGGGTCATAGCCTGGGCCGCCATTGCTGTCGCCGTCTCCGGCACCGCCATTGGCGGCTACCAGCTCATCAAGCATTGGGGGGCGGAGGAAGTCCGCGACCAGATCGAGAAGGAGAACATGGATGCGGTACTCAAGGGCATTGAGGCCAGTCGGAATTTTGATGACTGCAATCGCGCTAGCGGGCTGTGGGACTTCCGGCGTCAACGGTGTTCCAGCCCTTCGCGCAGCGATCGGTAGCAGCCTTGCCGGCGCACAAGGCAAGACGGTCGAGGATCAGAACAGGATCGACCACACCATGGCGCCTGGCTGTGCGGTGAAGTTCTACACGCCGGCGGAATGCGACCGGCACACCAAGGCCAGTGCCGCGCGCCGCGTCGAACTGAAATCATAGCATTGCGTCGAGGGCGGGGACATGCCGACATCTGGAACGAAGAGCTTGGAAATGATGATCGGCGGCCTGCTGCAAGCGACGCAGGACATGCAGCGCGACATCACCGAAATCCGGCGCGACATCAAGGATAGCGATGCCCGGGCGGCGCTCAGTTACGAGCAATCTGAACAGCGCGCCGCCGCCAGCCGGGCGAAGATGTACCAGAAGACCGACGAGCTGGTGGAGCGCGTGAGCGCCACTGAAAGCGCGGTCAGCAAGCTCAATGCCGACATGACCAGCGTCAAGCAGGTGACTGCCGAGGTCACCAGGTGGAAGCTGATGGGGCTTGGCGCACTGGGCGTCACCGGAATCGCGGCCGGCGCGATGGCGTCGACCATCACCTACTTTTGGCACGACATCTGGCGCGTTCTGCGCGGCGGCTGAAATCCGCGCCCGGCGGATCCGGGCACCCACCTCATGGAGATGAAGAGATGGGCATTCGTTGTAAAATGCGCTTGGAAAACGTGTTCGCTCAGGCTTGGGGCGGCGCGAAAGCGATCTTCCGTTGCGAGTACGATCAGAAGCTCGCGGAGGATCTGTCTTTCCAGAAGGCCACCCCGAGCGGCCATGCGGAGTTCCAGATCGACAATCCGAAGGCCGCGGAACAGCTGGTGATCGGCAAGAGCTATTACGTCGATTTTACCCCAGTTCCTGCGCCCGAGTCGGCAGCTACAGCCTAAGTCGCCGGTCAATTGAGGCTAAACACACCGCCCGTCTCGGCTCACGCCGGGGCGGGCTTTTTTTCGTTTTCCGGACCATCATCAGCTCTGATATTTGCGCGAGATCGGGAGCGCGTCGATCTCAAGCGGCTCGTGGTCGGGCTGTTCATGCCACATGACCTGCCGCAGGTCGCGCATATCAACCTTCTGACCGCAAACTTTGCACGTGTAGAAATTCTCCTGCTCGGGGATGTGTTTGCCGCCGTGCAGTTCGCCGGGAATCGGAGGGCCGAGGTCGGACAGTTTCATAATCCGCGCAGCTTTTTTGCTTCGAGTTCCAGCGTGGCGCGTTCGTTGCCGTGTCGCTTGATCAACTCGCGCACCTGTTCTGCGGTAATGCCCGCCTGCTCGGCGAAATACCTGACCTCATAGTCTTCATCGGCTGAAACGCGGTTTCGATCGCGGAAATCTCGTTTGCTCTTGTCGTCTGCCATTACGGTTCCTCCTCGCTCCCACCGATGGGCAACGCTCGGCCGGCATCTTTGTTGCACTGCGATGCTGCTTTCCGGTTTGGGAACCATTTTAGCTAAAGCTGATTGAGTCGCGGTCTTGCGAGTCAGTTCATGCGTTTGAAGTTCATCCCGCCCATGGAGCCGGAGCTTGTTGACACCCCACCCGAGGGTGGTGACTGGATTCACGAGGTGAAGTTCGACGGCTATCGCACACAGGTCATCAAGGACGCCAGCGGCATCCGCCTGCTCACCAGGCGGGGGCACGACTGGACGGGGCGCTACAAGGTCCTCGCCGACGAGGCCGCGGCAATCGAGGCGGACACCTTCATCCTCGAGGGCGAAGCCATCATGATCAACGAGGCCGGCCTGTCCGACTTCCACGCCTTGCAGGCGGCCGTCAGCAAGCGCACGCCTTCGCGCGACCTCTATCTCGTCGCCTTCGACCTGCTCCATCTCAACGGCCACGATTTGCGCGACATGCCGGTGGAAGACCGGCGCGAGATCCTGCATGCGATGGTCCCGGCCGGGGGCCGCATCCAGTTCAGCGAGGCGCTGCCGGGCACTGGTGCCGCCGTCTACCACCTTGCCTGCGAGGCGAACATCGAGGGCATCGTCTCGAAGCGGAAAACCAGCGCCTACCGCAGCGGCCCGACGATGAACTGGCGCAAGATCAAGTGTTTCGACGAAAAGGAGATGGACATCATCGGCGTGCAGCGGGAGGCGGGCAAGCCGGCCATGGTGCTGATGGCCGACAAGGGCGACTACAAGGGCGGCGCCTTCGTCACCTTCAAGGCCGACAAGCGCCAGCGCCTGTGGGATCGCGTGCAGGGCAAGGTCGGCGGGCCGGTACCGAAGGGCCTAAAGAAGGAAAAGGCCGAATGGCTGAAGCCGGGACTTGTCGGCCGGGTGAAGTTCCTCAAGGGTGAGGAAAAGCTCCGGCATGCGAAGCTGGTGGACTACCGGGAGAATGAATGATGGCCGTAGCCAAGAAGGACCAGGAGCGCGTCACATACGCCTGGATGTATGGCGCCCAGGCGCGAAAGGACGGCAAGGAGCGCGCGGTACCCGCCTATTGGCAGGAATTCGCCGACGCCTGGCTCCAAGGCTTTGATGGCCAGCCCATCGCTGGCGCGGGCAAGGTCTCACCAATCAGCGACCAGATGGAAGCGGAGATCGGCGAGGCCGGCGTCGAGAAGAGCTAGAGCGACTTGCCGGCGCGGATCATCGCCCGCGCAATCGCAAGCTCCGCTTCGGTCCTGGCGTTCTCTTTCTGGGTCATGTTGTCGGCCGCGATGAGCCGCTTCAACGATTTCAGGATCTCGCCACGGCTCCAGCCTGCGTCCAGCATGCAATCGACTATCGCTTGAAACCCCGGCTCCATGGCCTCCTGGCAGTCTATCGCCCGATCAGGGTATTCCTCTTGCCTCCTCGGCGGGTTGATCATGTTGCTCCTCGAAGCTGCCGTACCTTGACTGGTTCCTGTTCCGTTTCCATCTTGGTCGTTCGGAAAAATTATCAATGAGCTGGCACTGAATATGTGTGGACGTGTTTTCGTCAAGTCGACCATCCCGGACATGGTGCGGCGCTTTGAATTCGCACATCCTGGAGACATCGAGCGTATGGGCAACGGCTTCCCGATCTGGAACGGCGCGCCCAGCCTGTCCTACCCGATCATCATCCGGGAGGAGCTATCCACAAGTATGGCCGGCTTCGTTTCGGCCAAATGGGGCCTTGTTCCCGGCTGGGCTCGCGACGGTGGCGGTCGGCCGCCACCCGTCAATGCGCGGTGTGAGACCATCGCCAGCAACGGGCTGTTTCGCAAGGCCTATGCGTCGCGGCGCTGCCTGGTGCCGATCGACGGCTATTTCGAATGGCAGAAACTCGACCCCTCCGGCAAGAAAAAGCAGCCCTACGCGATCGCCATGAAGTCAGGCGATCCCTTTGCCTTGGCCGGGATATGGGAGGAATATGCAGACCGGACGACGGGAGAGCTGGTGCGAACCTTCGCTGTCGTGACCTGCGAGCCGAACGAGCTCATGGCCAGGATCCATGATCGGATGCCCGTTATTCTGGCGCCGTCTGATTATATGCGCTGGCTCGGACCGGAACCCGATCCCCGCGACCTGATGAAACCCGATCCCCGCGACCTGATGAAACCCTATCCGTCCGAACTGATGAAGATGTGGCCGATCGACAGCAAGGTCGGCAGCCCGCGCAACAATACACCCGATATCATCGACGAGATCGGGATCGGGCCACGCGACCTGTTCGACGTCTAGAGGTAGCGATCGCCTTCGCCGCGGTGCTCGAAACAGAACCAGTGCGGATCCTGGCGCGGCCTGGCGAAGCCGAAACCGGCATGCTTGGCGCAACCCTCGTGCTCGCAGACATGGCCAAGGATTGGGCCGCGTTCGCGCGGCACAGCCGCTTCGGGGAGGCGTATCACTTCGTCGCTCATGAGGAAAAGATTCCACGATCCGTCTTGACGATCAAGGGAAATGTTCTTTTTCTGTTCTCATGGCTCACGATCCGATCGACACGCTGGGCAAAGCGACCCGGCACAACATGCTCGTCAAGGCGGAATGCAGCTGCGGAAATGTCCGCTACTGCCGTTCGGCCGACTTGATGATGGTCTATGGCGGCGGCGTCGACCCGCTGTCGCTGAAGTTCGATTGCAGCCGGTGCAAGCCGCAGGTGACGATTACGCTCCTCGAGGTCCATCCGGAACACCTGCCGAAGCGGCTGATGATCCACAAGCCAATGAAGGTCGACGGCAAGATCACCTGGCATACCGAACGGTTTCGGGGATGAGCGAGCGCCTCACCGTCCGTCTCGCCTATCAACGCGGCTGGCAGGTCGTGGATGGCAGCACGGTCCTAGCGACCTTTGAAACGAAGGAAGGCGCCTTTCAATATCTCGTCGACCGCGGCGCGCGCGTGCATCTACAATGGCGACGGACGAAGATAGGCGGCCAGGAACCGCCATATGACTTTGCTGCGGAGTTCCAGAGCGAGAGCGTCGGCCGGATCAAAAAGGAGATGCACGGCCCGTCCGCGGGGCTCTGGTTCTGGTCATGTTTCGTTGGCGGCGCCAGAGGGTCGACTGAGACCAGGGACGAAGCCGTCTTCGAGGTCGAGCGCGCCTATACCAGGATCGTCGTCAAAGCTGACTATCCGAAGTGACTGCCACAAAGCGGGCGCACCGAGGTGTGGCACTTAGCAGCGAAAACCGGCGATTGACCATGACAATTGACTCTGCCACACCCTCGGCTAATAGGATGCAAATTAACGGGACGCGAGCTCCGGGCGAGGCCTCCAATCTCCGGGCTCCCGCGCGTCAGCGCAGGGAGCTCGCCGTTCCCGTCTAAATGAACCGCGATGTGGCGCGGCAAGCGGATTGGTTGGGACATGAGCGCTGATTTCTCCGAGCTTCGCGTCAAGATGGTCGATGGCCAGATCCGCACCACCGACGTGACCAGCACGCCGCTGCTCGACGCCATGCTTTCCGTGCCCCGCGAGCTTTTCGTCGACGAACGCCAGCGCAATTTCGCCTACATCGACGAAGACATCCGCATCGCGGACGGCCCCGGCGGCGCGCGATATCTGATGGAGCCTTCGCCGTTGGCCAAGCTGATGCAACTGGCCGAGATCAGTCAGGCTGATTCGGTCCTCGATGTCGGCTGCGGCACCGGCTATGCCTCGGCCATCCTGTCGCGACTGGCGGGCTCCGTGGTGGCGCTTGAAAGTGATTCGGCGCTGGCCGAAACCGCAAAGTCGGTGCTCTCATCGCTGGGCTGCGGCAATGTGACCGTGGTCCAGGGCCCGCTGCCGCAGGGATATGCCGCCAAGGCGCCCTACGATGTCGTCTTCGTCGGCGGCAGCGTCGGCAAAGTGCCGGCGGCGCTGCTCGACCAGCTCGCCGAAGGCGGCCGCCTCGTCGCGGTCGAAGGGCAGGGCAATTCCGGCGTGGCGCGGCTTTTTTTCAAAGCAGGGGGGGTTGTAACCGGTAGACGGGCATTTAATGCGGCAATTAAGCCACTACCCGGGTTCGAACGTGAGCATGCTTTCGAATTCTGAATGATTTGGCCTTGCAGCAGAGGCTTTGTCATGGTCGCTTGCATTTGAACAATCGTTGCTGATCCCAATGGGGGCACTTTGGGCCGAGCGACAGGGAACATTCTGACACGCCGCTCCGGTTCTCTAAGGAGAAGCCGGTGCGGCGTGGTTCCCATGGAAAACGAATGAGGGTTTAATGGTGCCGTCTCTACGCAAGTCACTTTTCACCGCCGTCCTCGTTTCGGCGACCGCGCTTTCCCCGCTGGCCGCCTCGGCCGAAACCATCTCCGGCGCGCTTGCAAAGGCCTATCAATACAATTCCTCGCTGAATGCCTCCCGAGCCGGCGTACGCGTCACCGATGAGAGCGTGGCCATCGCCAAGTCCGGCTGGCGCCCGACCATCACCGGGACGGCCGACACGAATTATGTGAATACCCGTGCCAGCGGCGCCAACGTCAAGACGGGGTCGGCCAGTGTGGGCATCGTCATAAACCAGAACCTGTTCGACGGCTTCCAGACGAGAAACAATGTGGCGGCAGCCGAATCGCGGGTCAAGGCATCCGTCGAAAGCCTGCGCAACACCGAGGAGAACACGCTGTTGAGCGCGGCCACGGCCTATATGGACGTGATTCGCGACCGGCAGATCGCGGTGCTGACGGAGCAGAATCTGCAGTTCCTGACCGAGCAGGCGCGCGCCGCGCGCTCACGGTTCGAGGTCGGCGAAGGCACGCGCACCGACGTTGCGCAGGCCGATGCGTCGCGCGCTTCCGCCGTGGCGTCGCTCAGCGCCGCCCGCGCGCAGGCGCTGGCAAGTGCGGCGAGCTATCACCAGATCGTCGGTGACGAGCCGGGCAAGCTCAGGCCTGCCTCGCCATTGGCCGGGCTGCTGCCGCCGAGCCTCGATTCGGCGATAGCCATCGCCTCGGCCGAGCATCCGGCGATCCTCGCCACCCAGCATCTGGTCGATGCGGCCGCGTTTTCGGTGAAGTCGTCCGAGGGCGCATTGCTGCCGCAGCTTTCCGCATCGGCCGGCATTTCGGAGGATTATCTGCATCGCAATCCCGACCTCCAGGGGAGCAACGGCGGTTCGACCTCGGCCAACATCGGTGCGACACTGACGATCCCGATCTATTCGGGCGGCCGCACCTCGGCGGTCGTGCGACAGAACAAGGAATCGCTTGGCGAGGCCCGCATCCAGGTCGACGTCAGCCGCGACCAGGTGCGCCAGGCCGTCGCCTCGGCGTGGTCGCAATACACCGCCGCGCAGCAGAGCGTCGCTGCCAACAGGCAGGTGATCGACGCCGCTCAACTGGCGCTGAACGGTGTCATCGAGGAACGCAATGTCGGCCAGCGCACCACGCTGGATGTGCTCAACGCGCAGGCCACCGTCATCACCGCCAAGATCAACCAGGCAAATTCCGAGCACGACGTTGTGGTGGCGAGTTATGCCATCCTGTCGGCGATCGGCCGCCTCTCGGCCGAGCGCCTTGCGCTGCAGGCGACGAAGTACAGGCCTGAAGAGCACTACAATGCCGTCAAGGACAAGTGGATCGGCCTGCGCACGCCGGATGGCCGCTAAACTCCACAGATTCGAGTAGTTCTCTCGAAGCGACCCGGCGTTCGATCGAAACGCCGGGTCGCTTCATTGTTTGCGCAACTGCGCCGGCAACTCGTCACATGCTTTTCGACGAATTGCGCTAATCTGTTGAAATCCCACATGTCCCCAGAATGGGGATTCTCGTACGGCGCTCCGTCGGTTACGCTGTCGCCATGATTCGAATCCGGCTTTTACCGGAGCGGAAGTCTGTAACAGGTCACAAGGGCGGCGGATGTGACGATGGCAACGGCAAGCAGCGCACAGCGCGAACCTTCCATGGAAGAGATATTGGCTTCCATCAGGAGGATCATCGAGGACAGCGACAGCGGCCGCAAGCAGCCGGACGATGCCGATGACTTGCGGCAGGATCTGAAGCCGGCGGCGGGCGCTGCTCCCGACGTCGATGCGCTCCGCGCCGAATTGCATGCCGCTCCCGAGGTCAGGAAGCCGGTCACGCTGGCGGAGGTGCAGGCACAGACATCGGCGGCCGAACCAACGGTCGCGCGCATGGAAGCGCCGGAGCGAACCGATCCCGTAGCACCAAGGGCGTCGATGACGCTTGCCGAGGTGAGCGCCCGGATCGCCGCCGAGCCGCTGCCCGCCGAAAGGACCGACAGGCCCGCGACGCCCGAGGCCGGTGCGGCAAGCGATGCCATCGTCGCCGATTGGCGCCGCGAGATCGCAGCGGTCGGCGAGCAGGCGAAGGCGATACCAGGCATTCGCAAGCCGGTTGTTCAGCCCGAAGCGCCGGTGGACGAGCCGATGCCGGAGCCGGCGTTCGAGCGGACCCCTTCGATCGCCGCCCCGGCGAGCACCGACGAGGCGCGCAAGGCGGCGGATGAAACGCCTGCGGCCCGTCCGGCAATCCTTTCCGAGCATACGGGCCGGCAGGTCGCCGCGGCCTTTGGCGAACTCTCCGACGCCTTTGCCAGCCGCAGCAAGAAGACATTCGACGAGATGGCCGAGGAGATGCTGCGGCCGATGCTGCAGGACTGGCTGGACAACAACCTGCCAACGCTGGTCGAGCGCCTGGTGCGCGAGGAGATCGAGCGCGTGGCGCGCGGCGCGTAATGATTTTCCCGGGTCGCCTTAGGTGGCTAGTTGGACACCGCTGCGCCTTCACCCTGGCGCAGGCACGGTAATCTCAGGATCGGCACGTCGAAGGAGGCGGTGGCCGCAATAATAGCTCCGATGATGGCGATTGCCACGACCACGCCGCTCCACGCTTCATATAGGCCCGACCCAAGCATAGAGCCCGCCAACCTCATTGTTCGAACATATCTCGGCAGTCTTTCGGGTCTTCTCCGGGTTGGACTAGGCCCATGCGGGCCAAATAGGTTTCGAGCTTCGCGGTTCGGTCTGCATCAAGAATCGCCATCACACCGATATATCCGTCCGGCCGGATCAGCACACACTCGCCCGGTGCCAGTGCATAAGCATCGCGAAGGTGTCCCCAGGCATCGATGACATCGCCTTGCGGGCCGATGTGGTGGACATGCAGCCCCTTGAGTGGCCCAACCGTCTCTCTCCCGGCTTGATGAACAAGCAGTGTCCAATGCGGCCCTTGCAGCAATTGGAACAGTCGCCATGGTTGCCCCGCCGCGCCCCTGATTTGGGCATCCGGCGCGCGGTCCCCCGCGTGCGGGCCGCTGCTGCGTTCGGCCATTTCCCTGGAGAGCGGCGATTCCGGATAGGCGATATCGAGCTGGCGCACCTCGCGGCCGCGGTGCATTCCACCCTGTTTCTGGGTGTCGAGCAGCCGGGTCGAAAGGCCGAGAACCGATTCTGCGACCGGACGTCGTTCCTGCTCATAGGTGTCGAGCAGGCAATCATCCGCGCCGTCGAGGACGGCGGCAAGTTTCCAGCCCAGATTATAGGCATCCTGCACGCTGGTGTTCAGGCCCTGGCCGCCGGTTGGCGGATGGATATGAGCTGCATCGCCAACGAGGAATACCCGATCGACCCGGTAGCGATCGGCAAGCCGGGCCTTCATCAGGTAGGCCGACGCCCAGGCGACCGAATCCACCCGCACGTCGCCGCGGCCGGTCCGCTCATTAATCAAGCGCCCCAGCTGTTCTGCTGAGAGGTCCACTTCGCCGTCCAGCAGAATGGGTGCCTGAATCTGGAAGAGATCGGTTCCGGCGAGCGGGCAAATCGCGACCATTCGCTCCATGTCACCGTCGTTGAACTGGTGCCACGCATCGCGGTCCAGCCCGGTCAACAGCACATCCGCCACGACCGCACGCACGCCCAGCGTCTTGCCGGGGAAATTCAAGCCGAGCGCGCCGCGCACGAAGCTGTGCCCGCCGTCCGCCCCGACAAGATAGCGTGCGCGAACGGTTTGCTCGCCATTCGGCCCCGCAAGACGTGCCATGACACCGTTCTCACCTTGCTCGAACCCAACCAACTCACATCCGTACTCGACCCTATGGCCTAGTTCTGCCAGCCGCTCTCGCATGATCCGCTCGGTGAGGAATTGCGGAATCATTAGCGCGATGGCGTAAGGCTCTGCCGGCGTCGGATCGGGGCGCTCGCCGGTGTCCTTTTCGATATAGCTGCCGTCATCGCCATACACGCGCATCGGCGGATAGACGCCGCCTGCGGCAACGACCCTGTCGAGAATGCCAAGATCTTCGAAAATCTCCTGTGTCCTCGGCTGGATGCCCTTGCCGCGCGAGCCACGGAAGGGTTCGCTCATCTTCTCAATGAGCTGGAAGGATATACCGCGCCGTGCAAGCTCGATCCCCAGCGTCAGGCCAGCCGCTCCTGCGCCGCAGATGAGCACATCTGCCGCAAAACCGTTTGTCATGTCGATCTCCTTGTGTGTAAAATGCACATAATGGAGAGTCGGAGTGCTGTCAATGAAAAGCGTGAAAAATACACATATTGGGAGTCATCAGATTCGTGAACTCCACGGAGCGCTGATCGAGATTGCCAGCCTTATGAACCGGCCTCAGCGCGATGAGCAGATGGTAAAGGAGGCCGGAATTGCGCTCGACCGCGCACTGTTTCCTCTGCTGGTCGGGATAGAGCGGCTTGGGCCGATAGGGATAGTGGACCTCGCCGACCGGGCTGGCCGCGATTACACCACTGTCAGCCGTCAGGTGGCGAAGCTCGAAAGCCTTGGCCTGGCCGTGCGCCGGCAGAGCGAGACAGACCGCCGCGTGAATGAGGCTGTCGTCACGCCAAAGGGCAAGGCGATGACCGACAAGATCGACGCAGCACGAGAGAGAAACGCTCGCGCCGTTTTCGAAAGCTGGGACGCACACGACATCGACGAACTCGTGCGGCTCATGCGCAAGTTCGCCGAAGCTTTGAAAGAAAAACCAGAGGACTCCAGCGCGTCCTGAGACGTCGCACTATTCCTCGTTTCGTACGACCCGAGCTGGCATTTGGGATTGGGCGGCGTAGGCGTGCAATGCCTCTCCGGCTGGAGCCGGTGACAGTGCCGACGCCACCAGGGATTGTCGCATACGGGACAGACACTATCTGAACGGTGATCCTCTTTCTGTTGTGCCGGTTGCCGAGGCGGCCCCTACGGTTGACTCGGTCAAAGCCTTCCGATTTACACCGGACCAGCAAAAATCCGACAGCGCGGACCATTTTCCCATGCTTGAAAAGACCTACGACGCCAAAACCGTCGAACCGAAGATTGCCAAGGTGTGGGAAGAGGCCGACGCGTTTCGCGCCGGCGCCGGCGCCGAGGAGGGGGCTGAGGCCTTCACCATCGTCATCCCGCCGCCCAACGTCACCGGCTCGCTGCATATGGGCCACGCGCTCAACAACACGTTGCAGGATATTCTCGTTCGCTTCGAGCGCATGCGCGGCAAGAACGTGCTGTGGCAGCCGGGCATGGACCATGCCGGCATCGCCACGCAGATGGTGGTCGAGCGGCAGTTGATGGAAAAGCAGATCCATCGCCGCGACCTCACCCGTGAACAGTTCATCGAGAAAGTGTGGGAGTGGAAAGCCGAATCCGGGGGCGCGATCCTCAACCAGCTGAAGCGGCTCGGCGCCTCGGCCGACTGGTCGCGCGAACGCTTCACCATGGACGAAGGCCTGTCCAAGGCCGTGCTCGAAGTGTTCGTCACGCTCTACAAGGAAGGCCTGATCTACAAGGACAAGCGCCTTGTGAACTGGGATCCCAAGCTGCTCACCGCGATCTCCGATCTCGAGGTCGAGCAGCAGGAGGTCAACGGCAATCTCTGGCACTTCCGCTATCCCGTCGAAGGCGTGGCCTTCGATCCGGAAAACCCGAAGACCTTCATCATCGTGGCGACGACGCGCCCCGAGACGATGCTGGGCGATACGGCCGTCGCCGTGCATCCGGACGACGAGCGCTTCCGGCACCTGGTCGGCAAGAATGTCGTCCTGCCGATCGTCGGCCGCAAGATTCCCGTGGTGGCGGATGAGTATTCCGACCCCGAGAAGGGCTCTGGCGCGGTTAAGATAACGCCGGCGCATGACTTCAACGACTTCGAAGTCGGCAAGCGCCACAAGCTGCCGGCGATCAATATCCTCACCGTCGAGGCGGCGGTAAACCTCAGGGACAACGAGGATTTCCTCGCCGGGCTCGAGGTGACGCCGGAGCGCCAAGCCGTCTGGGATGAACTCAACGGCCTTGACCGCTTTGTCGCGCGCAAGAGGATCGTCGAATTGATGGAAGAAGGCGGCTTCCTCGACAAGGTCGAGCCGCATCGCCACGCTGTGCCGCATGGCGATCGCGGCGGCGTGCCGATCGAGCCGTTCCTGACCGAGCAGTGGTATGCAAACGCCGCCGAACTGGCCAAGCCGGCGATCGCCTCGGTGCGCGAGGGGCGTACCAAGATCATACCCGCGAATTGGGAAAAGACGTACTTCCAGTGGATGGAGAACATTGAACCCTGGTGCATCTCGCGCCAGCTTTGGTGGGGCCACCAGATTCCGGCATGGTATGGGCCCGACGGGCGCGTCTTCGTCGAGAAGACGGAGGAAGAGGCGCTGAGTGCCGCGATCGAATATTATCTGGCGCTCGAAGGACCCTGGAAGGCCTGGGTCGAGGACAAGCTCGAGAATTTCCAGCCGGGCGAAATCCTGACCCGTGACGAGGACGTGCTCGATACCTGGTTTTCCTCGGCGCTGTGGCCGTTCTCGACGCTGGGCTGGCCGGATGAGACGCCGGAGCTGAAAACCTACTACCAGACCGACGTGCTGGTGACCGGCTTCGACCTGATCTTCTTCTGGGTCGCGCGCATGATGATGATGGGCCTGCACTTCATGGACGAGGAGCCGTTCCACACCGTCTACATGCACGCGCTGGTGCGCGACAAGAACGGGCAGAAGATGTCGAAGTCGAAAGGCAATGTCGTCGACCCGCTCGACCTCATCGACGAATATGGCGCCGACGCGCTGCGCTTCACGCTGACGGTGATGGCGGCGCAGGGGCGTGACGTGAAGCTCGACCCGGCGCGCATTGCCGGCTACCGCAATTTCGGCACCAAGCTTTGGAACGCGACGCGCTTCGCCGAGATGAACGAAGTCGCGCGCAACGACGATTTCTGGCTGAACGACGCCAAGCTGGCGGTCAACCGCTGGATCCTGACCGAGCTGACGCGCGCCGCGCGAGAGGTCACGGACGGCATCACCTCATATCGCTTCAACGAGGCGGCGGGGGCGGCCTACCGCTTCGTCTGGAACCTGTTCTGCGACTGGTATCTGGAGCTGCTGAAGCCGGTGTTCATGGGCACGGACGAGGCGGCCAAGGCCGAAAGCCGCGCCTGCGTCGCCTTCGTGCTCGACGAAATCTACAAGCTCCTGCATCCGATGATGCCGTTCATGACCGAGGAACTTTGGGCGCAGACCGCGGGCGAGGGCAAGGAGCGCGCTTCGCTGCTTTGCCATGCCGCGTGGCCGTCGCCGGATTTCGAGGACGCTGAAGCGGCCGCCGACATCAACTGGCTGGTTGATCTCGTCTCCGGCATTCGTTCCGTGCGTTCGGAAATGAACGTGCCGCCGGCAGCCATCGCGCCGCTGATGGTGATCGGAGCCAACACGCTTACCCGCGAACGGCTGGGGCGCCACGCCGCCGCGATCAAGCGGCTGGCGCGCGTCGGCGACATCTCGCAGGTTGACGCCGCACCCAAGGGCTCGGCGCAGATCGTGCTCAACGAGGCAACGGTCTGCCTGCCGCTCGGCAGCCTGATCGATCTCGCCGCCGAGGCCGCGCGCTTGCAGAAAGAACTGGCCAAGGTGACCGAGGAGATCGCACGCCTGCACAAGAAGCTGTCGAACGAAAGATTCGTCGCCAGCGCGCCGGCCGAGATCGTGGAAGCCGAGCGTGAAAAGCTGGCCGAATACCGCGAGGCGCAGGGCAAGCTTTCGGTGGCGCTGGCCAGGGTTCGCGAAGCGGGTTGAGGGCAGATTCGGGAGACTTTAGGGCCCTCTAAAATGGGGTGGCTTTTTGCCTCGAAACTGGCATTCCGTAGCGTTAATGTTGACGTAAACGGAAGTTTTCGCCCCATTGTTGCCATAATGTAACAATGGGGCATTCGACTGCTCAAAACTGATTATTTTTGGCCTTTTTGGCCGATTTTCTCCCGTTTTTCTGAGTGAGACACGCCCGGCGAACCGTTTTTCTGCCTCGCTGCGCTGGTCTGCATTTTGTCCGGAATGCGTCCGGTGGACATGTACATGTACGCCCCAAGAATTCGTTGTTGCACCGTTAACCCGAATTGGTTCTAGCTGGATGTACTGACTATTCGGGGAGGACATCCATGAACAATCTGCGTTTGAAAGCACTGCTGGGGGCAGGGTGCTTTTCGCTGGCTTTGCTGGGGACGGCAATGAGCTCGGCACATGCCGGCGGCCTGGAACGTGGCGGCTACGATATCGACCTGCTGTTTGATCCGGCGCCGTTCGCGACGGACGCGGAAGCGACCTATGTGATGCCGGACCGTAAGTACGAGAATGCGCGTGGTCCCGGCGGAGCCAATCTCGGCCTTGGTACCTCGGCCGACGGAGCCGAGGGCTATTGGGTACCGCGCATAGGAATGAAGGCCCAGGTTGTGCAGGGCGTCGACTGCATGGTCGATTATTCGCAGCCTTGGGGCGCGCATACCGCACCAGGTATGTGGAACGGAGCGCTTTCTAACGTCGAGACCGATATCAAGAGCAACAATTACGCCGGCACCTGTTCCTACAAGTTTGATGCTGGCAAGGGCCAGCTCCGCTTTATCGGCGGGTTGTTCTATCAGGACATTTCAGGCTTCAAGGAAAGCTTGGTCGGTTTTACTCCCCTCGGACAACCGCTGCTTGGTCGTGTCGATCTGGAGGCTAACGGTTGGGGCTGGCGCGCCGGCGTTGCCTACGAAATCCCTGATATCGCGCTCCGCGCCAGCTTGGTCTACAATTCGAAAGTCAAGCTAGACAACATTTCGGGCACACTCACCTTACCAGCTATTCTTGGAGGTTCTCGGCCGATCTATGGCGCAGAGGAGTCGATGCCGGATTCGCTGGAACTGAAACTGCAGTCCGGTATTGCGCCTGACTGGCTGGCCTTCGGCTCAATCAAGTGGGTCAACTGGAGCGTGCTGCAGAGCGTTCCGATCTGTCCAACAATTGCGCCTGGGGCGGCTTGCTTCACGAACGGCCCGGGTCAGGTGACGTCGCTCGACCTGATGTATCGTGACGGTTGGACCGTTTCAGGTGGTATCGGCCACAAGTTCAATGATCAATGGAGTGCCGCCGGTCAATTGACCTGGGATCGTGGCACCTCGCATGGCTATGGTGCGCAGACCGATACGTGGACCCTGGGCGGCGGCGTCGCCTATACGCCGCAGCCCAACATCGAAGTGCGGCTCGCTGGAGCGGTCGGCGTTTTGACCAGCGGCCACTCGGGGACATTGGCTGGTGAGAACGGCTATGTTGCAGGCGAGGATGCCAGCTATGATTTCGGGAATGATCTGATCACGGCGATCTCTGGTGGTGTGAAGATCAAGTTCTAAGTCTCTGTAAAATCAAATGAAAGGCCGGGCAATGCCCGGCCTTTTTCGTTCCGGGGCTGTGGCCGAGCCTGTCGGCCCCAGGGCTGCGTTGCAGATAAACCGCACCAGCTCCGCCTCGTGTCGTTGTGATGTTTTGGCAACACTTTCTGAACAACCCCTGCGCTAGAAGTCAGGCCGACGAAATTGCCCATTTCCCGCCATAAACCCGGCGCACCTCGATCTTGTCTCGGGACACGCGCCAAAAGGCTCGGCGATGGGAGCAGGCCGCACCGCCCTCTTGCGAGGAAGATGTGGGGCAAGGAAGAGTATGGACGCCAAAGTCATCTCCAAGGCTAAGCTCCCCAGCCGCTATGTGACCGTCGGTCCGGCGCGTGCGCCGCATCGCTCCTATCTCTATGCCATGGGCCTGTCGGCGGCCGAGATCGCACAGCCGCTGGTCGGCGTCGCCTCCTGCTGGAACGAAGCGGCGCCCTGCAACATTTCGCTGATGCGCCAGGCGCAAGTGGTCAAGAAGGGCGTCGCGGCCGCCAACGGCACGCCGCGCGAATTCTGCACCATCACCGTCACCGACGGCATCGCCATGGGCCACCAGGGCATGAAGTCGTCGCTGGTGTCGCGCGAGGTCATCGCCGATTCGGTGGAGCTCACCATGCGCGGGCATTGCTACGACGCGCTGGTCGGGCTCGCCGGCTGCGACAAGTCGCTGCCCGGCATGATGATGGCCATGGTGCGGCTCAACGTGCCGTCGATCTTCATCTATGGCGGCTCGATCCTGCCCGGCAGCTACCGCGGCCGCCAGATCACCGTGCAGGATGTGTTCGAAGCGGTCGGCCAGCACTCGGTCGGCACGATCGGCGATGCCGAACTGCTTGAAATCGAGCAGGCCGCCTGTCCCTCGGCCGGCTCCTGCGGCGCCCAGTTCACCGCCAACACGATGGCGACCGTGGCCGAGGCGATCGGTCTGGCACTGCCCTATTCCTGCGGCGCGCCGGCGCCTTATGAAATGCGCGATCGTTTCAACTTCGCCTCCGGCGAGAAGATCATGGAACTGATCGCCAGGAACATCCGGCCGCGCGACATCGTCACGTTGAAAGCACTGGAGAACGCGGCGACGGTGGTTTCGGCCACCGGCGGCTCGACCAATGCGGCGCTGCATTTGCCGGCCATAGCGCATGAGGCCGGCATCAAGTTCGACCTGTTCGATGTCGCCCGGATTTTCGAGAAGACGCCATACATCGCCGACCTCAAGCCCGGCGGCAAATATGTCGCCAAGGACATGTTCGAGGCCGGCGGCATTCCGCTGTTGATGAAGACGCTGCTCGACCACGGCTACCTGCATGGCGATTGCCTGACGGTCACTGGCCGCACTTTGGCCGAAAATATGGAGCATATTGCCTGGAATGAACACCAGGATGTGGTCCGCCCGGCCGACAGACCTATTACCCAAACCGGCGGTGTCGTGGGCTTGAAGGGAAACCTTGCCCCGGAAGGCGCGATCGTGAAGGTCGCGGGCATGACGGAGTTGAAGTTCTCCGGCCCGGCGCGCTGCTTCGATTCGGAAGAGGAATGTTTCGAAGCGGTGACGCATCGCAACTACCGGGAAGGCGAAGTTCTCGTCATCCGCTACGAAGGGCCGCGCGGCGGACCTGGCATGCGCGAGATGCTGTCGACGACGGCGGCACTCTACGGCCAGGGCATGGGTGGCAAGGTGGCGCTGATCACAGACGGCCGTTTCTCGGGCGCGACGCGCGGCTTCTGCATCGGCCATGTCGGGCCCGAGGCCGCCGTTGGTGGTCCGATTGGCCTCATCCGGGACGGCGATGTGATCTCCATCGATGCCGTGAACGGCACGATCGATGTGGCGTTGTCCGATAGGGAACTGGCTGCGAGGGCAAAGAGTTGGAAGGCGCGCACAACCGACTATCAGTCCGGCGCGATATGGAAATACGCACAGACGGTAGGTTCCGCCCGCGACGGCGCGGTCACCCATCCGGGCGGTGCGAAAGAAACACACTGCTATGCGGACATCTGAGTTGTTGAAGTCAACACCAGAGTTGTTGAGGTCGTCTGTCCTTCCGGCACTGGTCGCGTTAGCGATCTTTGGCGCCGTCGGCCAGGCCATGGCCTTCGACGACAAGGTGTTCGACGACAAGACCGGCGTGAAGCCGCAGTCGAGCCCCTGGGCGGTGTTCCAGTTCGGCTTCTCCGCCTACAAGAACGGCCACAAGGAACAGGCCGCGGAGGCTTATAAATACGCCGCCGAGAACGGCCAGATCGGCGCCACCTGGAAGCTTGCCCGCATGTATGCCGAGGGTGATGGCGTGGCGCGCGACGATTACGAGGCGTTTAAGTTCTTTTCGGAGATCGTCGATCAGGACGTCGAGCCCGGCTCACCGGAAGAAAGCTACGTTTCCGACGCGCTGGTGGCGCTGGGCGACTATTTGCGCAAGGGCATTCCCGGCAGCCCGGTGACCGAGAACGAAGTGGCGGCCCAGGAATATTACATGCGCGCCGCCGCCAACTACCGCAACCCGAATGCCCAGTTCGAGATGGGGCAGATGTTCCTGAAGGGCGAGGGCGGCGTGAAGGCCAGCGTCAAGCAGGCCGGGCGCTGGTTCCAGCTCGCCGCCGAAAAAGGCCATGCCGGCGCGCAGGCGACGCTTGGCCATCTGTTGTTCCAGAGCGGCAAGATCGTGCGCGGCCTGGCGATGATGACGGCAGCACTCGAACGTGCGGCGCCCGCCGACCAGCCCTGGATCCGCGGCATGCAGGAGGAGGCCTTTGCCGCCGCCGGCGAAGCCGACCGCCGCACAGCGATCTCGCTCGCTGACGACATCCTGACCAAGGGCAACAGCGCCGATCAGTAAGGATGATCTCCCCACGAGGAGATCGCTAATCAGACATTAATTCTCGGTCGGCTCCGCCGGCACCATGCTGGGAGCCGGCGCCGAGATCGGCGTCATCCGCCGGTGCGGCGCCAGCCTGTCTTGCGGGCAGCTGTCCCCGACTTTCGTCCATGAGGTGTTGTTGAGCACCATCTCGCAGCGGGCGAGGTAGTTCTTGTCGGCGATCGTCAGACAGGCGACCTGGCCGACCGGGTAGGATTTTCCATTGGCAAGACATTCCTCGGCGGCGAAAGCCGCCGCAGGGACGGCGACAGCGAATGCCAGGCCGATCGGACAAAGGACAAGTCGTATGGTCATGGGAACCCCAGCCGCCATGATGATCTCCCATCATGCGCCTGATTGTGGCGATACGAGGTCCAGCGCGGGCCCGGGGTCTCCCTCAGGCCGGCAGCAAATCGAGATCGATGGCCACCGGCACGTGGTCGGACGGTTTTTCCCAGGCGCGCACATGCTTTTCGATCGAGGCCGATGAAAACCGGTTGGCGGCCTCGGGCGACAGCAGCAGGTGGTCGATGCGGATGCCGTTGTTCTTCTGCCAGGCGCCGGCCTGGTAGTCCCAGAAGGTGAAGGTGTCGCCCGCATCGGTGACCGAACGCACCGCTTCGGTGAAGCCGAGATTTTTCAACCTGCGGAACGCCTGCCGCGTCTGCGGCTGGAAGAGCGCATCATTCAGCCAGTTCTCCGGGAACTTCGCGTCGACAGGTTCGGGAATGACGTTGTAGTCACCGGCCAGCACCAGGGCTTCCTCCAGCCTCAGCCGCTCCTCGGCCCAGCGCTCCAGCCGTGCCATCCAGGACAGCTTGTAGGAGAATTTCCTCTCGTCATCGATCGGATTGCCGTTCGGCAGATAGAGCGAGGCGACGCGCAATGCGCCCTTGTCGGTCGAGAACACGCCATCGATGAAGCGCGCATGCTCGTCGGCGTCGTCGCCGGGCAGACCTCTGATGACCTCGTCGAAGCGCAATTTCGACAGCAGGGCGACGCCGTTGAAACCCTTCTGGCCGTGGGTTTCCACATTGTAGCCAAGCGCCTCGATCTCGGCGCGCGGGAACTGCTCGTCGACCGTCTTGATCTCCTGCAGGCAGACGATGTCGGGGGCGCTTTCGGTCAGCCAATGGGTGAGATTGCCGATGCGGGCGCGAATGCCGTTGATGTTCCAGGTGACGATCTTCATGGCGGCCTCAATGTTCTTCCGGGGCAAGACGTTCGACCAGGCCGATCGTATTGCCTGCGGGATCCTTTAGAAAGGCCATCCACTCGCTTTCCCCCGCCGGACCGAACTGGCCCTCGGTGTCGCGATGAACAAGCGTTGGAGGCGCGGTGAAGGGAACGCCCGCAGCTTTCGCGCCGGCGTGGAAATCCTCGAGACCTGATATGTCGAGATAGACGGTTCCGGCCGGAATGCCGTCGGTGAACAGCAGCCGCACGCTGCCGGCCATGATGAAGGCGATGCCCGGCGGATCGTAACGCACATGCACGCTCATCCCGAGCACGTCGCACCAGAAGGCCAGAGTCGCGTCGAGGTCTCGCCCGGCCGAGAGCGCGACCTGACGAACCGCGCCAATGGCAGGCATGTTGTTCCTAAATGGAGAAGCTTGTGCCGCAGCCGCAGGAGGCGACCGCATTCGGGTTGCGGATCTGGAACGACTGGCCCATCAGGTCGTCGACGAAATCAATCACCGACCCGCCCATATAGACCAGCGACAGATCATCGATCAGAACCGTGGCGCCGTCCTTCTCGATGGCGACATCGTCGTCGTTGCGCGCGTCGACCAGATCGAACTTGTAGGAAAAGCCGGAGCAGCCGCCGCCTTCGACGGAAACGCGCAACGCCGTCTTGCCGGCCTCGTCCGACACAATCTTGGCGATCCGCCTTGCGGCGGCATCGGTCATCTCGACTTTCATGGCGGTCTTGGCATCCGCGCCCATGGGCGTCACCTTGCTTTCGGTTTCACATGATAGGTATGAAGCGCGAAGGGCCAAGTCAACCGGCCAAGTCAACCGGCCATAGTCTGGCGGCCAAAGTCAGGCGGCCAAAGTCAGGCGGCATCGACCATGACCAACGAGTTGGGCGACATCGGATTTGGCTATAGGCCCCGCGCGGCCTATGCCAGCGATCCGGCGCGCTCGCGCGGGCGCCTGTTCGAAGAGGTCGAAAGCCCGACCCGTACGCCGTTCCAGCGCGACCGCGACCGCATCATCCATTCCACCGCGTTCCGCCGGCTGAAACACAAGACGCAGGTCTTCATCGCCCATGAAGGCGATCATTATCGCACCCGGCTGACCCATTCGATCGAGGTGGCGCAGATCGCACGCGCTCTGGCGCGGGCGCTGCGCGGCGACGAGGATCTGGCTGAAGCGGTGGCGCTGGTGCATGATTTCGGCCACACGCCCTTCGGCCACACCGGCGAGGACGCCCTCAACGAGAAGATGGCTGATTGGGGCGGCTTCGACCACAACGCGCAATCGCTGCGCATCGTGACAAGGCTGGAAGCGCGCTATGCCGAGTTTGACGGACTGAACCTGACCTGGGAAACGTTGGAAGGCCTGGTCAAGCACAATGGTCCGCTGACCGATGCCAACGGCAAGGGCCTGAAGGGTCCGGTGCCGCAGGCGATCCGCGACTATTCGGAACTGCACGACCTCGAACTCGACCGGTTCGCCGGCATCGAGGCGCAGTGTGCTGCGATCGCCGACGATATCGCCTACAACACGCACGACATCGACGACGGCCTGAGGGCGGGGCTGCTGACGCTGGACATGCTGAAGGCCGTCTCGCTGCCGGGGACCATCCTGGAGGGGGTGCGCGCGCGCTATCCCAATCTCGACGAGGTGCGCACCGGCCACGAGCTGATGCGGCGCCAGATCACCGCCATGGTCGAGGACGTGATCAGGTCGACCACCGCCAACCTGGAACGCACCGGGCCGCGGAGCGCCGATGCGGTGAGGGCGGCGGGCGAGACGATGGTGACCTTTTCCGCCGAAATGGCCGTCGCCGAGAAAGAGCTGAAGGCCTTTCTCTACAAGCACCTCTACCGGCACAAGGAAGTCATGCGGGTGCGCGCCGATGCGGAGCGGATCGTCAGGGACCTGTTCGACGTCTATTTCGCCGACCCGCGCGCTATGCCGGACGGCTGGCGCGAGGGGCTCGACCGGGCCGAGGATCGCATCAAGGCGCGCAGCGTGGCCGACTTCCTGGCGGGGATGACCGACACCTACGCGCTGAAGGAACACCGGCGTTTGTTTGACGATACGCCGGATTTGAGCTAGGGCGGGCTCGATTTTGCCGGCCAACAAGCCGGATTCCCTGCAAAGCCGCCAGAGTCATACCCATGAACATCTTCGCCGACTTCACCGCGCGAATCATAAAAGCCGTCGAGACGCTTGATCTGAAAGACAATGACGGCGTTTCGCCCGACCTGTCGCGCATCGCCGTCGAGCCGCCGCGCGATGCCAGCCATGGCGACCTCGCGACCAATGCGGCGATGGTGCTGGCCAAGCCCACCGGCCAGAGCCCGCGGGCGCTGGCTGAGCGCCTGGCGCTCGCGCTGCGGGACGACAAGGATATCGCGGCCGCCGAGGTTGCTGGCCCGGGCTTCGTCAATTTGCGGCTCAAGGACGGTTTCTGGCAGGCACATCTCACGACGCTTCTGGGCGAGGGCCGCAATTACGGCCGCTCCAGCATCGGCGGCGGCAGGAAGGCCAATGTCGAATATGTATCGGCCAACCCGACGGGGCCAATGCATGTCGGCCATTGCCGTGGCGCCGTCGTTGGCGATGCGCTTGCCAATCTGATGGCCTTTGCCGGTTACGACGTGACCAAGGAATATGTCATCAACGACGCCGGCTCGCAGATCGACGTTCTCGGCCGCTCGGTGATGCTGCGTTATCGCGAGGCGCTTGGCGACGAGGTCGGCGAGATTCCGGCCGGGCTCTATCCAGGCGACTATCTGGTCCCGGTCGGGCAGGCGCTGGCCAAGGAGTTCGGCCGGTCCTTGCTGCAGATGCCGGACGAAGAGGCGCTCGCCATCGTCAAGGACCGCACCATCGACGCGATGATGGCGATGATCCGCGAGGATCTGGCGCTGCTCAACGTGCATCATGACGTGTTCTTCTCCGAGCGCACGCTGCACGCCGACAATGCCAGGAAGATCCGCTCGGCGATCAACGACCTGACGCTGAAGGGCCATATCTACAAAGGCAAGCTGCCGCCGCCCAAGGGCGAGAGGCCGGACGACTGGGAAGATCGCGAACAGACCCTGTTCCGTTCGACGGCGGTCGGCGACGACATGGACCGGGCGCTGGTCAAGTCGGATGGTTCGTTCACCTATTTCGCCGCCGACGTCGCCTATCTCAAGGACAAGGTCGATCGCGGCTTCGTCGAGCTGATCTACGTGCTCGGCGCCGACCATGGCGGCTACGTCAAGCGGCTGGAAGCGCTGGCGCGGGCGATCGCCGGCGACGAGGTGAAGCTCACGGTTCTTCTGTGCAACCTGGTAAAGCTGTTTCGCGATGGCGAGCCGGTGCGCATGTCCAAGCGGTCCGGCGATTTCGTGACGCTGCGCGAGGTTGTGGAGGAAGTCGGCCGCGACCCCATCCGCTTCATGATGCTCTATCGCAAGAACGATGCGCCGCTGGATTTCGACTTCGCCAAGGTGACCGAGCAGTCCAAGGACAATCCGGTGTTCTATGTGCAGTACGCTTCGGCGCGCTGCCATTCGGTATTCCGGCAGGCGAGCGAGCAGTTGGGAGAGGCCAATTTCGATCGCAACAGTCTGGCGGCTGCCGTGGCGTTGCTGACCGACGAAGGCGAGATCGGCCTGATCAGGAAACTCGCTGAATATCCACGGTTGATCGAGTCGGCGGCACTTGCGCTCGAGCCGCATCGGCTGGCATTCTACCTCTACGATCTGGCCTCAAGCTTCCACGGGCACTGGAACCGCGGCACCGATAATCCGGACTTACGTTTTGTTAAGGTTAACGACCGACAATTGACGCATGCCAGACTAGGGCTGGTGCAGGCTGTTTCGGATGTCTTGACGTCCGGCCTGACGCTGATCGGCGCCGCGGCGCCCACCGAAATGCGTTAGGTTTGACTAAAAAACCTGTCACCTTTTGCCCACATTGCGCTGGTAAGGGCCAACCCTGCGCGACGTCCATGGCGTCCGAATGAGTGCGAGTTCGGGAACAATAATGGCAGACAGAACCCAGCTGAGAATAGCCGACAACAACGACATCGCCAACGATGATCCGTTCGCGGAACTGACCAGGATCATGGGGTTCGACCCGCGCCAGCCGGTCAAGCCACAGGCGCCCGCCCAACCGAAAGCCGCCGCTGATCAGCAGGCGCAGGAGGTCGATTTCGACATCGATCTCGAAAAGGAGTTGATGGGCGACTTCGACTTTGCCGAAGGCAACGCCGCGACGGTCGCCGATGTTGATGAGCCGGCGTTCGACGCCGCCGCTACCGACGGCATGGATGACGAACTCGCCATGGCGTTCGACGACATGCAGCTCGACGATGAGCATGGTGCCGACGACGCTGTTGCCGAGGCCGCGCCAACCGTCGATGCCGCTTTCGATACGGATTTCGACGATGCGGTAGCCAGCTCTCTCGATGGCGTTTCGCCGCTCGATGACGATCTGCCCATGGCGGACGAGCTTGCGGCATCGCTCGATCAGGACTTCCGGCTTGATGACGCGACCGATGCGGCCGAGCCCGCCTTGGCCGCCGAAGTGGCGGAGCCTGTCGCGGAGCCTACCGTCGACCATGAATTCGACGATGGCTTTGCCCTTTCGCTCGAAGACGAACTGATGCTCGATGGTCACGTGGCGGAGCAGCAGCCTGAAGCGGCCGCGGCTCCGGTCGAGCCTCCCGTCGAGGCGGCGCTGAACGCGAACCATGCGGTTTCCGAAGAGGATTTTGGCGATCGCTTTGATGACGCCACGGCTTTCGACGACGGGCTGGCGGATATCGATTTCGATCTGGCTGCCGATCACTCGGTCGCGACCGATGCGCCCGTGGCTGCGGAGACGGATGCGCTTGACGCGCATGACGTGACCGCCGAGACGGCAGATGCGCACGAAATGGAGGACGTGTTCGCCGAGGCGACGGATGCGGAAGGCGAGGCGGCAGACCTGGCCGCCGATGAGCCGCTGGACGATGCTTTCGAGCAGGATTTCAACGACGCGCTTGCCGAAGCGACGGACGAGCCGGCCGCTGAGTCTGTGGCTGCCCCCGTTCATCCGGCCGCCCCGGCTATGGCCGAACCGGTGCATGCCGCCGCCGTCGAGCGTAGCCTTGAAGACGAGTTGAACGCGCTGTTGGGCGCCATGAGCGCGCGCCCGGCGCCGGTGGCCAAGGAGGAGGTCGCGGTTCAGCAGCCTGTCGCCGCGACCGCGAAACCCCACGAAGAACCGACGGCCGGTGACCTCGACTGGAACCTGGACGAACCTGCGGCGACGCAGCAGCATCAGGCGGTCTCGACCGCTGACGTCGATCTTGACGATCTCATGCTCGATGAGCTTCAGGACCAGGACCTCGGCGCGCATGCCACTGTCTCTGAAGACGATGATTTCGAAGCGGAACTCGCCGCAAGCATCGACCTGGCTGAAGGAATCGACCGGGATGAAGACCTCGCCGCGGATTCCGCCGCGCCGGAAACTTTCCGCGACGATCCCCTCGATTGGCTGACGACGCAGTCCACGCCGCCCGAGCCGGCCCGCTCGTGGAGCCGGGTTACGCCGGTCCCGCAGCCGCAACAGGCGAGTTTTACCGCCCAGCCGATGGCTTCGGCGGCCCCCATGGCGGCGCCGGCTGCCGCGATCCCGACCTATCGTGCGGCCGAGCCTGCCGCTTATGCGGCGCCGGCCGCCGCGCAGCGCGAGCAGTCCGCGTTCGATGACGAGATGCCTGACGTCGAGACCGTCGATGTGCCGGAGCGCGTCGTGGCACTTCAGGATGATCTCGACATTCCGGAATTGCACTTCGAAGAGGACGAGCCGGCCGCGCCCGGCTACGACGATCTCGACGCCGAATTCTCCAATCTGCTGACCGAGATGAATACAGTGGATGTCGCTGCGGCTCCCGCAAACGCCAGCGCGCCCTATGCCGACGACTCCTACAATCCCGGCTTCAAGTCGGGATACGATGCCTTTGAACAGGGCTATGAGGCTCTCAAGCCGGGCTATGAGACGCTCAAGCCGGGCTATGAGGGGCTCAAGCCGGGCTATCAGCCCGAGGCGCGCACCTACGCGGCACGGCCAGCGGAAATGTCTGCCCGCGCGACAGCGCCGGCGGGTTATGCCGACGCCACCAATGGCTTCGACGTCGACGACTTGCCCGGCAGCCAGCCGGTTTCACAGGCCGACGATTTTGCCGTCGACGAGCTCGACTACGATCCCGAGCTGGACGAGGCGATGTCGGTTCCTGGTCTCGCCGAACGCGAGGCCGGCGGGTCGCCGCGCAGGCGCGGCCTGCTCATCGCCGCCATTGTCGGTGCAGTCGTTGTCACCGGAGGCCTCGGCGCCTTCGCGCTGTCTCCGGGCGGCCAGGGCAGCGGTGACGCCCCGGTCCTGGTCAAGGCGGACAATGCACCGATCAAGGTCAAGCCGGAAAACCCGGGCGGCGCCGTGGTGCCGAACCAGGACAACAAGGTCTATGACGCGGTCGCCAAGGGCGCCAAGCCCGCCGAGCCGGTCCAGCAGAAGCTCGTCACCAATGTCGAGGAACCGGTCGATGTGGCGGCGAAAGATCCGGCTCGCGCCGTCGATCTCTCGCCCGACCAGACCGCAGCCGACGCGACCGACGGCGACGGCGGCGATGCTCCAACCGCCGTTGCGGCGCCAGCCGATAACGCCGCGCCCGCAGCCAAGTCCGAGGACCGCATCGCGCAGGTCCTCCAGGATGCCGACAAGGGAACGAATCCCGACGTCGTCGCCGTGGCGCCGCGCAAGGTTAGGACCATGGTGGTCAAATCGGACGGGTCGCTGGTGCCGCGTGAGGATCCGGCGCCCGCCGCACCGAAAGTGGCTGCCGTGGAGCCGGTCGATCCGGCGCCGCAACATGTCGCGCCGTCGGCTCAGGCTGATGCTGACCAGACCGGCACGGTGGCGCCGGACGCCGCGCAGGCGGCCGATGAGCCAGCCCTGAAACCGGTGGCCGAGCCCAAGGCGGAAGCCAAGGCCCAGTCGGCCAACACGCCGGCCAAGGTCCCGGTCGCGCCGCAGCGCCCGTCCGACCAGCCGGTCGACGTGGTCGGCGAGGTCAAGCCCGATCAAGTTGCCTCCATCAGTCCCGCGGCGCCCTCGACCGGCGGCGGTTCGTGGTCGATGCAGATCGCCTCGCAGCCGACGGTCGAAAGCGCGCAGTCGACCTATCAGGATCTGCAGCGTCGCTATGGTGGCGTGCTTTCCGGCCGCACCGCCAACATCGTCAAGGCGGAGATCGCCGGCAAGGGGACTTTCTACCGCGTCCGCGTGCCCGCGCAGTCGCGCAACGATGCTATCAATCTGTGCACCAGCTACAAGGCTGCCGGCGGCAACTGCTTCGTGTCGAGGTAGTCATTCACCTCCCGTGTCGGAGGAGAGCAGTTTGAAAACCGGCGCGGCCTCAACGCCGCGCCGTTTTCTTTTTGCACTTTTCGACGTGATTCCCTTTGGCCGCGGAAGATTCTAGACTCGTCGGCATGACCGAATCAAAATCCATGATCCTCGGCTGTGCCGGGAAATCGCTCACCCGCGAAGAAATCAGTTTCTATCGCAATGAATGCCCGTGGGCCTTCATCCTGTTTGCCCGCAACATCAGCGAGACCGAGCAGATCCGCGATCTGGTCGCCGAGATGCGCGACTGCATCGGACGGCCGGACGCGCTGGTGTTCATCGACCAGGAGGGCGGCAGAGTGCAGCGGCTGCGGCCGCCTCTGGCGCCGAACTATCCAGCCGGCGGCGCGCTCGGTGCGCTGTGGCGCGACGACCATGACGCCGGAGCCCGCGCCGCCTGGCTGATGGCGCGGCTGCACGCTTTCGACCTTCTGCGCTACGGCATCACGGCGGATTGCCTGCCGGTGCTCGACGTGCCGATCGAAGGGGCGAGCGACGTCATCGGCGCGCGCGCTTATGGCAAGGAGCCGCGCCCGGTCATCGAGCTCGGCCGCGCCGCGGCGGAAGGCCTGATGTCTGGCGGCGTGCTGCCGGTCATGAAGCATATTCCCGGCCATGGCCGGGCTTTCGCGGACACGCATTTCGAACTGCCTGTCGTCGACGCTTCGATGAGCGAGCTGCAGCGGCACGATTTTGCGCCGTTCAGGGAACTCAACCACCTGCCGATGGCCATGACCGCGCATGTCGTCTACAGCGCGATCGACCCGAAAAACCCGGCAACCACCTCCGGCAAGGTCATCGACGAGATCATTCGCCGCGAGATCGGCTTCGATGGGCTGCTGATGAGCGACGACACCTCGATGAAGGCACTTTCTGGGGATTTCCCGACAAAGGCGGCCTCGATCCTTGCGGCCGGCTGCGATCTGGTCCTTCACTGCAACGGCGTTTTCGAGGAGATGGCGGGCATCGCATCGCGAACCAAAGGGCTTGAGGGCAAGTCGCTTGAGCGCGCAAACCGGGCAATGACCTATATAGAAAAACGCGACGCGGCTGAAGAAACCGAGATACGCGCCGAATTCGCCACCTATTTCGATGCGGTGGCCTGACAGAGGGAAGAACGGGACGTGGCGGAAGCATTGGAAAGCAAGGCCGGGAAGGCCGCACCGATGGACCGCCTGTGGGCCGAAAGCGATGATACCCGGCTGACCGGCGATCCGTCGCTGGTCGTCGACGTCGCAGGATTCGAAGGCCCGCTCGATCTTCTGCTGCATCTTGCCCGCAACCAGAAGGTCGATCTCGCGCGCATTTCCATCCTGGCGCTGGCCGAGCAGTATTTGGCCTTCGTCGAGACGGCGAGGGCACTGAGACTTGAGCTCGCCGCGGATTATCTGGTGATGGCGGCGTGGCTCGCCTTCCTCAAATCGAAGCTTTTGATCCCGAAGCAGCCGGGCGAGGAAGGCGAAAGCGGCGAGGAACTGGCGGCGGTGCTGCAATTCCGGCTCAAGCGGCTGGAAGCCATGCGCGATGCATCGGCGCGGCTGGTCAACCGGAACCGGCTCGGCCGCGACGTGTTCGCGCGCGGCATGCCGGAAATGGTGATCATCGAGAAGCGCAACGCCTATTCGGCGTCGCTCTACGATCTGCTCACCGCCTATGCCCAGCAGCGGCAGAAGCAGGCAATCACCAATGTCACGATCGCCAGGCGCGGCGTCTGGTCGCTCAAGGACGCCCGCGACATCCTGACCAGGCTGATCGGAAGCTTGCGGGACTGGACGGCGCTCGACAGTTTTCTCGTCCAATATCTGTCCAGCCCTGAAGAACGGCGCACCGCGATCGCCAGCTCGTTCGCGGCGACACTGGAACTGGTGCGTGAGGGCAAGATGGATGTGCGGCAGGACGAGGTGTTCGCGCCGATCTATCTGCGCGATCACCGCGCACCGGCAATCAAGGCAGTCGAGGTGGCATCATGAGCGAACGCGCCAACGCTTCGGTTGTCCCGTTCAAAGTGGACAACGAACCGGAGGAGGGCGAGGTCGACCAGGCTTCGGTTCAGAATCCGACCCAGAATCCGGCGCAGAATCCCGCCGAGCGGCTGCATATGGCGGAGGCGGTGCGCATGGCCGAGGCGATCGTTTTCGCCAGTGCCGAGCCGGTCAGCGAAAAGCAGTTGGCCGCGCGCCTTCCCGATGGCATTAACATCGCCCTCGCGATGGCCGAGCTGCAGCAGATCTATGCGCGGCGCGGCGTCAACCTGGTGCGGGTCGGTGATGCCTGGGCGTTTCGCACCGCCGGCGATCTCGCCTTCCTGATGAGCCGCGACACCGTGCAACAGCGCAAGCTGTCGCGCGCGGCGCTCGAAGTTCTGGCGATCATCGCCTATCACCAGCCGGTAACGCGCGCCGAGATCGAGGACATCAGAGGCGTCGAAACCTCGAAGGGCACGCTGGATACGCTCTTGGAAACGGAATGGGTGCGCATGCGCGGCCGGCGCAAAACGCCGGGCCGTCCCGTGACCTATGGCACCACCGAAACCTTCCTCGACCATTTCGCGCTCGAGGAAATCCGCGATCTCCCCGGCATGGAGGAGTTGAAGGGCGCCGGCCTGCTTTCGGGCCGCATGCCGTCGAATTTCTCCATTCCGCAGCCGCCAGCCGATCCGGATGCGCTGACCGAGGACGAGGATCCGCTGACCGATATCGATCTCGAGGAACTCGGCCTGCTGACGCCGCGCGTCACGGAAGATTGACCACAAGCCCCTGTTCCTGGAGGCTTTCCCGGGCTAGATGCGCCGATTGGTAGCGGACCGCATCGCCGAAAATGCGTGACATCCGACACCCTTTCATAAACTCTGTCGCGGTTGTGTTTGAATCCCAACGCGAAAACGCATAGATCATCGCCAGGGAAACCATTCGAGAGAGAGTTGCTATGGGTTCATTTTCGATTTGGCACTGGATGATCGTGCTGGTCATCGTGCTTCTGGTGTTCGGCCGCGGCAAGATACCCGAGCTGATGGGCGACATGGCCAAGGGTATCAAGAGCTTCAAGAAGGGCATGGCCGACGACGACGTTGCCGACGACAAGCGTACCGTCGAACATCGCGCCGACGAAACCGTTTCGGCAGCGAAGGAAAAGGCCAGCAAGAGCTGAGCCAAGGGTTGTTGCTTTTGTGTGTGTCGTTGTCCCAGAACCGCTTCGCACTTTTGGGCGGCATGCATTAGTCGGAACGGATAGCCATGTTTGAAGTCGGCTGGACCGAAATGCTGGTGATCGCGATCGTTATGATCGTGGTCGTCGGGCCGAAGGATTTGCCCAACATGCTGCGCACCTTCGGCCGCACGACGGCGAAGCTGCGTGCCATGGCGGCCGATTTCCAGAAGCAGTTCAACGAGGCGCTGAAGGAAGCGGAGCTCGACGACGTCAAGAAATCGGTCGACGAGCTAAGGGGGCTCAGCCCGGTTGCCGAGATCAGGAAACAGCTCAATCCGTTCGAGCAGGCGGCCGCCGATGTACGTTCCGGCGTCGACGCGGCGATGAAGCCGAAGCCGGCCGTCGATACGGCAGCGCCCGCCGGCTCGGTACCGCAGGCGGCCGAACCGTTGAAGAACGGCGCGACCACCATGCCGGGGCCCAATGACCGTGATGTCACGCCGGCCGCGGCGATCTTCCCGGTCATGACCGATGAATCGGTGGTGGCGTCCTCAGTGCCGACAGAGCTGGCGCCAAAGACACCCGCGGCAGGGAAAGCGGCCAAGCCTGCCAAGGCTTCGGCAAATGGCGCGAAAGCTTCCACGCCTGCGAAAGCGGCGACCGCCAAACCCGCGCCAGCACCCGAAGCGCCGGCGAAGCCCGTGGCGGCCTCAAAGGCTGCCAAGGCTGCCAAACCGGCAGCAGCCAAGACGGCGATGACCAAGGCCGAGGCGAAACCGGCTCCAGCGAAGAAGCCGGTGGCCAAAAAGACGGCGGGAGCCGCCAAGTGAGCGTTTCGGACAAGGAAAAGGACGAGATCGAGAAATCCTCGGCGCCGCTGATGGAGCATCTCATCGAGTTGCGCCGCAGGCTGATCTGGTCGCTCGGCGGCTTCTTCGCCGCGTTCCTGGTCTGCTTCTTCTTTGCCAAGAAGCTGTTCAACCTACTTGTCGTGCCATTCAAATGGGCGACGCAATGGGCGGGGCTCGACCCGCACAAGGTCGAGCTGATCTATACCGCGCCGCAGGAATTCTTCTTCACCCAGGTCAAGCTCGCCATGTTCGGCGGCATGGTGATCGCCTTTCCGCTGATCGCCACGCAGATCTACAAGTTCATCGCGCCCGGCCTCTACAAGAACGAACGCAACGCCTTCCTGCCGTTCCTGATCGCGTCGCCAATCCTGTTCCTGATGGGCGCCTCGCTGGTCTATTTCTTCTTCACGCCGATGGTGATGTGGTTTTTCCTCGCCATGCAGCAATCGGGCACCAACGACCAGGTGCAGATTTCGCTGCTGCCGAAGGTGTCGGAATATCTCAGCCTGATCATGACGCTGATCTTCTCCTTCGGCCTGGTATTCCAACTGCCGGTGGTGACCAGCCTGATGACGCGCGTCGGCATGCTGTCATCCAAGGCGCTGGCCGAGAAGCGCAAATGGGCGATCGTCATCGCCTTCGTCGTCGCGGCGGTGCTGACGCCGCCCGACCCGATGAGCCAGATCGGCCTCGCCATCCCGACCATCCTGCTCTACGAGGTCGCCATCTGGTCGGCGCGGATGATCGAACGCAGCCAGGAGCGCGAGCGCCTGGCGCGGGAGAAGCAGCAATCCGAGGAAGAGGTGGCGGAAAAGCCGGCAGACGCATCCTCCACATAGGGCAGGCGCGTCGCCCCTGCGGGCTGCCGGCCCCGGAATCGGTGCGCGGCCCGGTGCCGATAGGAATTTTTTCTTGACTTGGTGCCCGCCGCTATGGTACATATTCGGTTATGGTGCTGATTTGCGCCAAGGACCCGCCGCCGAGGCGGGTTTTTTATTTCTGGACTGTCGCGCTATCCCTCACCACTCGAAAGCGGGCTCGCGGCCCCTGCCGTCAGCAAGCCCGATCTTGCATCGATCAGAGATGCGGTTTACCCCCTCTGGCCTGAAACGCATCGCGAAACCGACGATGCGTTTCAGGCTATATTCTTGAGCATATCGTAGCGCAAACCGCCGCGCGCTTTGGCGGCAAGCTACCGCAGGAGCTTTCAGACCATGCTTGACATCAAATGGATTCGCGACAACCCGAAGGCCCTTGTCGAGGCGCTGGTCAAGCGCTCGTGGTCGGTCGAGGAAGCGCAGTCAACCGTCGATGACCTGATCGCCAGGGACGAGGCGCGGCGCGAACATGTTACCGAGCTGCAGACCAAGCAGGAACGCCGCAACGCCGCCTCGAAAGAGATCGGCAATGCCATGCGTTCGGGCGATGCCGCCCTTGCCGAAAAACTGAAAGCCGAAGTCGGCGAGATAAAAACCTTCATCCAGAACGGCGAGGCGCGCGAGCGCGAGCTCGACAAGGCGCTGAACGACGCGCTGGCGGTGCTGCCCAATGTGCCGCTCGACGATGTGCCGGTCGGCAAGGACGAGCACGACAACGTGGTCAAGCATATCATCGGCAAGGTGCCGACCCGCCCGAACTGGGTGAAGGAGCATTTCGAGATCGGCGAAGCGCTCGGCATGATGGATTTCGAGCGCGCCGCGAAACTTTCCGGCTCGCGCTTCACCGTGCTGAAGAGCGGGCTGGCGCGGATGGAACGCGCGATCGGCCAGTTCATGCTCGACCTGCACACGACCGAGCATGGCTATGAGGAAGTCATCCCGCCGCTGATGGTCAAGGACGATGTTCTTTTCGGCACCAACCAGCTGCCGAAATTCGAGGAGGATCTGTTCTTCACCCCGCATGGGGACGGCAGGCTTGGCCTCATCCCCACCGCCGAAGTGCCGCTCACCAACCTCGTGCGCGAGGAGATCACCGCCCATGAGAAACTGCCGCTGCGCTACACCGCGCTGACGCCGTGCTTCCGCTCGGAGGCCGGCTCGGCAGGGCGCGACACGCGCGGCATGCTGCGCCAGCACCAATTCTACAAGGTCGAGTTGGTGTCGATCACCGATCAGGAGTCGTCGCTCGCCGAGCATGAGCGGATGACCGAGTGTGCCGAGGAAGTGCTGAAGCGGCTCGAATTGCCGTTCCGCACCATGGTGCTGTGCACCGGCGACATGGGTTTTGGCGCGCGAAAAACCTATGACATCGAGGTGTGGCTGCCCGGCCAGAACGCCTATCGCGAGATCTCGTCCTGCTCTGTCTGCGGCGATTTCCAGGCCAGGCGCATGGACGCTCGCTACAAGGACAAGGACGGCAAGGGCAACCGCTTCGTCCATACGCTGAACGGCTCGGGCACCGCTGTCGGGCGCGCACTTATCGCCGTCATCGAAAACTACCAGAACGAGGATGGCAGCGTAACCATTCCTGAAGTGCTGCGGCCTTACATGGGCGGGCTGGAAAAGATCGAATCGAAATAATGCGTATTCTCCTGACCAATGACGACGGCATTCATGCCGAGGGCCTGGCGTCGCTCGAGCGCGTCGCGCGCACATTGTCCGACGATGTCTGGGTGGTGGCGCCGGAGCAGGACCAGTCCGGCTATGCGCACTCGCTGTCGATCTCGGAGCCGCTGCGGCTGAGGAAAATCGGCGAGAAGCACTTTGCCGTGCGCGGCACGCCGACCGACTGCGTCATCATGGGCGTGAAGAAGATCCTGCCCGGCGCGCCCGACCTGATCCTGTCGGGCATCAATTCCGGCGCCAACATCGCTGACGACGTCACCTATTCGGGAACCGTCGCCGGCGCGATGGAGGGCGCGTTGCTCGGCATACGCTCGATCGCGCTCAGCCAGGGCTACAGCACTGTCGGCGAGGACCGCGTCGTTCCCTACGAGACCACCGAGGCGCTGGCGCCGGCGCTGCTCAAGAAACTCGTCGCGACGCCGCTGCCGGACGGCGTGCTGCTCAACGTCAATTTTCCGAACTGCCTGCCTGAAGAGGTCGCCGGCACGGTGGTCACCTCGCAGGGCAAGCTCGTACACAGCCTGTGGGTCGAGGAACGCCGCGACGGGCGCGGGCTGCCGTACTACTGGCTGCGCTTCGGCCGCGAACCCGTCGAGGGCAAGCAGGGCACCGACCTTTTTGCGCTGCGCAATCGCCTGGTGTCGGTGACGCCGTTGCAGCTCGACCTCACAGCGCATGAGATTCGTGACCAGCTGAGCAAGGCCCTTGCATGAACCTGCCGATCGATGACCGAGAAGGATTTGCCGCCTTCCTGCTGCGCCTGCGCGGCAGGGGGACCGTGCCGAAGGCGCTGATCGCGGCCTTCGAGGCGACACCGCGGCGCGGCTTCCTGGCCGCCCAATTCCATTCCATCGCCTGGTCGGACCGCATGCTGCCGATCGAATGCGGCGAAGCGATCGAGGGCGCGGACATGCAGGCGGCGGTGATCGCCGCACTCGCCATCGAAGTCGGGAATCGCGTGCTCGAGATCGGTACCGGCTCCGGTTATACGGCAGCGGTGATGTCGCGCCTGTCAGGCCGGGTTGTCACCATCGACCGCTACAAGACGCTGGTCGAACAGGCGCGGCAGCGCTTCGAGGCGCTCGGCATCGGCAACGTCATCGCGCGCCAGGTGGATGGTTCCTCCGGTTTGGCCGCAGAAGGCCCGTTCGACCGGATCGTCGCCTGGGCCGCCTTCGACAGCCTGCCGCGTTTCCTGCTCGACCAGTTGTCGAGCGGCGGCATCGTGATCGCGCCGATCGGACCGGAGGAGGGCGAGCAGGTGCTGGCCAAGCTCACCAAGGTCGGCAGCCGTTTCGAGCGCGAGGATATCGGCCTCGTGCGCCTGCAGCCGGTATTGCGCAGCCTGGCGGCCGTTATCTAGGGATTGTCCATGTCAGCCGGCCTGCAACGGCGGCTGCGCGTGCCTCTATATGGGCAGTCTGGGCGGCCTCAAATATTTTAAGAAATTTTGCGTCTGATTCTAAGGGGTTAACCGACCAGTAACATTAACGCGCTTTAATCCTGTCCAGTTGGTGCAGAGTTTGTGCGGGTTAGTGCGATGCAACTCAGTGTTTTGAAGGCAAACAATCGCAATTTGGCGCGGGGCTGCGCTGTTCTCATGATCGCGGGTGCCGCGGCTGGGTGCAGCTCGCAAGTGTCGCGGTTCAACGGCGTCGACGACGTCTTCACCTCCTCGACAAACAATCAGCGCGCCATCATCAACAAGCAGGATGCCGTGCAGCAGCCCTATCCGGGGGATGTCGCGGCCGCGCCGCTCGATGGCAGCCACACGCAGTCGGTCAGCCGCTCCAGCCTCGAGCCGGTGTCGACGCGGCCGCTGCCGCCACCGGTCGCCCAGGCGCAGCCCGCTCCCGCGCTGGCACCCGCCGCCAATCCGGTGCGTGTTGCATCGGCGCCCGCTCTGGTGCGCCCGGCACCGCATGTCGACCGGACGGCGACCGGCACGGTTGCTCCCGCGGCCAAGCCCTTCAAGGATGCCCAGCCCGACGCCAAGGCAGCCGGCACGGCGCATGCCACCGAAATCGTCGTCAGGGACGGTGAAACGATCTCCGGGCTGGCGCAGCACTACAAGGTGCCGGCCGACGTGATCATGAAGGTCAACGGGCTGAGCGCGACCAAGGGGCTGAAGACCGGCCAGAAGATCATCATTCCGGCCTACGCCTATTCCAGCAAGGCCGAGCCCAAGATGGCCGATGCCAAGCCCGCTAATGGCAAGCGCGACGTGCCGGCCACCGCGCCGGAAAAGGTTGCCGTGCTGCCGCAGCAGCCGAAGCTCAAGGAGGGCAAGTCAGCCGCGCAGGTCGATGCTTCGGCCGCGGCGAACAAGCCCAAAGACAGCAAGCCCGCGCCGCAAACGGCCGCCGCCGCGCCCAAGGCCGGCGCCGGCGCCTATACGGTGCAGTCGGGCGATACGCTTTCCTCGATCGCCAGGAAGACTGGCGTCGGGGTTGTCGCCATCAAGCAGGCGAACGGCATGCAGGACGGCTTGCTGAAGATCGGCCAGACGCTGAAGGTGCCGGCCGGCGGAACGGCCACGGTGGCCGCCGCAAAGCCGGCGACGGTAGACCCGGTGACGACAGCCACGACGCAGCCGACGGCCAAGACGATGCCGTCGCAAACGCTGGCTTCCTACACGCCGCCGAAGAAAGACGCCAAGGTCATCCAGCAGGCCGAGGATGACGACGCTGTGGCGCCGGACGCCACCGGCATAGGCAAGATGCGCTGGCCGGTGCGCGGCCGCGTCATTTCCGGCTTCGGTTCCGGCAAGGACGGCGTCGACATCGCCGTGCCGGCAGGCACGCCGGTCAAGGCGGCCGAGAATGGCGTCGTCATCTATGCCGGCGACGGCCTCAAGGAATTCGGCAATACGGTGCTGGTGCGGCACGAGAATGGCCTGGTCACCGTCTACGGTCACGCCAGCTCGATCGAGGTCCAGCGCGGCCAGAAGGTCAAGCGCGGCCAGGAGATCGCGCTGTCGGGTATGAGCGGCACGACGGACTCGCCGAAGCTGCACTTCGAAGTGCGCAAGAACTCGGCCCCGGTCGATCCCTCCGGCTATCTCGAATAGTCGGGGCTATTTCGAATAGAATAAAAAAAGCGATTTGCGGGCCGCCTGACCTCCAGTCCGGCCCGCCGGCTCAGCCCGCCCCGCAAGGAGCGGGCTTTTTCAGTTGGTTGCTGGATGCACGTCGTTGTCTCAATGTATGTTGTCGTTCCAAAACCGGGGCCGCAGTCAGAAAAGCGGTTATCTGCATTTTAACTAATGTAGAGGAAAGTCATTCTCGACGCTCTGCAAGGAGAGTGGAATGACTGAATCTGTCGAAGAGGATGAACTTCCGTCCGCCAGCCCAACGCATCGCTGGCAATCGCATGTGCGAGCAACTGCTTTAATTGTTGCGCCGGTCATTTCGATCGCAAGTGCCGCTCTGGCCGGTTATTTCTCCTATGCGGTGATCAATACCAAGCCGCCCACAGACATGTCCCAGCTGGCCATTTCCATCCTGAAATCAGGTGATGCTTCACCAGAAATGCAGGCCTGGGCGACTGACGCACTCGGGATACAAACCGATATTCCGATGGTCCTGGGAAGCATAAAGCCTGTGCGGGAATGAACACGATATAGACAACCCGGCGTCCAGGGTCGGCCACGAAGCTTGTGACCGGCTCCTGCCCACCCGTTGTACCCCGCCTAGTCCTTCAACGGCTTGCCGAGCCGGCCAGCCAGGTCCTGCGTAAACTGCCAGGCGACGCGGCCCGATCGGCTGCCGCGTGTCGTCGCCCATTCCAGCGCCTCGGCGCGCAACTGCCCAGGGTCGATGTCGAGCCCATGATGGCTGGCGTAGCCGTTGACCATTTCGAGATATTCGTCCTGCGAACATTTGTGGAAGCCGAGCCATAAGCCGAAGCGATCGGAGAGCGAAACCTTCTCCTCGACCGCCTCGGACGGATTGATGGCGGTGGAGCGCTCATTGTCGATCATGTCTCGCGGCAGAAGATGGCGGCGGTTCGACGTGGCGTAGAAAATGACATTGGCCGGGCGGCCTTCGACGCCGCCTTCGAGTGCTGCCTTCAACGATTTGTAGGAGGTATCGTCATGGTCGAAGGAGAGGTCGTCGCAAAACAGGATGAAGCGGTAAGGCGCGGCCTTCAGCAGCGTCATCAGCTTCGGCAGCGTATCGATGTCCTCCCGATGGATCTCTATCAGCTTGAGCGGGCGGTCGAGTTTCGGCGAGGCGTTGATTGCGGCATGCACGGCCTTGACCAGCGACGATTTGCCCATGCCGCGCGCCCCCCACAAAAGCACGTTGTTGGCGGCATAGCCGGAGGCGAAGCGCTCCGTGTTGTCGACGAGGATGTCGCGCACACGGTCGACGCCGCGGATCAGGCCGATGTCGACGCGGTTCACCTTGCGCACCGGCTCCAGGCAACCCGGATCCGCCTGCCAGACGAAGCAATCGGCTCCGCCAAAGTCGGTTACGGGCACAGGCGGCGGGGCGAGGCGGCTGACCGCCTCGATCAGGCGGTCGAGTTTCTGGTTCAATGCGTCGATGCTGGTATCGGTCATCTCAGGTCTTTTGCTCTGGTTCCGCGAGGGAAGGTGTGGCCGGGTTCGATCCCGACGGTTTCGAAACTCGCTGCAACCGTTTGTTACAGCGCGATCTTTTGCGAAAACCCGCTCGCGCTTTTCGCGGTCATGCTCTAACACGGGTGAACAGGCCGGAAAAGCAGCCGATTTGCCCGGCCACGCAGTTGCATTGGCAACTTTACCGACTATATTCCGGCCAAATTTCGCGGGGCTGCCAAATCCACTGAACCGTTTGGCGGCTGTTTTCAAAATTCAGGAGTACCTCGATGTTCGTGACACCGGCATATGCCCAAGGCATTGGGGCTTCTCCCGACATGTTCATCAGCATTTTGCCGTTCGTCCTGATCTTCGTGATCATGTATTTTCTCATCATCCGGCCGCAGCGCACGCAGCTGAAGAAGCGCGGCGAGATGCTGGCGGCCGTGCGCCGCGGCGACACGGTCGTCACCGGCGGCGGCTTCGTCGGCAAGGTGACCAAGGTGATCGACGACCATGAGCTCGAGATCGACCTCGGTGGCGGCACGAAGGTGACGGCGTTGCGCTCGACGATCGCCGACGTGCGCGTCAAGGGCGAGCCGGTAGCGAACCAGAACGCCAAGAAATAACCAAATTCCAGGCGGAGCGATCCGCGGACGGGGCCCTGACAAGCGACGGCATATGTCTCATTTTTGGCGCCTGAAGATGATGCTGACGTGGCTTGCCGTAGCCACGATGACCGTCTTGGACGCGTCCAGCCTTTCCGCCGCCAGTCCGCATGCCATGCGGCCCGAACGGCCTGCCGATAGTCCGGCAGTCGTTCGAGCAGGCCAAGACGGTTCGCATCTCCTGCTCCATCTGGTGGTGGCTGATGTGATCGACGGCCGGCTGAAGATTGCGCGTGGCGATGTCCGGGCGCTTCTGATGGAGGCCAGGATCGGCTACACGGGGCTTGCTGTGTCGGGCAGGACCTTGCAGGTGCGCATCACGAATCCGGCTCAGCTTGAGGCGGCAAAGACAGCGCTCAAGAGGGTAACGGATGTTGCCCCGGACAGCCGCGTTCAGGAAATGACGCTGGATTCCGGCAAAGCCAGCTTGCTCAAATTCACGCTGACGGATGCGGGTTTGAAGTATCAGACCTCTAACGCGATTTCTCAGTCGATTAAGGTCATCAAAAATCGTCTCCAAGATCTGCGTGTCGCCGGCACGGTGGCCCAACCAGCGGACCAAGACGGCATACTTGTTCAGACGTCAGACATCGCCGATCGGCAAACGCTGGAAAAAATTCTCACCCGGCCTGGTCGCCTGAGCTTCCATTTGGTTGACCTTTCGATGCCGGTGAACGATGCGATCAGCGGTTCCCCGCCTGTTGGCTCGCTGGTGGTGTATACGCAGGACGATCCGCCGGTTCCTTACCTGGTCGAGAATCGGGTCATCCTCTCGGATAAGGACGTGCTCGACGCCCGCCCAACTTACAGTGGGCAGCAAAATGACGAACCGGTTGTCGTGTTCCGGTTTGGCGCCAAAGGCGCGGCACGGTTCAAACAGGTTACAACGCAAAATGTGGGCAAGCCATTGGCTGTGATCCTGGATGACCACGTGATTTCAGCACCTGTCATTCGCGAGCCCATCGATGGTGGTTACGGTCAAGTCTCGGGCAATTTCACTGTCCGGGAAGCCAACACCATCGCCATGCTGTTGCGAACCGGCCCATTGCCGGCAAGATTGACAATCGCTGAAGAAGCACGATAGGGCCGGCCGTGCTCAGAATGAGAAACGGGCCCGCGAACCGAACCGATGGCGGAATGCTGCCGCTTGTACGCCTGAACGGATAAGAACTGATGCTTTATTTCTCGCGCTTCAAGATGATCCTGATCTGGCTGGCCGTGGCCGCCACAGTGGTCCTCGCCGCGCCCAATCTCATTCCCGCAAGCACGCTGGCGCAGCTTCCGAGCTGGGTGCCCAAGCGGCAGATGACGCTCGGCCTCGACCTGCAGGGCGGCTCGCACATCCTGCTCCAGATGGATCAGAACGATCTGGTGAAGGCGCAGCTGGAGACGACGCGTGACGAGATCCGGACACTGCTGCGCGAGGCCAAGATAGGCTATACCGGCCTGGCGGGCACGGGCAGGACCGTACAGGTCCGCATACAGGACCCGAACCAGCTCGATGCGGCCAAGACGGCACTGAAGCCGCTGACCGATCCGGTCGCCGCCAGCCTGTTCACCGGCGGCTCCGTCCAGGAGATGGCGCTGGATGATTCCGAGCCCGGCCTGCTCAAATTCACCGTCACCGACGCCGGCATAAAATATCGCACGTCGGCTGCGTTGGCACAGTCGATCGAAGTCGTCGAACGCCGCGTCAACGAACTCGGCACCACCGAACCGATCGTGCAGCGGCAGGGCGACGACCGCATTCTGGTGCAGGTGCCCGGTTTGCAGGACCCGCAAAGGCTGAAGGAAATCATCGGCCAGACCGCCAAGCTGACCTTCCAGATGGTGGACCAGTCTATGCCGGTGCAGGATGCGCTGAAGGGCCGTCCGCCGGCCGGTTCATCGATCCTCTATTCGCAGGACGATCCGCCGGTTCCCTACCTGATCGAAAACCGCGTCATCGTTTCCGGCGAAGACCTCTCCAAAGCGACCGCAACCTACAACTCGCAGACCAACGAGCCGGTGGTTTCCTTCACCTTCAACTCGCGCGGCGCGACACGGTTCGGGCAGGCGACATCGCAGAATGTCGGCAAGCTGTTCGCCATCATCCTCGACAACCAGGTGATTTCGGCGCCGCAGATCCGCGAGCCGATCCTGGGCGGCAGCGGCCAGATCTCAGGCAATTTCACGGCCGAGAGCGCCAATGACCTCGCGGTCCTGCTGCGCGCAGGCGCGCTGCCGGCAAAGCTGACCGTGATCGAGGAGCGCACGGTGGGTCCGGGCCTCGGCCAAGATTCGATCCATGCCGGCAAGGTCGCCGGCATCATCGGCTCTATCCTTGTCGTCGCCTTCATGTTCGTCGCCTACGGCTTCCTCGGCTTCCTCGCCAACATCGCGCTGGCGGTGCACGTGGCGATGATCGTCGGACTGCTATCGCTGCTTGGCGCGACACTGACCTTGCCAGGCATTGCCGGTATCGTGCTGACCATCGGCATGGCCGTCGATTCCAACGTGCTGATTTATGAGCGCATCCGCGAGGAGCGGCGCGCCGGACGCTCGGTGATCCAGGCGATCGACACCGGCTTCTCGAAGGCGCTGGCGACGATCGTCGATTCCAACGTCACCTCGCTGATCGCGACCGTGGTGCTGTTCTATCTCGGAACGGGGCCGGTGAAGGGCTTTGCCATCACCTACGCCATCGGCATCCTGACCACGGTGTTCACCGCCTTCACCTTTACCCGGCTGCTGGTGTCCATCTGGCTGCGCCGCGCGCGTCCGAAGGAATTGCCGCGGGCGCCGGTAACCTTCATTCCGCCCGGCACGAAGATCCCGTTCATGGGCATCCGCCGCTGGACCTTCGCGCTGTCGAGCCTGCTGTCGGTCCTGTCGGTGGTGCTGTTCATGACCGTCGACATCAATTACGGCATCGATTTCAAGGGCGGATCGCTGATCGAGGTGAAGTCCAAGAGCGGCAATGCCGATCTTGCCGACATCAGAGCCAGGCTCTCGGAACTGAATATCGGCGAAGTGCAGGTGCAGCAGTTCGGCGAGCCGAATGACGTGCTGATCCGTGTCGGCACGCAGGACGGCGGCGAGAATGCCGAGCAGACCGTCATCGACAAGGTTCGTGGCGAGTTGCAGGACAATTACGATTTCCGCCGCGTCGAGGTGGTGGGACCGACCGTGTCAGGAGAACTGGCCAAGCAAGGCACGATCGCCATGCTGGTCGCGCTGGTGGGTATCCTGATCTATGTCTGGTTCCGCTTCGAATGGCAGTTCGCGGTCGGCGCCATCGTGGCGACGGTCCATGACGTGGTCATGACCATAGGCTTCTTCGTTATAACCGGGCTGGAGTTCAACCAATCGTCGCTGGCGGCGATCCTGACCATCATCGGCTACTCGCTGAACGACACGATCGTGGTCTATGACCGCGTTCGCGAGGATCTCAGGAAATACAAGAAGATGCCGCTGCCGCAGCTCCTCAACAACGCCATCAACGAGACGCTGTCGCGAACGACGCTGACCTCGGTGACGACGATCCTGGCGCTCCTGGCACTGGTGCTGTTCGGCGGCGAGGTGATCCGCTCGTTCACGATGGCAATGCTGTTCGGCGTCATCTTCGGCACCTATTCGTCGATCTTCATCGCCGCGCCGCTGCTGATCCTATTCAAGCTGCGGCCGCAGGCCACGAGTTCGGACGAGGAAAAGCCGGTCGGCGGCGGCAAGGCGGTCGCGACCTGACGCGCGACCCGAAGGGCGGATCGGCAGGGATGGCCAAAGGTATCGTCATCCGCGAGGCGCATTTCCCCGGCCGCGCCCCTATCGAGGCGTATGGCAATGGCGGCTTCCGCTTCGCCGACATGTCGCATCGCGGTTCGCTTCTGTGCCTGCCGTCGGGTATCCATGGCTGGGAGCCGGCGGACCCATCTGCGCTGACGGTGGCGGATTTCGAACGGCTGCTGGCCCAGGCCGAGAAGATCGAAATCCTGCTGGTCGGCACGGGCAAGGATTTACGACCCTTGCCGGCGGGGCTTCGCGCCGCCTTGAAGACCGCGGGCATAGCCGCCGACCCGATGGCGACCGGTGCAGCGGTGCGGACATATAATGTCCTGCTCGCAGAGGATCGCGCGGTAGCCGCCGCGCTGATCGCCGTCGACTGACGTGGACCAAAAGGGCGAAATCGTCATGGGCGCCGTGCGCGCCGCCGACCATGACCGCTATCTCAGCGCGCTCTACGCGCCGACGGACAAGCGCGAAGCGCTGTTTTCGCTCTACGCCTTCAATGCCGAAATCGCGGGCATTCGGGATCGCATCCGCGAGGCCTTGCCGGGCGAGGTGCGGTTGCAATGGTGGCGCGATGTCATCGCAGCCGAAGGGTCCGAGACGGGCCATCCGATCGCGGATGCGCTGAAAGCGACGATTTCCAGGTACGGCCTGCCGAGACAGGCATTCGAGAATATGCTCGAGGCCCGGATATTCGACCTCTATGACGACCCGATGCCGTCGCGAACCGATCTCGAAGGCTATTGCGGCGAAACGGCAGCCGCGCTTATTCAACTGGCGGCAATGGTGCTGGATCCAGGAGTGGCGCCACGTTTCGCCGAACTGGCCGGTAGGGCCGGTTGCGCGCAGGCGATTACGGGACTGTTGCTCCTGCTGCCGCTGCACCGCAGTCGCGGACAGTGTTTTGTTCCGGCCGATATCCTGGCCGCGGCGGGTTCGTCTCCGGAGGAATTCGTCACCGACGATGGTGGACCAGGTGCGCAGCGCGCCGTCGCCGCCATGATCGCGCTGGCGCGGGAGCATCTCTCGGCCTTCGAGAAAGGCGCATCGGATTTGCCGGCTTCGCTGCGCCCGGCCTTTCTGCCACTGGTCCTGTCACGAGCCTACCTGACGAAAATGGAACGCGGTCCGCCGCTCAACGGCACGGTGCGACTCTCGACCATGCGCCGCCACTGGCTCATGCTGCGTCGCGCCATGGTGGGCTGGCCAGCAGTTTGACGTAAACGTCAATTGTGTTAAGGGATCGCTCAACCGGAACTGTTGCCAAGACAACAGGCCGGCTGGAGGAGATGCCTGTCCATGAGCCTGCCCGTGCTGGTCGTGATCGTCGTATTCGGCATCGCGTTGTCGGTCGCCGCCGTTCATTTCACCGGCGGCAGCCGCAAGGCCAGGCTGGCCGATGCAGAGCAGGCGCGAGAGCGTTTTGCCGAGGATTTTCCGGATGAACCGGCGGCCGCCATCCACCTTACATCCGATGGCCGAACCGCGTTCCTGGAACTCGGGCGAGGGCGCCTTGGCATCGTCCATGCCATCGGAGATCGTTTCTTGACGCGGATCGTCACGCCGCGCGATGTATTGGCGCGGAGTGACGATGGTGCCGGGACGATTGCGCTGCGCCTTGCCGATTTCACCTGGAAAGGCGGTCACTTCACCTTCGCTAACGCTGCCGACGCGCACGCTGTGCTAAGAGTTCTTCAGCCGCAGCATCCTAGTTCGACCAAGGAGGCCGCGTGATGGGCGATTACAATTTCCCGCAGGTTACCCAGCTCGCCATCCCGTTCTTCGTTGCCGCCATCCTGATCGAGCTGTGGCTGGTGCGCACCGGCCGGGCCAAGGGCTCGTTCGAGACGCACGACACGCTGACCAGCCTGATGATGGGCACCGGCAATGTCGTCGCCGGGCTGCTGCTCGGCGTCGTCTCCTATTGGGCGCTGCTGTGGCTCTGGCAGTTCCGTTTCTTCAACCTCGGCCTGTCGATCTGGGTGTTCCTGGCGGCCTTCCTGCTCGATGATTTGCGCTACTACATCTACCACCGCATCGCGCATCGGGTGCGCTGGGTGTGGGCCGAGCACGTCAACCACCATTCCAGCCAGCACTACAATCTGTCGACGGCACTCAGGCAGAGCTGGACGGGCCTGTTCACCTTCATGTTCGTGCTGCAGGCGCCGCTGGTGCTGCTCGGCTTCCATCCGGCGGTGATTGCCTTCACCTTCGGCTTCAACCTTATCTGGCAGTTCTGGATCCACACCGAGACGATCGGCAAGATGTGGGGCTGGTTCGAATTCGTCTTCAACACGCCCTCGCACCACCGCGTCCACCACGCCACCAATCCGCGCTACCTTGACGCCAACTACGCCGGCACGTTGATCATCTGGGACCGCATGTTCGGCACCTTCGTCGAGGAGTTGGAAGAGGACCGCCCGCGCTACGGCATCGTGAAAAATCTTGGCACCTTCAATCCGCTGAAAGTGGCTTTCCACGAATGGATCGGCATGTTCAGGGATGCCTTCGCACCTGATCTGACCCTGAGCGACCGCCTGAACTACCTGATCAAGCCGCCCGGCTGGAGCCATGACGGCTCGCGCGAAACCTCCGAGAGCCTGAAAGCAGCCTATGTCAGGCGAAATCCGGGTGAGGCCGGGAAGCCCGGGCTGCGACCGGCGCGTGCCGAGCCGGCCGAGTAGTTATTTCGTAGCCCTTTCTAGGAAAGGCCACTCGATCCGCCATCTCGCATCAATGTCTCGTAGTCGCGGCCACTGTAGAAGATGTTGACGACGCGAATGATGTCGCTCTCGATTATAGGCTATGACGGCGGAGTGCTCGAACGGAACGGTTCGCAGTCCCGGCACGATGTCGTCGCGCAGGCGACCGCCACGAGGTGCGTTGCCGATGTTTTGACAATGGTCTTCAATTCGAAGCACGAATCTCAGCGCCGCGTTGGGGCTTCCGCCCGACTCAACTATGTATCTGAAAATGTTGGTAAGATCGTCTTTGGCACTTTCGCGATACTCGACCTCAAGCCGCCGAATCATCAATGCGGCTCGAATATTGCTCAGCGAATTTCTTAAGCTGGTCGCGAACCTCTTTTCCGGAAAGGTTCGGCCTTGTGTCCTCAATCGAAGATTTTACCCGCGCCCGGATCGACGCCATGCGTTCGGCATGCTCGTCCTCTTCGCGCTGGAAAGCGCGAAGTGCTGCGCGAATGACTTCGCTCGCCGAGCCGAAGGAACCGTCCTCGACTTTTTCGCGGATCATGCGCGCCATGGCGGGCGTGACGGTGACGGACAGTTTCTCGGCTGGTTCCAAGCGATGACTCCAATGATCGAGCGAGTAGGATACTATCCTACTTTCCGCGGCAAGCCAATCTGAAAGGCTATTCCGCCGCTTGAGCTTGCGCCGGCAGCCCCAGCCATTGCCGGCAATCACCCAGCGCACGCGACGTGATCGCGTGCCTTTTGGCGACCGTCTTGTCCTTGCCGCGCAGGCGCTTGCCTTCGATCTTCACCGCCTCGACAGGCGGGAACAGGCCGAAATTGACGTTCATCGGCTGGAAAGAGCGCTTTCCCGGCTCGTCGTCTGAAACAATGTGTCCGCCGGTGATGTGGCTGAGCAGCGCTCCGAACGCCGTGGTGAGTGGCGGCAGCGACGGCGCGTGGCCGAGCCGCTCGGCAGCGGCGAAGCGGCCGGCGAGCAGGCCGATGGCGGCGCTTTCAACATAGCCTTCGCAACCGGTGATCTGGCCGGCGAAACGCAGGCCCGGGCGCGACTTCAGCTGCAGCGAGGCGTCGAGCAAGGTCGGCGAGTTGATGTAGGTGTTGCGATGCAGGCCGCCGAGGCGGGCGAATTCGGCGTTCTCCAGACCAGGAATCGTGCGGAAAATGCGCACCTGCTCGGCGTGCTTCAATTTGGTCTGAAAGCCGACCATGTTGTAGAGTGTGCCCAGCGCATTGTCCTGCCGCAGTTGCACGACGGCGTAGGCCTTGACGGTTGGATTGTGCGCATTGGTCAGGCCCATCGGCTTCATCGGCCCGTAGCGCAGCGTCTCGACGCCACGCTCGGCCATGATCTCGATCGGCAGGCAGCCGTCGAAATAGGGCGTGCCTTCCCATTGCTTGAATTCTGTTTTCTGGCCGTCCACCAGTGCCTGCACGAAGGCAAGATACTGGTCCTTGTCCATGGGGCAGTTGATGTAGTCCTTGCCGGTGCCGCCGGGCCCGACCTTGTCGTAGCGCGACTGGAACCAGCAGGTGTCCATGTCGATCGTGTCGAAATGAATGATCGGCGCGATGGCGTCGAAGAAGGCGAGCGCATCGGCGCCGGTTGCCTCGGCGATCGATTGGGCAAGCGACGGTGCGGTCAGCGGGCCGGTGGCGATGATGGCCTGGTCCCATTCGACCGGCGGCAAGCCGGGAACCTCCTCGCGCTGGATGGAGATCAGCGGATGTGCCTCGATCCTGGCCGTCACCGCGTCGGAAAATCCGTCGCGGTCCACGGCCAGCGCCCCGCCGGCCGGCACCTGGTTGGCGTCGCCGGCGCTCATGATCAGCGAGCCGGCCAGCCGCATTTCGGCATGCAAAAGACCGACGGCGTTGTTCTCGGCGTCGTCGGAGCGGAAGGAATTGGAGCAGACGAGTTCGGCCAGACCGTCGGTCTTGTGCGCCTCTGTGCCGCGAACGGGCCGCATTTCGTGCAGCACAACGGGAACGCCGGCTTGGGCTGCCTGCCATGCGGCTTCGGATCCGGCGAGGCCACCGCCGATGATGTGGATGGGGTTTTTGCTCATGAGCGCCGGAATAATCGCTTGGCGGGACGATTGCAATTGCTGCGCCTGGAACGACATGGCCGCGGCGGCGAAGGCTGCCCTGAAAACAACAACACCCGCCGGGGGAGGAGGTCCGGCGGGTGTCGTTTTGGGGGTCGACCCTCGGGAGGAGGTGAAGGCCGACCGTATTCGTCATCGCCGGGGAGGAGGTCGGCTTTGACGAAATTCCTTTCGCCGTTTGAAAAGGGGCGAAGCCTCTGGAGCAAAATTCGTTTTGCTCCGGGGAAACAACGCCCGCCGCGGGAGGAGGTGCGGCGGGCGCCGTTTGGGTGGCCAACCTTCGGGAGGAGGTGAAGGTCGGGCCTATCCGTCATCGCCGGGGAGGAGGTCGGCTTTGACGAAATTCTTTTCGCCATTTTGAAGAGGGGCGAAGCCTCTGGAGCAAAACTCGTTTTGCTCCGAGAAACAACGCCCGCCGCGGGAGGAGGTGCGGCGGGCGCCGTTTTGGTGGTCAACCCTTGGGAGGAGGTAAGGGGTGACCGTATTCGTCAGGGTCGGGGAGGAGGTCGACCCTGGCGAAATTCCGTTGTTAGATCGCCTGGCGGGCGATGATCTTGATTTCGTCGCGGACGATGCCGAGATCGTGCAGCTGGCGGTTGGAAAGGCGACCCAGCTCGGTAACCGTCTCGCGATAAACGCGCCAGTTACGATAGTTGCGGATCAGGTTCATTGTCATGCTCTTCTCGAAACTGGTTCGGACCATTCGCGGTCCGAAGGATTAGACCGCCTTGCGAGCGACGTAAGGAATGTCGCTGCGGCTGATGCCGAGGTCGGTCAGTTCACGGTTGCTCAGGCGGCTCAGCTCGGAAACTGTGTCCCGGTAGCGGCGCCAGTTGCGGTAGTTGCGGATCAGGTTCATGGTATTTCTCGTTTCGTCTTTTCTTGCGGATCATTCCGTTTGTGTACAAACCATAAATAGGCGGGCCCATATCGATTTAAAAGCGCTATGGCTGCATGGCAGCAATGCAAATTGTGCAATGCAACATTAACAAGCCTTCGCGGACCTGACACAAAGAAGCCAGAATCAGAAAGTGCCGTGACGTCAACGGTTTGGCAGCTCCAGCTGAAAAACCGACCAAGCAGCAGGGGGAAGCATGGCGGGCTACGCGACACGGGTCAGGTCGGACATTGCGCGATGGCTTGAGGCCGGACTGATCGACGCCCCGACGGCCGATGCATTGCGGCGCGACGTCGAGATCAACGCGCGCCAGTCGTTGAGCTTCGGTTCGATCCTGGCGATGATGGCGGCGCTGCTGTTCGGCGCGGCCATCCTGATCTTCGTCGCCGCCAACTGGGAAGCCATCCCGCGGCTGGCGCGCGTTGCCGCGCTCTTTGCCGTGATCCTTGGCGGCTATGTCGGCGGTGCAGTGCTGAAAACCCGCGACCACGCGGCGATCGGCGAGGCGTTGTGGATCGTGGCGGCGGCGGCTTTCGGCGGTTCGATCGCGCTGATCGGCCAGATGTACCATCTGTCGGGCGACGAGGCCTCGGCCTTGATCACCTGGGGCGCCGGCACCGCATTGGCGGCGGTGGCGCTGCGGTCCAACCCGCTGACCGTCGCCGCGGTCGGCATCGCCGACGCCTGGCTGTTCCTGAAAGGGTTCGACTATTTCAATCGCAGCGAATTTCCGCATCTCTTCCTCGTCATGGCGGCTGTGCTGTTTGCCGTCTCGTTCTGGACCCGCAGCCAGGCGGCGCGGCACCTGATCATCCTGTCGCTGCTCTTCTATCTTGTGCTGGTCGCCGTGGATCACGAGACGCTGCCTGTGGCGATCCCGCTGGTCATCGTATCGGTATTGTTGTTCGTGGCTTCCCTCTTCGCGCCGGAACCGGTAGACCGGATCGTGCAGCTTGGCGGCCGCTTGCCGCTGCATGCTCTGCTTGGCTTCCTCACCGGACTGGCCATCATCCAGTTCGAACTGGCCGGCGAAAGCAGCTACGACAGAGGCTTCGCCATTGCTTCCGTCGTCGCGCTGGCCGGCATTGTCGCCGCCATTGTGCTCGCGGGGCGCGAGAGCCGTGGCCTGCGCTGGCTTGCCTATCTCGGCTTCGCCTTCGAACTCGCCATGATCTATGTCGTGACCTTGCAGTCGATGCTCGACACCGCCGGCTTCTTCCTTGCCGCGGCGGTGCTGCTTGGCATCCTGGCGATCGTCATCATCCGCGTGGAGAAACGCATGAAGGATCCGGCCACCGGAGGAGCCACGGCATGATGACCGGAAAGAGGCTCGTCATCTCGGCGCTGGTGCTGGCGCTCGTCCAGATCGGCTTCCTGGGTTGGATCATCGCCGGCCGGGCGGCGATCCTGCGCAGCGGCAAGGAAGTGCTGCTGAAGATCGAGCCTGTCGATCCGCGCGACCTGCTGCGCGGCGACCATATCATCCTCGGCTACGACATCTCGCGCATACCGGTGAAGATGATCGCCAACATCCCGGCCGGAAAACTTTCCAGCGACGACACCTCGATCGTCGTCCGTCTGAAGAAGAACGCCGACGGCTACTGGACGCCGAGCGCCGCGTGGTTCGGCGCGGCGCCGACACCGACCGGTGCCGACGAGGCCGATATTCGCGGTCATGTCGCCGGAGGCTGGGATCTTCGCGGCGAGGGACTGACGATCGCGCCGGATTACGGCATCGAACGGTTCTACCTGCCGGAAGGCGAGGGGATGGCAATCCAGAACGACATGCGGGTACGCCCGTTCGGGATCCGTCTTGCACTGGCCAGCGACGGCACCGCCCAGATCAAGGCGCTGGTGGACGGCGACAAGACGCTGTTTCAGGAGCCTCTATATTAAGGTGTGCAGGGGTGGGCTGCCATCCATAGCTTGAACGGGGAGGGCGGTGCGGCCTCGAAGGCTCAAGCCTTGGAAGCTTACGTCTAATCGACCTCAGGGGCGTCCTTTAGGCGCTAGCGTCTCGCCACTGGATTGTGTTGCGTGGTAGGTATATTCTCGACGCTGGCGGTGGCATTCAGAAAGATGGAAAGCCCATGGCGACCGGGTACTTGGATCACCAGTTGGAGTGTCCTTTTTGCGGCACAATAAGGCTGCGGATTCCTGCCGATGCCGAACCTTCGACGGGCATCCGGTGCGACGACTGCGGTCAGTATCTTGGCACATGGGACGAATTGCAGGATGATTTCCAGCGCCAAGGCGGTAACGATGGCATCTTCCGCCTCGACAAGGGACGTATCAAGAAGCTCGCCTAGGCAGTGTCCTGATTTCCTGCCAGCGCCTGTGCGCTAGTGGACTATCCGATGCCATGCGGCAGTGGTGCGCGTGAAGGGACTCGAACCCCCAAGCCTTGCGGCGGCAGGACCTAAACCTGCTGTGTCTACCAGTTCCACCACACGCGCCTCGGGCGGGCTGTAGCAGAGCCTCGGCGGCCTTGTCGAGGTCTTGGGAGTGAGGTGGAATACCGCATCGTCCTTTGAATATCGCGGCAGCCGCCAGCCGCGACCTGAGGGTCTGGCAATTCCGTCACGCCCGCACGGTCTGGCGATCCCATTAGCCATCATTCTGTCAATGTCAGGGCCGAAATGATGGTTATTCGCCTAAACGCGAAGATGGTTGAAAATTGGCCTCGCCTGTGACAAAAGGCGTGTCGAATGTGACGGGACGCGACGATCCGCTTCTGCAAAATGTGATAAGAAGTAGGAAAAACAAAGACTTATTCACATTTTGGAACGCAGTTTGGAAGAGTTTGAGCCGTATTTCAGGTCAAATCGCCAGGTTCCGTACCAAAAGCCATTCCCGGCAAGATTATACCGGCAGGCTGTGAACGGCAGAGAGCCGTTTGGCAGCCTCATTGGTGAAAACAAAGGTTTTACGATGCAGGTCACCGAAACACTCAATTCCGGTCTCAAGCGCGAGATCAAGATCACCGTGCCGGCTGGTGACATGGAAGCCAAGCTGATGGCGCGGCTGACGGACGCCAGGAACAAGGTTCGCATCAACGGCTTCCGTCCCGGCAAGGTGCCGGTGCAGCACCTGCGCAAGGTCTATGGCAAGTCGTTCATGGCCGAAGTGGTCAACGAGATCCTCAACGATTCGACCCGGTCGATCATTTCGGGCCGCGGCGAAAAAGCCGCCATGCAGCCCGAAGTCATCATGACCGAGGACGAGAAGGAAGCCGAGAAGATCCTGGCCGGCGGCGCCGACTTCGAATTCCGCCTTAACTACGAGATCATCCCGCCCATCGAGATCAAGGATTTTTCCGACATCAAGGTGACGCGCCAGGTGTTCGACGTCCCTGACGCGGAGATTGACGAGCAGGTCAAGCGCGTCGCCGAATCGGCGCGCAGCTACGAGCCGAAGACCGGCAAGGCGGCCGAAGGCGACCGCGTCACGATCGACTATGTCGGCAAGATCGACGGCGAGGCCTTTGCCGGCGGCGCCGGCACGGATCAGCCGCTGGTGCTTGGCTCCAAGGAATTCATTCCGGGCTTCGAGGATCAGCTCATCGGCGCCAAGGCCGGCGATGAAAAGCAGGTCACCGTGACCTTCCCGGAAAACTACCAGGCGGCGCATCTGGCCGGCAAGGAAGCGACTTTCGACGTCACGGTCAAAGAAGTGTCCAAGCCGGGCGAACTCGAAATCAACGATGAGACCGCCAAGAACCTCGGCCTGGAATCGCTGGAGCGCCTGCGCGATGTGGTGCGTGGCCAGATCGAGAGCCAGTTCGGCTCGATGACGCGCCAGAAGGTCAAGCGCCAGCTGCTCGACCAGCTTGACGCGGCTTACTCGTTCGAGGCGCCTTCGAGGCTTGTCGAGGCCGAGTTCAATAACATCTGGGCGCAGGTCAACCGCGATCTGGAAGCGGCCGGCCGCACCTTCGCCGATGAAGAGACGACCGAGGAAGAAGCGCGCGCCGAATATATGCGGCTCGCCGAGCGCCGCGTGCGCCTTGGTCTTGTGCTGGCCGAGATCGGCGAGAAGGCCGGGGTCACCGTGTCGGACGAGGAATTGCAGCGCGGTCTGTTCGAGCAGGTTCGTCGCTTCCCGGCCAACCAGCAGCAGGAAGCCTTCGAGTTCTACCGCAACAATCCCGAGGCGCTGAACGCGCTGCGCGCGCCGATGTTCGAGGAGAAGGTGGTCGATCACCTGCTCGGGCAGATCTCGGTCACCGACGTCAAGGTCAGCAAGGAAGAGCTGATGGCCGACGACGAGGAAGCCGAGACCGCGACCAAGGCGAAGCCGGCGAAGAAGGCCGCGTCGAAGAAGACTGAAGACAAGAAGAGCGATGACGCGGAAGAGCCGAAGAAGAAGGCAGCGCCGAAGAAAAAGGCCGCCAAGGACGCCGAGTAAATCCCGAGTTGATGGAACTGACGAAGGCCGCCCCTCGAGGCGGCCTTTTTCGTTGCGAAACTGCAACAGCCAATCCGTTTCGCGGACGGTGACCATTGTCGATACCAAGCATTGATCACTATCTGCGCTCCTGCTGCAAACCACAGGGTTGTTGGAGGGGCGGTTGAGCCTATTCTTCGAAACGCGACGCGTCGTCGCCTTGGCGATCGTCCTGGCCCTTGCCTGCGATTTCGCCCAGGCCGATGCCGGCACCTGGCGCATCGGCACGGACGATGACGGCCTTGTCACGGCTTCGGTCCATGCCACCAACAAGCTGATCACCGGCGGTGGCGCCCTGAGCTATAGCCCGATCCTGACCATCGCCTGCCGCCCGGACAGCCAACCGCGCTGGACCGAATGGTTGCAATTGAACGACACCGTCTCGGCCAATCGCAAGATCACCATGTCGGTCACCGTCGACGACGACAACAAGTTCGACGAGAGCTGGTTGGTCGGCCCGCGCGGCCGCATGCTGGTGCGCGATGGCGCCGACGGCATAAAGCGCCTTACCGCCGCGAACCGGCTCCAGCTTTCGTGGCGCTTCGGGCTGCTGTCGGGGCGGGGCCACGCCGATTTCGACCTGACCGGATTTGATGAAGCGGTCAGCCAGCTCGCCGGCAGCTGCAACGCTGCTATGCCTTGATCCGCTGCGGACAACCTAAACCTTTGTAGGTCGACCTCTTCTACCTGCCGGCCAGATTCCGTGGTATATAGAGGCCGCAATTTCATATGGGAGAAGCGGACAATCTGTTCTGCCGTACAAGGCGCATCGCTGACGATGCTGGCTTATACCAGATCGTCTCAGGCGCATTTGACGATCAGGGAGGAAAAAGTCATGCGCTTAGCCGCATTTTTCGCCGTCGTGTTTGTTGCAACCTTCGTCGCTAATCCATCGCAGGCTCAGGATACTGCGGCTGGCGAGAAGGTCTTCACCAAATGCAAGGCCTGCCACATTGCGGACGAGGACAAGAACAAGATCGGTCCATCGCTGCACGGCGTCATCGGCCGCACTGCCGGTACGCATCCCGGTTTCAAATATTCCGACGCCATGATTGCGGCCGGCAAATCCGGCGTCAAATGGGACGAACCAACACTGATGACCTATCTTCACGATCCCAAGGCTATGGTCAAAGGCACCAAGATGGCGTTTCCCGGCCTCAAGAACGATGCAGACGTGACCAACGTCATCGCCTATTTGAAAACGTTCTCCAAGTGACTTTCTCCTCCGCCATGCGTCTATCCTCTCGTTCGCCGTGATCTCGTCCGAACCCGAAGGGGCCGCGTAAGCAAAAACCGGGTTTCAATTTCGCTCACGCGTGCCTTCGGTTCGGGATCATGGCCTAGGTTTCTTGCTTCCATCGGTCTGAGATGTCGACTAGGGAAAGCCGCCTCAAGGATATCGTCATCCGCCTTCCGGAAGCGACGGCGGGTGATTTCTTCGCGCTTTTAAAACCGCGGGTCATGGCGCTTGCCGTATTCACTGCTTTCGTGGGCCTAATGACGGCGCCTGGCCCGACGAATCCGGTCATCGCGGTGATCGCCATCAGTGCGATTGCGATGGGAGCAGGCGCGGCCGGGGCGCTCAACATGTGGTACGACGCGGACATAGATGCGTTGATGTCTCGCACGTCCAAGCGGCCAATCCCGTCGGGCCGCGTCGCGCCAGGCGAAGCCCTCGGCTTCGGTCTGGTGCTTTCCGCACTTTCGGTGACGGTGCTCGGCGTGCTGGTGGGGTGGCTTGCCGCATCGCTGCTGGCATTCACCATCTTCTTCTACGTCGTCATCTATACGATCTGGCTGAAACGCTCGACACCGCAGAACATCGTCATAGGTGGCGCGGCAGGCGCTCTTCCTCCGGTGATCGGGTGGGCTGCTGCCACCGGCGCCATCGGCATTGAAAGCATCATTCTGTTCCTGATCATTTTCCTCTGGACACCACCGCATTTCTGGGCGCTAGCCCTGTTCAAGGTCGGACAGTACGCCGCGGCGGGCGTCCCCATGATGCCGAACGTGGCTGGCCAACCCTCGACCAGAAAGCAAATCTTGGCCTATTCGCTGGTTCTGGCGCCAATCGGCGTGCTTCCCTGGGCCTTTGGATTCGCGAGCGGATATTACGGGACTGTCTCGACCGTCTTGGGTGCGGGATTCGTCTGGCGCGCCTGCAAGGTGCTCACCATCCCCGACAAGGAGATGAAGCAAGCAAAGGCGTTGTTTTCTTATTCGATTTTCTATCTGTTCGCGATCTTTGCAACGTTACTTGCCGACACTATTGTAATGCGTACGATCGCATCAGCCGGCCATTGACGCCGGCGCAAAACATTACGTCGGCAGTGCGCAAAAACCCAGCAGCATCAGAACAACGACGCCAAGGCCGAGTATGAGAACTGTCCTTCCGTCCATGACCCTTCACCTTCGACTTGAGGAGAATATCGAAGAAAGGCGTCCAGAGCTAGACAGGCGACCGGGCCTTCTTACCCAACCTTCTTACAAAGCGCGACAAGTCGCTCGCATGAGAGTATATTGATCCTGGTGCAGGTCGCGGTTTGCGTGGCCAGTCATGCAGAACGGCAGCACCGTGAAACCGCGGCCTTACCAGACCTGTCTGGAGGAATGGTCATGGCAAGCTTTCACGTCATAGCAGGCGCCAGCGAGACGCTGGAGCACACCAGAATTCGCAAGATCGGTGTCACCGACCTTTTCGATGCGCTCAGGCGCGGCGTCGACGATTTCATGGTCAAACCGTCGCACATCATTTTTCTCTGCCTGATCTACCCGCTTGCGGGGGTCGTGCTTGCAGTCTGGACATCAGGCAATAACACGCTCCCATTGTTGTTTCCGCTCGTGTCCGGATTTGCGCTAATTGGTCCATTCGCCGCAATCGGCCTCTATGAGATCAGCCGGCGACGGGAAGCCGGGCTAGACGCCTCATGGAGGGCCGCCTTCGAGGTCAGGAATTCTCCGGCGCTGCCAGCCATCGCCGCGGTTGCGATCATGCTGCTTGCAATCTTCATCGCCTGGCTTTTGACTGCGCAGGCGTTTTACCAACACCTGTTCGGCCCCGCCCCACCGCAATCCTTCTCCAGCTTCATCAATGACATATTCGCCACAGGACGCGGCTGGACGCTCATCATCCTGGGGCACGCCATCGGCTTCGTCTTCGCTGCGATCGTGCTGTGCACGACGGTCGTCGCCTTCCCGTTGTTGCTCGAGCGAGATGTCGGCGCCTATGAAGCCATCCACACCTCGGTGCGCGTGGTGCTGGCGAACCCGATCGTGATGGCGGTATGGGGCCTGATTGTCGCCGTCGCCCTGATCATCGGCACGCTGCCAGTATTCGCGGGGTTGGCGATCGTGCTGCCGATCCTCGGTCACGCTACCTGGCATGTCTACCGCAAGGTCGTGGAACCGCCGCCGACGGCCGGACCGGCGCCTCGATGAACTCCCTGCCGCGCCGGCAAGGACCGGTGCGTGCAGGTTGATCAGAGCCCTTTCCGGCTTCAGTAAGCCGGATGGCTGAAGCGGGCCTGGTGGGCGCCCATAGTCAGGTTACGGAAATCCTTGCCGCTGACACGCACCAGCGTCCTGTGATCGCCGCCCTCGAAATAGATATCGGCGGCACCGCCAAGGCTTTCGTCAAGGACTACCGGCACATCGTAGGCCGCGCCGATCGGCGGAATGGCGCCGGTATCGCAATCGCCAAAGAGCGAAACCGCTTCATCTTCGGTGGCGAGTCCAAGATTCTTGTCCATGACCTTCTGCAACGCGCCGAGCTCGATCCTATGTGTGCTGGGGACCACGGCCAGCGCATAACCCAGATCGTGGTGAACGAGCACCGATTTGGCCATTATGCTGCCGGGCACGTGCGCGGCTATGGCGGCCTGCCTGCTTGTGGCCGTGCGATGATGCGCGACAGTATCGTAGGAAATCCCTTTCCGGTCGATATAGTCCTTCAGTTTGTTTGCGATTGTCATTTTGGGCGTCCCTTGCTGAGTTCGCGACGCAGGTCAAAACGCGGCAATCATTTCGCTTCCGTCGTTTCGGTATGAATAAAGATGGCCCAACCGTCGATTGTTTCAAGGCGAGGGTGGCGGCACCGGACCGCCCGCAGCATCGTCGGAATCCCTGATCGGCCATCGACAAGGTCTGAACTCCGATTTGGCGTCAGGGCCCAGCCCCGAAAAACGCCATCCGGGTGAGAAGCGTGTAATCCGCTTCAAAGACCATCATCGCCACGAATACCAACACCAGCACGGGCGGCAGGATGATTGCGTATGTCAGCGCCAGCCGTTCCCAGGCCATGTGCATGAAAATGGCGACGATGAGCCCTGCCTTGAGGATCATGAAGATCAGGATCAGCGACCATCTGAGATAGCCGTGCAGACCGAAATAATCGATCAGATAGGAGCAGGTGCTGAGAATGAACAGCCATGCCCAGACCACCAGATAAAGCTTGATCGGGTGCTCCTGATGAACTTCTGCCGGGGGGGCGCCGGTCGTCGCCGCGTCATGAGTAGCGTGCAGCGTGTGTTGCCCGAGGCCGTTTGCGGTTGCTTCAGCCATATCTGCCTCTCACCAAAGATAGAAGAACGCGAAAATGAAGACCCAGACCAGGTCGACGAAATGCCAGTAGAGTCCCATGATCTCGACGTTCTCGTAGCGGCCCCTGCGGCTGGTAAAGAAGCCGGGCCGCCCAAAGTCAAAATCTCCACGCCACACCTTTCGCGCCACGATGATCAGGAAGATCACCCCGATTGTCACATGCGTGCCGTGGAAGCCGGTGATCATGAAAAAGGTTGACCCGAACTGGGCAGCGCCCCAGGGATTGCCCCAGGGCCGCACGCCTTCGGTGATCAGCTTGGTCCATTCGAAGGCTTGCATACCGACAAAGGTCGCACCGAGTGCTGCGGTCAGAAGCATCAGGATTGCCGTTTTGCGGCGGTCGCGGCGATAGCCGAAATTGACCGCCATGGCCATGGTTCCGCTGCTTGAGATCAGCACGAAAGTCATGATGGCAATAAGGATCAGCGGAATATCCGAGCCGCCGATACGAAGCGCAAAGACCTCGCTGGGATTGGGCCACGGCACGCGTGTCGAAATGCGCGCGGTCATATAGGAGAGCAGAAAGCAGCCGAAGATGAAGGTGTCGCTGAGCAGGAAGATCCACATCATGGCCTTGCCCCATGACACGTTCTTGAACGCCCGCTGATCCGAGGACCAGTCGGCGGCGATGCCTTGCCAGCCTGCGGGCCGCGGCTCTGTCTGAGCGATATGCGTGAGTGTCTCAGCCATCCGCCCGTTCCTCCTACGTCAGTAACCCCCGGCAAATATCGATGAAAGTCGCGGCCCAGCCGGCCAGAAGCGCGAAGATGGCAAGCCAGACGAAAAGCAGGAAATGCCAATACATGGCGCACAGCTCGACGCTGAGGCGAAGCCGCGCCGGCCTTGCCCCGTTCCAAGCGCCGACGGTTGTTCTGCCCAGGCCCACCAGTCCGCCCAGTATGTGCAGGCCATGCATTCCGGTAAGCAGGTAGAAGAAACTGTTGGCCGGATTGGAAGCCAGAAAGTAGCCATCGGCAGACAGCTCGCGCCAGGCCATAAACTGTCCAATCAGGAAGGAGAGCGCCGTAAACCCGGCGGTGGCAAGGCCGAGCTTAACCATGTCCATTTGACCCTTACGCGCCGCGAGCGAGGCGCATTGCAGCGCAATGCTGCTGAGGACCAGCATGCCGGTGTTGAACCAGAGCAGCCGCGGCAGCGGCAGCGCCTGCCAGTCCGACAGCGCCATGCGCATGAAGTAGGCGCTGGTGATCAGCGCGAACAGACAGCCGACGACCGCCAGGAAGACGCCGAGGCCGATCTTGGCGGTCGGTAGCGCCGATCCTTCCATACCAACAAAATCCCCGGCCATACCTTGCTCGAGCCATGGCTTGGTCATCAGCCGCTGGTGGGAAAGCCACCATCCGGCAAAACCGGCGATCACGAGCATGAAGACCAGAATGACGCTCATGCCGGCTCCTTGGAGGGACCGAAGGAGCCCGGTACGTTTTGCGGGATAAAGTCCTCCTTAGCGCCCGGTACGCTGTAGTCATAGGCCCAGCGATAGACGATCGGTAGGTCTTTGCCGAAATTGCCATGGGCCGGTGGTGTTTGCGGCGTCTGCCATTCGAGGGTCGTGGCCCGCCACGGGTTGCCGCCGGCCTCGCGGCCATGACGGATGCTCCAGATCAGATTGAACAGGAACACAATCTGGGCAAAGCCGACGATGAACGCCATGATGCTGATGAACGAGTTCAGATGGTGGGCCGATTCTGTCATCACCGTCATATCGGTCAGTTCATTGTAACGCCTGGGCACGCCCATCAGTCCGAGGTAGTGCATGGGAAAGAAAATCAGGTAGGCGCCGAGGAAGGTGACCCAGAAATGGAACCGGCCCAGCGCCTCGTTCAGCATCCGGCCGGTGACCTTCGGATACCAGTGGTAGATCGCACCGAAGATCACGATGATCGGCGCGACCCCCATGACCATATGGAAATGGGCAACGACGAACATCGTGTCCGACAGCGGGACGTCGACCACGACATTGCCAAGGAACAGCCCGGTCAACCCGCCATTGACGAAGGTGACGATGAAAGCCAGGGCAAATAGCATCGGTATGGTGAGGTGGATGTCGCCGCGCCACAATGTCAGCACCCAATTGTAGACCTTGATGGCGGTCGGAACCGCGATGATCAATGTCGTGGTGGCGAAGAAGAAACCGAAATAGGGATGCATGCCGCTGACATACATGTGGTGCGCCCAGACGACGAAGCTCAGCGCACCGATGCCGACGATGGCCCAGACCATCATGCGATAGCCAAAGATGTTCTTGCGCGCATGGGTGCTGATCAGGTCCGACACGATGCCGAAGGCCGGAAGGGCCACGATGTAGACTTCGGGATGGCCGAAGAACCAGAACAGATGCTGAAACAGGATCGGGCTGCCGCCATTATGCTGTAATTGCTCGCCCATTTCGACGATCGCCGGCATGAAGAAGCTGGTGCCGAGCGTCCGATCAAGCAGCATCATCACACAGGCGACGAATAGCGCCGGGAAGGCGAGCAGAGCCATGACGGTCGCGGTAAAGATGCCCCAGACAGTCAGCGGCAGACGCATCAGCGTCATGCCGCGCGTGCGGCCCTGCAACACCGTCACGACATAGTTCAGCCCGCCCATGGTGAAGCCGATGATGAACAGGATCAGTGAGACGAGCATCAGGATGATGCCCCAGTCCTGGCCCCCCGGTGTGCCGGTCATGATTGCCTGCGGCGGGTACAGCGTCCAGCCGGCCCCCGTCGGTCCGCCAGGCGCAAAGAAGCTCGACACCAATACCAGCACGGCAAGCAGGTAGATCCAGTAGCTCAGCATGTTGACATAGGGAAAGACCATGTCGCGAGCCCCCACCATCAATGGGATCAGGTAGTTGCCGAAACCGCCGAGGAACAGCGCCGTGAGCAGATAGATCACCATGATCATGCCGTGCATGGTGATGAACTGGTAGTAGGCTTCAGGCGTGATGAAGTCGAAGGTGCCGGGAAAGCCGAGTTGCAGCCGCATCAGCCAGGACAGCACCAGGGCGACCAGGCCAATTCCCGTTGCCGTCGCCGAATACTGGATGGCAATGACCTTGGCGTCCTGCGAGAAGACGTATTTCGTCCACCAACTGTGCGGATGATACAGTTCGACTTCCGCGACTTCGGCCGGCGGGATGGCATCTGCAGGGGTAATATCGACCATAGGAACACCTCCGTGTCCTTTTTAGCGAGACCCGACGGTTTCGAGCTTTGCTGCAATCCTCGAACTTGACACCGTCGTTGGACCCCACGCCTGGCTTGCCGAGCCCGTCTGCTGGGGCGCCGACAATTGCGCAAACGTCTGTTGCTGGCCAAGCCACGCCAGGTAATCCTCCTGCGTATCGACCATCACCACACCGTGCATCATCGGATGTCCTTGGCCGCAGAGTTCAGCGCACAGGACCTGGAAGGTTCCGGTTTTCGTTGGGGTGAACCAGAAGTAGGTGACCGAGCCCGGGATCATGTCCATTTTGGCGCGGAATTCCGGCACATAGAAATCATGCAGCACGTCGATCGAGCGAAGCAACATCTTGACCGGCTTGCCAACCGGCAGATGCAGATCGGCCGCTTCGACCACGACATCGTCCTGGCCATTGGAATCGCTGGTGATCACGCCCAACGGATTGTCAGCGGTGACGCCGCGGGTGTCGGACGTGCCGAGCTTGCCGTCCTTGCCGGGCAGGCGGAAACTCCATTGCCATTGCTGGCCGACAACTTCGACCACGGTGGCGTCGCTCGGAACGTTGACGAACCGGTTCCAGACGAACAGGCCGGGAACCAGCAAAGCCGTTACGCCGACCGCGGTGACAACCGTCAGCCAGGATTCGAGCCGCCTGTTCTCCGGTTCATACGCCGCCTGATTGCCTTCCCGATGACGGAAGCGGAAGACGCAATAGGCCATGAACAAAACCACGGCGGCAAAGACGACGCCGGTGATCCAGAAAGTTATGATGATGGTGTTGTCGATATAGTCCCAGTTCGAGGCAATCGGCGTCCACCACCATGGGCTCAGGAGGTGGAACAGCACCGAGCCCACAACTATCAAAACGAGTACAAGCGCGAAGGCCATGTCCCGTTCCTCCCGGCATTCCAGGGGCGCGAAGCCGTCTCCGGAAATGCCAAGTGCATCATAGCTTGATTTGGGGTCGCAATTCTAGAGCCGACTGTCTTGACGGGAAAAATCCCGCCTTGCCTGCGCCAACCCTTCGAGAGGAGCCGTCCATCACACACGGGGACGCGTTCGTCCGGCTGATGCGCCTGCGCCGGATCGTTTGGGCGAAGTCGACGGTGGGGTGTGCCAAGCCACGTCGGCAGGCCGAATTCGATCTTCGCGCCGACGAAGTTTCGTTTGTGCTATTTCAGCAGACCGACCAGAACGTCGAAGGCGGCGTCGATGTCGGCGCGGACCGCGGCCTTGACCGCTTCCGCGTCCCGGTCACGCAACGCAGCGAACATCTCCTGATGGTGCGCATTGGCGGTCGAATAGTTTCCGGAATCGTGCAGCATGTTGAAATAAGGACTGATCTGCAGCCACAAGTTCTCGATGATGTTGAGAATGTTCTCGGAGCCGGCCGCCCGGTAGATGGAGAAATGAAAGGCGTAGTTGGCGCGCAGATAGGACTTGACGTCTCCCGCCGCATTGGCCTGCTCGAGCGCGTCCAGATGCTGGCGCAGCCGGGCGATAGCTTGGTCGTCCATACGCTCGGCCGCCCATGCGGCGGCGATCGCTTCGATCTCGAAGCGGACGTTTCTCAGATCGACGAGGCGTGTGCGGCTGAGTGCGGGAATGCCGATCGAGCGGCCTGAAACCACCATCAGCGCGTTGGCGGCGGTCAGCCGCCGCAGGGCCTCCCTGACCGGCATCGGACTGACGCCGAAAGCATCGGCAAGGCTTTGCACCGTTACCATCTCGCCCGGCACGATGCTGCCGTCGAGGATCAATTCGGTGACATGGCGATAGACCCTGTCCTGCAAGGTCTCCTTGGACAGGGGCGCGATCTCGACACCCGGCTTTCTGAACGCCGCTCCAGCCATCTCCCCTCAACCTTCCCGCGCAAGCTGCGCCATAACCCCTATCCGGAATGCAGGCTTCCGGCTGCGGCGTCAAGCGCCCGGCCGTCGCTTCGCCGCGAGCATATTTCATCATTGATCTTTGATCAAATGGTGATACGGTTGCTGATATCGGATGGCAAGGTCACGTCTCGTGCCCTTGGGAGGCATCCGATCGTTCGGATCGGGAGGAGTTTCATAATGGGTATCGGATTGAAAGCCCGGCGGCTTGCGCTGCTGGCCGGCATGGCTGCCTGTGCTTTTGGCATCTCCGCGGCCGAGGCCGCTGAAAAACACAAGATTTTTCTCAGCATGAGCTTCATCGGCAATGACTGGCAGGCCGAGGCGGCGAACATGGTCAAGGCGATGGCCTCGCACAAGAGCCTGGTCGACAAGGTCGACCTGCAGGTCCAGGTGGCCGGGCCGAATGCGCAGCGCCAGATCCAGCAGATCAACGCCATGGTGCAGGCGGGAGCGGAGGCGATCGTGATTTATCCGATCTCGCCGACGGCGCTGAACCAGGTCGTCAAGAACGCTTGCGAAAAGGGGGTCAAGGTCTTCGCCTACGACGCCGAGATCACCGAGCCCTGCGCTTACAATGTCCATATCGACCAGGAGGAGGCTGGCAGGGTGACAGCCGAATGGCTGGCCAAGAAGCTCAACGGCAAGGGCAACATCATCGCCGTGACCGGCGTTCCCGGCACCTCGGTCGACGAGCTGCGCACCAAGGCCGCCAAGGCGGTGTTCGCCAAATATCCGGACATCAAAATTGTCGGCGAAGCGGTCGGCATGTGGAGCCAGGCGGTGGCACGCACCGAACTCTCCAAGATTCTCGCCACGCGCGGCTGGGACGACATTAACGGGCTGTGGATGCAGGTAGGCTGCTTCACCGCCAATTCGATGCAGCTCGAGGCGGGCAGGAAGGCCAGCCAGCTTCTGCCTTGCGCCGGTGAAGGCTCCAATGGCGGCCGCATCCAGATGCTGCCGGAAGGGACGGAGGTCGAGGGTGCTGCTTCTCCCTATGCACCGCTCGGCGCGCCGCGCATTTCGTATGCCTCGCCGCCTTATTCCGGCGCGCTCGCCTTGAAGCTCGCCATCGAGGCGATCGAGGGCAAGGATGTGCCGAAAGCGACAATCCTGCCGCTGCCGATCGTCACCAACGAGACGAGCAAGCTTTGCAACGAGGGCACCTGGGCCGAAATGAAGGCCGGATGCAACACCTTCAAACCGTCGCTGGTTTCCAACCCCGGCTGGTTCGCGTCGATCTTCTCCGACCAGACGCCCGAGATCGGCCTCAACGCGGCGCTCGTCGGCCAGCCCGAGGAGTAGGCTTCAGCAATCCGTGCGCGTGGGGCACTGTGGGCTCCACGCGCCCGCAAGCATGGCATGCCGGAACCGGGAATGATGACTTCAACAACGCATGTGCCGGCTATTGCCGTCAACGGCATACGCAAGGCGTTTGGCGCGACGGTCGCGCTTGACGACGTCTCCTTCGCGATCTCGCCTGGCAGCGTGCACGCCTTGCTGGGTGAGAACGGCGCCGGCAAGTCGACGCTGGTCAAGCTCCTATCGGGACTGGTGCGGCCCGATCAGGGCCAGATCAGCATCCTTGGCGCGCCGGCCGCGCTCGGTTCGCCGCGCGCCGCGCATGAACGCGGGGTGCAGACGGCGTTCCAGGAGATGACGCTGGTCCGCGACCTCAGCGTTCTCGACAATATGCTGCTGCCCTATGCGCCATCCGGCCCGACCGGATTGATCAGGCGGTCGGCCGCGCGCAAGGCAGTCGGCCGGCACATTGCCGATCTCGGTTTTTCGGTCGATCTCGACGCCGAGGTGGCGACGCTCGATCTCGCGGTCCGCCAGAAGGTCGAGATCGCGCGCGCCGTCTACCGCAAGCCGCGCATCCTGTTGCTGGACGAGCCGACCTCGACGCTTTCGGGCGGCGACGTCGAATGGCTGGGAACAATCATCGCGCGGCTCAAGGCCGCCGGAACGACGGTCGTGTTCATCACCCACCGCATGCGTGAGGTGCGGGCCTTCTGCGATACCTTGACCATCCTTCGGAATGGCCGCCACATCATCACCGCACCGGTGGCCGACATCTCGGATGAGGATGTGATCGAGAAGATCATCGGCCGCGCCCTCGCGCAGACCTTTCCGCCAAAGCCCGAGGGCGCGGCCGTCTTCGGTCCGCCGGTGCTCGGCGTGCGCGACCTCAAGGCGGGCAGAAAACTCGACGGCGCCAGTTTCGATTTGCGCAGGGGCGAAATCCTCGGCATCGCCGGACTTCAGGGTATGGGCCAGCTAGACCTGTTCCTCGCCTGCTTCGGCATGGCCGAGATCGAACGCGGCCACGTCATGGTCGACGGCCGCAAAGTGTGGCTCGGCTCGCCGGCCGATGCGCTGAGGCCCAACATGGCGATCGGGCTGGTGCCGGAGGATCGCAAGACCGAAGGCCTGTTCCTGAAATTGTCGGGCCGGCAGAATGCATCGCTGCCGGTGGTCGGCCGCTTCACCCGGCTCGGCTTGATCCGCGAGGAGGAGGAAGCACGCGCCGTGCAGGCGGCCTTCTCGACGGTCGAGGTGGACAAGCGTGCGCTGTGGACAAGGGCCGGCGCCTTTTCCGGCGGCAACCAGCAGAAGATCGCCATCGCCAAGTGGCTGGTCGCCGAAAGCCGCATCCTGCTGCTCTTCGACCCGACCCGCGGCATCGATGTGGGCACCAAGCATGAGCTCTACGTGATGATGCGCAACTATGTGGCGGCGGGCGGCTCGATCCTGCTGCATTCGACCGAAATTCCCGAACTCGTCCATCAATGCGACCGCGTGCTCGTTCTCTATGACGGACGGCTGGTGGCCGAGCTCGCCGGCGACGAGATCACCGAGAGCGCGATCATGCGGCCGGCGCTGGGACATGGCGGCAATATCCTGGAGGCGGCACAGTGAGCGCGGTCGGTTCGACGGCAACCGGACAGGCCGGATCCCTGGTGCGCCTCCTGGCGCGGCATCGCGGCGCCATCATCGCGGCGATCGTCTTTGCAGTGCTGCTCGTCGTCGTCGACCTGATCAGCGCCGGGCGGCTCACCTATTTCGACATCTCGTTCCTGTCGAGCGGCGGCGCCACCTCGGCGCTGGCGGCGATGGGCCAGACCATCGTCATCCTGTCCGGCGGCTTCGACCTGTCGGCGGGCGCCGTGGTTTCGCTGGTTAATGTGGTGCTGGCCACGTCGATGGATCCGATGGCGACCGGAACGAACGTCTGGCTGTGGACGCTGGCCGGCATTGGCGTCGGCATGCTCGTCGGGGCGTTCAACGGCTTCTTCATCGCGGTGCTGCGCATGCAGCCCATCGTCGTCACGCTGTCGACCATGTTCATCTTGCAAGGCATCACACTGCTGGTCATGGACAAGCCCGGCGGCTTTGTCTCGCCCGATCTCGGCGCCTTCTATCTCGGCGACGCGATCCCAGGCTGGTTGCCCATGCCGTTGGTCGTCATCGGCGTGGTCCTGCTGGCATGGTTCTGGCTGAAGGGCACGCGGTTCGGCACGGCGCTCTACGCGGTCGGCAGCGATCCGGACGCCGCTGCCGCGGTCGGCGTGCGCGTCGCTCTCGTGCGCTTCCTCGTCTATGTCATCGCCGGTGGCTGCTACGGGCTTGCCGGTGTGTTCATCAGCGCCCAGACCGGCAGCGGCGATCCGCTCGTCGGCAATCCGCTGCTGCTGTCGATGTTCGCCGCCGTCGTGGTCGGCGGCACGCGGCTCGGCGGCGGGCAGGGTGGTCCGTTCGGCACCGTCTTCGGCGCCTATATCCTGATGATGGTCGTCAACGTCCTGCTCGTGCTCAACGTTTCGGCCTATTATTCGACCATCGCCGAGGGCACCATCCTCATCCTTGCCGTGCTCGCGGGCTCGCTGTCGCATGGCTCCGTGCTTGCCTGCCAGGTCCGCGCCTTGCGCGCGCGGTTCGCCGCATGGCGCGCCGGCATGCTGCCGTCGCAACTCGACCCCACCGACCGCAGGCTGCGCATCGCCCACAAGCCCGCCGTTCCGGGACAGGCACCCGGCTTTCGCATGCGCAATGCCGAGACGCTGCGCTACGCGCTGCCGGCTTACGTCTGCCTGGCCGCCGTCATGATCGTCACTCAGATCTGGCTCGGCCGGGCCATCTTCAATCCCACCTACTGGAACTCGTTGTTCGTGCTGTCGAGTTTCCTTGCCGTGCTTGCGCTCGGGCAGGGCGGCGTCATCCTCACCGGCGGGCTCGACTTGTCGGTGCCGTGGACGATCGGCTTGTCGGGCATCCTCCTTGCCGGCATGGTCAACGGATCGGACGCGGCACTCGCCTATGCGCTGCCGGTGGTGCTGGCCATCGCCTGTCTTATCGGATTGGCGAACGGCATCGGCATCGTTTTCCTCGGCATCTCGCCGATCGTCATGACGCTCGCCACCAACGGCATCTTGCAAGGCTTCGCGCTTCTCTATTCGCAAGGCACGCCGGCCGGCTTCTCCTCGCCGATGCTGCGCTGGTTCATGACCGGCAAGATATGGGTAGTGACGCCGGTCGTGCCGTTCATGGTCGTCTTCGTGGCCCTTGCGGTGCTGCTGCTCGGCCGCACCGCCTTCGGCCGGAAGGTCTACGGCATCGGCAACAGCCCGCGCGCGGCCCAGCTTTCGGGCATCGCCGTCGGACGGACGCTGATCTTCGTCTATATGCTGTCGGCGCTGTGCGCGGCCATCGTCGGCGTCATGCTGACCGGCTTTTCCGGCCAGGCCAGCCTCGGCATGGGCGACGACTATCTCCTGCCATCCATCGCCGTTGTCGTGGTCGGCGGCGCGCTGATCACCGGCGGGCGCGGTCACTATCTCGGCATGCTCGGCGGCGTGCTGCTGTTGACGGCGCTGCAGATGCTGCTGGCCGGCACGACGCTGCCTTACGCCACACGGGCGATCCTGTTCGGGCTGGTGGTGCTCGGTGCCGTCATGGCGCTGCGCGAAAGACGCATTCAATGAAGGGAATGGAATGATGAGCACGAGCGCACCCAAATCGCCCGACGAATTCCTGGCGGGGCTCAAAGGGCAACGTGTCCTGGTCACGGCAGGCGCCGGCGGCATTGGCTTTGCCATTGCCGAAACGCTGTCGCGGCTCGGTGCGCGCATCGTCGTTTGCGATGTGTCCGACGAAGCCCTGGCAGCCGCCCCCAAGAAGATGACGCTCGCCGCGGCGATCAAGGCCGACGTGTCGCGTGACGACGATGTCGACCGGCTGTTCGAGGCGGTGAAGGAGAAGCTTGGCGGCCTCGACGCGCTGATTAACAATGCCGGCATTGCCGGGCCGACCGGTGGCGTCGACGAAATCGAGCCGGACGACTGGCGGCGCTGCATCGACATCTGTCTCACCGGCCAGTTCCTGTGCGCGCGGCGCGCCGTGCCGCTCATCAAGGCGGCCGGCGGCGGCTCGATCGTCTCGATGTCGTCGGCGGCCGGTCGCCACGGCTATGCGTTCCGCACGCCCTATTCGGCGGCCAAATTCGGCGTCATCGGCTTCACGCAGAGCCTTGCCAAGGAGCTCGGGCCGCACGGCATCAGGGTCAACGCCATCCTGCCGGGCATCATAGAGGGGCCGCGCATCGAGAGCGTTATCTCGGCACGCGCCAAACAGGTCGGCATCAGCCATCAGGAGATGACCGAACGCTATTTGCAGAACATCTCGTTGCGCCGCATGACCAGCCCGTATGACGTGGCTTCGATGGTCGCATTCCTGCTGTCCGACGCGGGCATCAACATTTCAGGCCAGTCGCTCGGCGTCGACGGCAACGTCGAAACGCTTTGAGGAGCAAGCAATGGCCAAGGTTGCAATTGTCGGAAGCGGGTTCATTGGACGGGCTTGGGCGATCAGCTTCGCGCGTGCCGGCCATGACGTGCGCATGTGGGACCAGTCGCCGGTCGCGACGGGTGGCGCGCGCGACTACATAGAAGGCGTGCTCGGCGATCTCGCTTCGAACGACCTGCTGCGTGGACAATCCGCGCACGCGGTGCTCGAGCGTATCTCCGTCGTGAGAGATATGGACGCCGCGCTGGCCGGCGCCGTGCATATCCAGGAGAACACGCCGGAAAATCTCGAAGTGAAGCGCGAGGTGTTCTCGCACATCGACGCGCTGGCCGGCCCGCAAGCGGTGATCGCCAGCTCCACCTCGGCGCTGTTGCCCTCGAAATTCACCGATCATCTGCCGGGGCGGCACCGCTGCCTGGTCGTGCATCCGATTAACCCGCCCTATCTCATTCCGGCGGCGGAGGTGGTGCCGGCGCCGTGGACGTCCTCCGAGACGCTCGAAAGGACCCGCGCCTTCCTCATCGATGCCGGCCATGCGCCGCTGGTGATGAAGCGCGAGCTCGACGGCTTCATCATGAACCGGCTGCAAGGGGCGCTGCTCGAGGAAGCGTTCCGGCTTGTCGCCGACGGCTATGCCAGCGTCGAGGACGTCGATATCGGCATCCGCGACGGGCTGGCGCTGCGCTGGTCGTTCATGGGGCCCTTCGAGACCATCGATCTCAACGCGCCGGGCGGCGTGCGCGACTATGCCGAGCGCTACCAGGGCATCTATTCCAATATTTTTCCGCAGATGCTGCGCCGCGTCGACTGGGCGGGCGAGGTGATGGAAACCGTCGAGGCCGAGCGTAGCAGGCGCTTGCCCAGGGAGAAACTGGGCGATCGGCAGGTATGGCGGGATCGCCGGCTGATGGCGCTGGCGGCGCACAAGAAGAAATCGGATCAGGAGTTCGGACAATGAAAGAAACCAGCCGCAAGCCCGGCGCCACGGCGGCCAGGGGCAAGGTCATCATAACCTGCGCGGTGACGGGGGCGATCCACACGCCGACCATGTCGCCCTATTTGCCGATCACGCCGGACCAGATCGCCTCTGAGGCGATCGCCGCCGCGGAAGCCGGCGCCGCGATCCTGCATCTGCATGCCCGCGATCCGGAGACCGGCAAGCCCGACCAGACGCCGGAGGCCTTTGCCCGTTTCCTGCCACGCGTCAAGCAAGGCACCAATGCCGCCATCAACATCACCACCGGCGGCAGCCCCTATATGAAGGTCGAGGAGCGGGTGCGCCCGGCCGCCCAGTTCAAGCCGGAGGTGGCCTCGCTCAATATGGGCTCGATCAATTTCGGGCTCTATCACCTCGCCGACAAATACGAGACCTTCAAGTTCGACTGGGAAAAGCCGCATCTGGAAGCGACGCGCGACCTCGTCTTCCGCAACTCGTTCAAGGACATCGAGTACATTCTCGCGACTTGCTACGACAACGGCACGCGGTTCGAGTTCGAGTGCTATGACATTGCGCATCTCTACAATCTCTCCCACTTCGCCGACCGTGGGCTGGTGAAACCGCCCTTCTTCGTGCAGTCGGTGTTCGGCCTGCTGGGCGGCATCGGCACGCATCCGGAGGATGTCGCGCATATGAAGCGCACGGCGGACCGGCTGTTCGGGGACCAGTTCCGGTGGTCGGTGCTCGGCGCCGGCGCCAGCCAGTTGCGTATCGCCGCGCAATCGGCGGCCCTCGGCGGCAATATTCGCGTCGGGCTGGAGGACAGCCTGTGGGCCGGCAGGGGCAAGCTTGCCAAGTCGAATGCCGAGCAGGTCGTGCTGGCGCGCAAGATCATTGAGGGGCTCGGCATGGAGGTGGCGACGCCGGACGAAGCGCGCGAGATCCTGTCGCTGAAGGGCGGCGACAAGGTCGCTTTCTGACGCAGCCAATCGCCGCGCGAGCAAAGAGGAGGACGGCATGAAGATCGAAGTCGTGGTGGACGTGAAGACCACGCTTGGCGAGGGACCGCTCTGGGACGTCGAGCAGGAGCGTCTCTACTGGATCGACAGTTTCGACGGGCGCGTCTTCCGCGCGACCGCCGACGGGCGCGAGATCCGCTCCTGGGACGTGCCGATGAAGATAGGCTCGATGGCGCTGCGCAAGGATGGCGGCGGCGCTGTCGTCTCGTTGCAGCGCGGTTTCCATCTGCTCGATTTCGCCACCGGCGAGGTGACGCCGATCCATGATCCGGAGCCGGACAAGCCAATGAACCGTCTCAACGACGGCAAGGTCGACCGGCGCGGCCGCTTCTTCGCCGGCTCGATGGACACGATGGAAGAGGGGCCGTCCGGCGGCCTTTACAGGCTCGATCCGGATTTCTCCGTCACCAGGATCGATTCCGGCATCATCTGCTCCAACGGTCCATGCTGGAGCCCCGACGACCGCACCTTCTATTTCGCCGACACCTGGACCGGCGAGATCTGGGCCTATGATTACGACATCGAGACCGGTACGGCCAGCAACCGCCGCACCTTCGTTCGCGTCGATACCAGCCGCGGTGGTGCCGCCGACGGCTCGACCGTCGATGCCGAAGGCTGTCTGTGGAATGCGCTGGTCTATGACGGCCGCCTGGTGCGCTACGCGCCGGACGGCAGCATAGACCGTATCATCGACATGCCGGTGAAGAAGATCACCAGCGCCATGTTCGGCGGACCGAAGCTCGACACGCTCTACGTCACCTCGATGGCCAAGCCGCCGCTGCCGCGTTTTCCCGGCGATGGCGTGCTGCGCGGCAGCCTGTTCGCCATCACCGGCCTTGGCGTGACCGGAGTTCCCGAGCCGAGGTTTGGTGGCTGACGGGCGGCCTCTTAGAGCAGTTCACCGTTTCATGGAAACGGCGAACCGCTCTATCTCTTTGTTTTTGCGCAATTCCATAGGGAAAGCGCTACGCGCTTTTCCCGGGAAAACCGTACACACTTTTCCTGGAATTGCTCTCGCCGCTCCTCCCGGACGTCTTCCGCAAACTTCCTGCCGCTCGCAGTCAGCTAAAAACTATCGGCACCATTTCTCCACCGCTAAGGCGATGGCCTTCGTGCAGTCGACGAGATCGCGCACCGAAACGCGCTCGTTCGGCTGATGCGCCTGCGCCGGATCGCCAGGACCGAAGTTGACGGTCGGGGTGTTGCCCAGGCCGGTCGGCAGGCCGATGTCGCTGTGTGCGCCGAAGCCGCTCAGGGCCGGCGACAGGTCGGCTGCTTTGACGGCCTCCTGGAACAGGCCGACAAAGGGGTTGTCCGACGGGATCTCGGCGCAATCGGCATCGAGGATCCATTCGACACGGGCAGGGTGCTTTCGTAGATAAGGATCCGCCTGGCAGACATTGGCGATGTGCTCTTCGATTTCGCGTTTGACATTGCCGCCCAGCCTGAACTCGTCATGCTCGCTCGGCAGATACTGTGCGTCGATGATGATCTCGCCGCGTCCTGCCATGGAGGATGGATGTTCGCCGGCATTGATCTGGGTGACGATGATCTGGTTGGGCAGGTCCATCAGCGGGTGGTTCTTCCTGGGATCGAACATCCATCGCCGGTTGAGGATGTCGATGCCGTCGAGGATCTGCCGGCAAAGCTGGACGGCGTCGACCGGGCCGCTCGAATACCAGGCGTTCGGCGTCAGTTCGGCATGGCCGCCTATGCCGTCGATGATGATCTTGCCCCACAGAATGCCGTGACAAAGCGGTGCGATCCTGTTCGCCGTCGGTTCCGTCATGATGCCGGCGTCGGCGCGAAAGCCGCGATCAACCATGGCGAGCGACCCCATGCCGCCGATTTCCTCGTCGACGACGGTGGTGAAGACGACGTCGCCGGAGAGGGAAACGTCGAGTTCCTTCAGGATTTCGACCGCCATCAGCATGCAAGCGACGCCGCCCTTCATGTCGACCGTGCCGCGACCGTGCAGGAATCCATCTTTCAGGACAGGCTGGAAGGGATCGGTCGTCCAGTGCCCGGCGGCACCCGGCGGCACGACGTCGATATGGCCGGTCAGCATGATGGACCGCCCGCCGCCGGTGCCTTTCAAAACGCCGCCGAGATTGGGCCGGCCCTCGAACGTCCTGCCCTTGTTGGCGCCGGCACGTCCCTTGTATTTTTCGTAGAGTGCCGGGCCGTCTGGATCCCAGAGATCGGTCGAGAAGCCGAGTGCCTCAAGGCGCTTTTGCAGGTAGAGCTGGCAATCCCGCTCGCCGGGGCCGGCCTCCTTCGGATTCGATTTCACGATCGAAGGGAAGGCGACGAGATCGCTCAGCGTCTTGACGATGCGCTCGGCGGCTGCCTCGACGCGCGCGGCGATGGTCTCTTCCATGGAAGGCATTGTTATCTCCAACGTTGGGAAAGTCGGTCGGCGAGAAGGACGAAAACCAGAAGGGCGCCGACAATCCCCACCTGCCAGACCGTGTTGATGTTCAATTGCAGAAGGCCGGTCTTCAGCGTGACCAGCAGCAGGACGGCCGCGAACACGCCGCCGACGCCACCGCGTCCGCCGGTGATGACGATGCCTCCCAGCATGGCCGCGGTCAGCGATTCCAGTTCGAGGTTCTGGCCGATATTGGGCCTGCCGCTGCCGAGCCAGGCGAGAGAGACGAGGCCGGCAGCACCGGCCAGTGCGCCGCTCAGCACGTAGAGAATGAAGCGTACGCGATCGACCGGAATGCCGACCAGTTTGGCCGAGCGCTCGTTGAAGCCCATGGCATAGATCCAGCGCCCCCAGGCCGTCGAGAGCAACACGAGACCGGCAAGCGCGAAGCAGGGGACGGCGAGCGTGAGGAAAGGCACGGGGATGCCCATAATCGCACCGCGCCCCCAAACGAGCAGCCAGGCGGGCACGCCGGACTGCGCCGCGCCGCCGGTGACCGCAAGCGCGAGGCCGGAATAGACGAAGAATGTTCCCAGCGTCGCGATGAAGGGGAGAAGGGCGAGCTCGTTCACCAGCCATCCGTTCAAGGCACCGAGCACAGCGCCAGCCAGGATGCAGACGACCGGCAACAGAAGGGGCGGCAACCCCAGCTTCAGGGAAAGCATGGCAACGATCGCCGAGAGCGAAACGGCGCCGCCAACGGACAGGTCGATGCCCGCGCCCCCGGCCAGGACGACCAGCGCCTGTCCAAGGCCGACCAGGGCCAGGATCGTCGAAAATTGCAAAATCGTGGTGACGGTGCCGAGATTGAAGACCGAAGGCTTGAGCGCCAGCAGGCCGACAATAACGACCAGCCAAAGGCCGCACAGCAGAGCCAAAGTGAGGGCGGGGCCCTGCAGGTTCCGGATCCTGTTCATGCGCGGGCTCGCAGGAATTGGGCAAGCGGCAGCCGGTTGGAGACGGCTTCGAAGCCGAGCACGCCGATGATGAGAACACCGGTAACCACAGGCTGCCAAAGCGAGGGAACGCCGATCAAGAGCAATCCATTCTGGAGAATTCTCAGAAGCAGTACACCGAAGACCGTGCCTATCAAGCTGCATCTGCCGCCCAATATGCTCGTGCCGCCGAGAATGACCGCGGCGATCGCATCGAGCGCCAGCGTGCTGCCGATCGTCATCTCCACATTGCGGTAGGTGGCGACGTAAAACGTGGCGGCAATGCCAGTCAGGACGCCACTGATGACGAAGGTCATGAAGCGTACCTTGACCACGGGGATTCCGGACAGCCGGGCCTTTTCCTCGGAATTGCCGATCGCCAGCAGGTGCGGCCCGTAGGGGGTTCGCCGCAACGCCAGCCAGACGACCAGATAGGCGATGGCAATGACGATGGCTGGGACTGGAATGCCGAGTACGGTGGTTGCCAGAAGATTGGTGAGGCTCGAGGGCAGGCCGGAGAGCCACTGCCCGCCGAGAAGGACAAAGACGGCGGTGCGGTAGACGCCAAGCAAGCCGAGCGTTCCCACGATTGCCGGAATGCGACCGAGGACGACGACGGTGGCCGTCACGCAGCCGAGCAGCGCACCGACCGCAGGGCCAGCGATGAGCGCCAGCAGCGGATTGCCCCCGGCGCCGAGCACACGGCCGATCGCTATTGCCGCCAGACCCATGACGATGCCGATCGAGACGTCGATGCCGCCCATGGCCAGCAGCAAGGTCATGCCAAGGCCGATCAGCAGCAGTTCGACGCTGTTGCGCAGGACGGTCGCCGCATTGCCTGGCGTCGCGTAGTGGGGCGATGCGACAGAAAAGATGACGATCGCCAGGAGACAGGCGGCAAGCAAGGACCACTCCCGCCCGTTCATGGCCAAAACGCCGTTTCCAAACTGTCGCACCGTGTTCATCCCAAGGCTCAGAAGTTGAACTTGTCGACATTGTCCTTCGTGAAGACCGCCGGCGGTCCGAGCAGCAGGATGCCCTTGGCGGCATCATAGGTGGCGGGCTTTTCGAGGCCGGCGATCTTGTTTTCCGCTTCGAAGCTCTTGCCGTCGATCAACTGCTTGCCGGCCCAGACCGTGAGATAGCCCAGCTGTTCGGGATCCCACAGCACGGTGAAGCCGAAGGCGCCGCTCTTCAGGTAGGATCGCGCCGTGTTCGGGCTGCAATAGCCCGTGCCGATGACGGAGCCGATCTTACCGGCGGTTTCGATGGCCTGGGCGACGCCCGGACAGGTCGAGGATGCGACGGCGATGATGGCCTTGATGTCGGGATTGGCGGCCATGAGATCGCCTGATATCTGCGCGGCGCGCTCGGCCGTGCCGCCAGCGAATTGCGGAGCGAGCAGTTTCAGCTTCGGATATTTGGCGGTGGCCTCTTTCTGCATGAAGCCGATCCAGGCGTTGAGATTGGACGCCGTCGCCTCGCCGGAGACGATGCCGATCGTGGCGTCCTCGCCGACGCGCTTCACCAACTCATCGATGATCGTCGTGCCGAGCCCTTCGTCGGTCGCCTGCGCCACATAGACGGCACGGCCGCTGTCGGGTGCATCGCTGTCGCTGGTGAAAAGCTTGATGCCCTTGGCCTTGGCGCTCTCGACGACGGGCGCGATGCTGGACGCATCCAGCACGCTGACCGAGATCGCCTGGACACCCTGGTCGATCAGGTTCTGCACGATCTGCAACTGATCGACCGGGTTGGTGTCGACGGGGCCGGAATAGATGAAATCGACGCCCAGGTCCTTCGCGGCGCGATTGCCGCCGGCTTCCATGGCATTGAAATAGGGTATGCCGATCAATTGCGGGACGAAGGCGACCTTGGGCTTGTCGGCGGCATGCGCCGCCGTGGCGACCACGAGTGACAGCACGGAAACGGCGAGCGCTTTTTTGAGTTGAGAAAGCATTGGTTTATCCTCTCTGGAATGGACGTGCATTTCAGTTTGATTTTTCAAGCGCCCGCACGTCGGGATGAGCGCCTGTTATGAGCGAAACGACTTCCTCGTGATTGGTCTCGGCCGCCAGCCGTTCGGCCACCTTGCGGCCGCGCCGGAACACCACGATGCGGTCGGCGACCTCGAACACTTCGGAAATGTTGTGGCTGATGAGGACGACGGCACAACCGCGCGCGGCAAGCCGCCGCGTTAGTGCGAGGACCTTGCGGGTTTCTGCAACGGCTAGGGCCGCCGTCGGCTCGTCCATGATGACCAGCCTGGCATTCAGATTGAGGGCCCGGCAGATGGCCACGGCTTGGCGCTGACCGCCGGACAGGCTGCCGACGGGTGCTTCCGGATCGGAAATATGCGCGTCGAGCTCTTTCAGCAGGCCGTCGACGCGCTGGCGCATTTCCTTGCGCTTCAGGAAGGGAATACCCAAAATGGAGCGTTTCAATTCGCGGCCGAGAAAGACGTTTTCGGCAATCGACAGGTTTTCCGAGAGCGCCAGTTCCTGAAAGATCGTCGCGATCCCCGACGACGCCGCATCCTTGGGCGAGGAGAAAGCCACCGGATTGCCCTCGATGAGAAGCTTTCCATCGCTGGGCGGATGGGCGCCCGCCAGGATCTTGATGAAGGTGGATTTGCCGGCGCCGTTGTCGCCGAGAAGCGCCAGCACCTCGCCGGAGCGGATTTCCAGGTCGACATCGGCAAGCGCAGTCAGGGCGCCGAAGCGCTTTGCGATATTTCTGGCGACAAGAAACGGTTCTGTCATGGCGGTTCCCCGGCGGTTGCTGGTCGGCTAGACGGCCTTGCTGACCCAGCGCAGCACGTTGGTCCAAAGACGCGCATAGCCCGGCCATTCCACGAAGCTGTTGGGCAGCCAATGCGGGCCGATATCCGACGTCCAGGCCAGCGTGCGGCCCTGGCCATGGCGGCCGGTGACCAGCAGCGGATGACCGCCGTGATCCTGCGGCAACCGTGCGAGGATTTCGACGTCATCGCGATCGCGAGCGACGACCTCGTTGGCGCCGAGCAGCAGCGGCCATTCGCCTTCGATGCCGGCAAAGATCGGGTGATCCTTGGGACCGGTGATTTCAGGCCGGAACCCTTCGGGAATCTCGAGCCGGTCGTCATAGGGGAGGCAGGTTACCGGCAGCGCCTCCTCGACGGCCGTGCGGTGCCAGCGCGCCTTGCCGTCGATGCCCTGGAAAGAGAAATAGCCGCCGATCATGACCATGCCACCACCGGCCTGCGTCCAGTCGCGCAGAAGCTTGAGCCGGTTGGGCACTGTCTTGCCGTGCAGCCAGACATCGGGGTGAAGCAGCAGCGAGTTCGCGCCGATGTCGGAGAGGATGATGGCCTTGTATTGCGACAGGCCCTCCGTGGTGAAAGGCAGCTTTTCGACGGCTTCATGGGCCGGCATGTAGTCGAGGTCGAATTCGCTGCTCTTCAAGGCATCGACCAGCGGCGTCGCGCCCAGGTGAAAGGTGACGCTGCCGAACTGATCGAACCCCTTGTAGTGGGTCGCCGAACTCATCCAGCTCTCGCCGACCAGAAGCACTCTTGTTTTCGCCATGACCAATACTCTCCTAGGTTCCCGTAAGTTGTTGGTTCAGCTTGCCAACATGGCGTTGTTCGCCAAAGCGGCAGCCTTCAAAGTCGCGAAATCCGCGATGTAGCCCTGTGCGCCTTCGACCGTGGTCGTCAGGCTCGCGCCGATCGCCGCATGGCGGGCGGCGTCGTCCAGCGACGCACCATGCAGCCAGAGGCTTAGGAATATGCCGGCGAAGCTGTCGCCGGCGCCCGTCGCATCGACGCGGTCGACAGGCAGTGCCGGCACCTCGATCTGCGGTCCGCCATTCGCCGGAAAGACGACCGCGCCAAACTCGCCGAGAGTGAGCACGACCGTTCCGCGCGGCTTGATGCGCGCCAGCATCAGCCGCACCTCTTCGATCATCGTCGCCATCCTGGAGCGAAAGTCGAAAATCTCCCGCATCATCACATCGTTGATGAAGGTCAGGTCGATGTGCCGGACCATCTGCGTGAAGGTTTCAGGCGTGCGTGCGCTCTTGGGCAGGCCGGCCGAATGCAGGCTCACCCTCCAGCCGGCCTGATGAAAGCGCGCGATGGAAGCGGTCATCGTTTCGTAGTGGAAGCCTTCGATGTGAAGACAGGCCGGGCGCGGTTCGGGCTGGATGTCCAGATTGGCGGTCAGATCGATCTCGCCGAGTTCGAACGGTTCACTGATGATCGTGCGGCTGCCATTGCGCTCGATGATCACGATGGCCTGCGAAAGGCGGTTGTTGGGCGTGTTGCGGATCGGCAATGCGTGGACGCCCAGTTTGGAAAGCGCGCCGAGCGCCCAGTCACTCTCCGGGTCTTCGCCGACCGCCGTCGCCAGTTCCACGTCGAGAGCGTAGGGCGCCCCAACACCGGCGGCGGCAACCGCGAGATTGGCCGCGGGCCCGCCCAGCGCCTTCTCGATATGGCTGGCTGTGATGCGGTCGTCGCGATGCGGCAGGACGTCGACGCGGCAGAGAAAGTCGACACTGACCCGGCCCGCGACCAGGAGCCTCGGCAGATGATCGAGATTCTTCGGCCTGTGGGGCGCGCGGCCCGGCAGCGAGCGCGCAAACGAACTCGGCCGGTACATCAGCGTGGCGATCGCCTTTTCGATGCGTTCGCGCGTGGCCTCCTTCAGGCCGGCGGTCCCATTGATGAAGTTCGACACCGTTCCGATGGAGACACCGGCGGCGCGTGCGACATCCGCTATGGTCGGGCGCTTGCGTTGCAATGGCAGGTTCCAATTGAAGCGTTTCAAACGGTATCAACGGAAAAGCCGCCCCTCAACGGAATTATGTTCTAAAAGGTCTGGAATCTGCGAGTGAATTTGGAAAACTATGGCGATATGGCCTCAATTTCGGGCCATTCGTTCCAGAATTGAACGATTTTCAAATTCTTGAGCCGAAAGACCGGGCCGGCGAATTGCCTGCTTTCATTCGGATAGCTTCGCCGAGCCGATGATCTAGATCAGCAGCAAGCCCTTCATGCTGGAATAGCCCTTGCGACCGATGATGATGTGGTCATGCACGGAAATGCCCAGCCGCTTGGCCGCGTCGATGATCTCCTTGGTCATCTCGATATCGGCACGCGATGGCGTCGGATCGCCCGACGGGTGGTTGTGCAACTTCCTCTCGCCGTAAGCTATCTTGTTGAAAGATATTGCATAAATCTGTACACCCGAGAACGTGAGGGGCGGCTTCTGGGGGCGGTGTTGGATGCTCCTCCGTCACAAATCACGCTCACTCACCGCCGTTCATGCTGAATCGCTTTGACGCACGGCACGCCACTGTATTCTTGTGATCCCACGTCTCCAGTTCCTCAATTGGATACAACACGGCTTTGCCAAGCTTGACGTACGCCGGTCCAATCCTCTTGGCCCGCCAATTTCGCAGCGTTCCAACAGAAATGGTGCCGCGATAGCGTTCCGAGACTTCCTCAGCTGTCAAAAACTTCCTGTCGTCCATCAAGCTCCCCAAATGTCCGACGTCGGGAACATGAGAGCAGGCTCAAGCACGCTCCCAAACCCTTGGTCATGCAGTTGCGCGGCCACGAGTAGGTATGTGCATTGGAAATAAAATCCGCTGAGTGAGGGAGTAGAAGCAGGGGATATGTCTGGATAGAAATCGGACCAACTGCCAACGGAGTGTGCAAGGTCGGTCGACCTAGGCCAACCGAAACGCTCGGTGACCACGGCACGAGTTGGGAGCCAAGGCCGCCGTCGGTCATCGCCAAGCGGCCCGATGACAGTATCAGTTGCCGCCCCGCTAGGAAAAAGGCCGGCGCCCTCGCTGGGAGGTTGCCCGAATGGCGCCGGCCAGACGGTCCTTTTCAGGTCCGCCGCTCTCCAAACATAGCTGAGTCTTTCCGTTGCGTCAGGTGGTGGCGAACTACGCTTTGGCTTTCCTCTTCCCAGGTGCCTTCTTGACTGGTGCGACGGGTTCAGCCCTTGCGGCCAAGTCCGATGGACTTCGCCAGTTGCGAGCGCTGAGCGGCGTAATTCGGAGCTGTCATAGGGTAGTCGTGCGGCAAGTTCCATTTGGCCCGATAGGCGTCCGATGTCAGGCCGAAGTTCGTGCTAAGATGCCGCTTCAGTGATTTAAACTTCTTGCCGTCTTCGAGGCAGATAATGAAGTCCGGCGTCACCGACTTCTTCGGGTTGACCGCAGGAGTTTGCGGCTCAGAGACCGGTGGGATCGGCGTGCCAAGTCCGGACAGCGAAGCATGAACCGATGCTATCACGTCCGGCAAGCCAGACACCGGCAATGGATTGTTGCTGACATATGCTGAGACAATTTCGGCTGTTAACTCAGCTAGTTCGGCAGAGCGGGTATCGGATTCGTTGATCATCGGTGGTTCCTTTTGCCTGATTTATCCCGTCTCTATGGGCTGATGATCAACGACGCAACCGTCGTCCTAAGCCTGATCTATCGAACTGCAGTGGAGCCAACGCAGAATTTGTAAGGTCTTCGGACAACCATTTGATGTTATTTCCGAAGTAGTTCCTGCCGTCGAGCGAATGAAGCTCGTGGAGCGGAGCTACCTGCCCAGCCTCCGGTTTGGCTGGGGTTCTTGGAAGCTTTTCGAACTTTCTGCCATGCTGCACCGGCTGAATTGCGCGTGCTCGCGAGCGCGGCCGGAACATGAAAACTGCCTTTTGGGGATGTGATCACGCCCTCACTGCGGGTCTAAGTCGGAGGAGTCTGACGTGGTGCTTTGAGGTTCCACGTCGTGCTCGAAATTTCAGTAAAACACATGCGCTTTGGTCCTTCCAAGCGACAAGAATCGCGTATGTGCGTGCACTCCTCCCACCGACGCTGACGAACCCCATCGCTTGCCCGCATGACTGAAACTTCGCATACCAGACTGCTTTCCCGCAAAATCTCTGATTTCTGCCGTATCCGTCTCGACCCCCTGCTTCCCCCCCAAGAAAGTGCCCGCATTAGAGCGTTTCTGCTCAACCTGATCTCCTGTGCTAAAACACCGCCGCGAAAACTGCGCGGCTATGATTGGCAAGAAATCGGTATTTGTTGCGACCTCGACGGTGAAACGCTTCGATCTGCCCGGACCGCAATCGAACCAGCATTGGACGCGATCGCTCGAAATACGAAAGCTGCGCCGAAGCGGGCGACCATCGCGGGCCGTCGCAACACTAAACCGCAGCGTCATGAGGGAGAACGTCCGCAACCGCCGGCAGAGAAGGCGCCAACTCCAAGTCGTCAAAAAAAGCTCGAGCGGTCAGAGCAGGAGCCTGCAGTAGCGGTCGACCGGCAAAAGTCCGGCATGAAACCGCGCGCTATCGAGGAGTTCCCACCACCACTTTTCGAGGAAGCGTCTGATCATCCCAGCTTCCAGGCGGCGCTGGATTTCCAGATGCGCCGCCATGGCGACAGCTATTGGCATCTTCATCAGGCTGTTGTCCGAGACGACGAGAGTCTCGACCGCTCGACAATTCGTCACTGGCTCCAGGGATCAAAATCGCCGCGCGGCGTGGCGAGCATTGAAGTGCTAGCGCGGATCGAGCGTCGTTATCGTCTTCCAGCAGGGTATTTTAAAGCGAGACTCCCACTTCAGACGCGCTCCGCCTCCGGCCACATTCTCGATGATATCGGCCCGGCTGAACGCCGTCGGCTTGCGTGGCACCTGCCTGACGACTTCAACACGCGACGTCCCGAGGAGCAGGAAGAGATTCTGGAATGGGTTCGGCGCGTAATTATCAGCGGGTCAACTGATTATCGGAAATTCCAGGCGGCCGCGTTGAAACAGCGTTACGCCATCCGTTTCCCGGGTATCACCTATGGTCAGTCGGATGCTGCAAATGACGGCTGTCGAGTTCAGCGCGAGCAACAGGACGATGATGGGTCACAGTTCACTGACCCCGACTTGATGTCCGGCGTCATAGACGCGCCACCTAGCCTTAGCATGGAAATGGCGGATTTGATCCGCTTCAAGACTGCGACGCTCACTGCGTTCGGTTTGCAGCGCAACGGTGTTTGGGGCGAGGAGACGGCATCGCAGAAAGTTGAGCATCTCGGTTTGATGTTCGGTGCGTTGGCCGCGCATCCGCGCGGACCGGTGCGTGGCTATGGCGTTCCGGCGCAGCATGTGACTTTTGGCCTGCTCGTCTTCCCCTCTGTCTGGGACTGGTATGTGCAATGGCGAGAGAGGCGGCGCGGGTTCTACACTGCATGGGAGGTGGACATGCTGCGAATTTCGCTCGCACTCACCCGCAAAGACACGGGCTGGCTGAGGCAGCATCCTAACCTGTCGTCGCGAATCCGCCCGATCAACGGGCTAGTTTCACAGACCGACATTGATCGCGCCCGCGGGGATTGGGACGACGCCTGCGATGTCTACTTCAAGCACGCCTCCTCCCGCGTGAAGGAGATTCAGCGCATCGCGCGTGTGCATCGTGATCCCTTTGAACCGATCATGCCTGTGCTTGAGGCCGATAGCCCAGTCGGCGAGTATCGAAAGATCACGGAAGAGATTCTTCGGCTTATGCCTGATGAACGCATCCATCGCCGCCCTGCCGCCGAAGCAGTGCGCTCGTTCCTGATGCTTCGGTTCGGGCTGCATCTTGGGTTGCGGCAGAAGAACCTGCGCCAGCTGATGGTCAGTGAACGTGGGAGACTACCGAGATCTGAGCGTCAGCTAGCCGACATGAAGCGCGGTGAACTCCGCTGGAGCGAACGCGAAAGCGGGTGGGAGGTGTTAATTCCTTCGGTCGCTTTCAAGAACGCGGACTCATCCTTTTTCGGGAGTAAGCCATTTAGGCTCGTCCTGCCGAACCTGGGTGGTTTATACGAGCACATCGAAGCGTATATTGATCGCCATCGCCAAGTGCTCCTTGGAGGGACGGAAGACCCCGGCACCTTCTTCATCAAAACGGTGAAAGCGACCAGCAAGGACGCCGCGTACGATCGAAACACATTCTATGAGGCATGGCGCCTGACCATCCAGCGATATGGCATCTACAACCCGCATACTCAGCGCGGCGCGATCCCCGGTCTCCTCCCGCATGGGCCGCACAATGTTCGTGACGTGCTGGCGACGCACATACTGAAGCAGACTGGCTCATATGAGCAGGCAAGCTACGCGATCCAGGACACACCCGACATGGTGGCCCATCACTACGGTCGTTTCTTGCCGCAAGACAAAGCTGCACTTGCTGCACGGATATTGAATCAAGTCTGGCAGGCAGCTTAAAAAGCGTTAGGCGAAAGACGGCACCGTCATCTCCAGCGTGACCAAATCGCCCCGCTCTTCCTCAGAGACCTTCTTGAAGGTTTTTGGGTCGTACTTGACCGACTTGAGCTTCACCTCCTTTTGCTGGAAGTAGTGAGCGCCAGTGGCACGGTCCATAGGCTTCTCCGCCACGCGCCGGTCGGTAGTAGCCTTGCGGCGCTTTATGGCGGGCGGCCTAAAGAGATATTCACCCTTTACCCTACCGGCATAAGAATGAGCCCGCCAACAAATACGTTTGACACCAACAAGTAATAGCGAGACGCTAAAACACTTAATCAATCGAAAGATGTTACTATAATTTTCATTCTGTTCATTGGCGCTGCAATCTTTGGCGCCGCTAACATGGGCTACAACGAAGCCAAGGCCAATCCGCGCGCTGAGCACCTCTTGAACGCGAAGTCCAACGTCCCAGCACGCTAGACTGAAGTTGTGTAATGGCAGTCCTACGGGGCTGCCTTTTCTATTGGTCTGAGGTAAGGGAAGGGGTGGGGAGGACACTATGCTTACACGCCGTCAGCGCGATATGGTTGCAGCTATCCTAAGGAGCGTAATAGACGAAGTGGTGTCCGAGCACTTTGAAGCGGCCACGCAAGAGCATCAGGTCACATCGCGCATCGCAGCTCTCCTCGAAAAGGAGTTGCGGAATAAAGCTGTCCTGAATCGCCGCGTGCGAGTTGTGACGCAAGAACTCCCCGACAAGGGGCGTGGTTCGCTCGAAAAGCCGACGGGCATAGATCTGTACATCGGGATCATGGATTTTGCAGAAGATGGCTTTTCGAAAGGTATCTTTGTGCAGGCCAAGTGGCGTGAGGTCTACAGGTCTCCACGGGAGATGGTGGGCCTGCATAGACAGTGCCGTCGGATGTTGAGGCATTCCGATGATTCGTACGTCTGGCTCTATGGGCCGGAGGGAGTGGACGCAGTGAGGGCCACGGAGGTGGTCCAGCAACCGAATACCAGGCCTGAACAATTGCTGTCCCGGAAGACGGACGACATCTTTCGACGGATGATGGAATGCACTGAGGGCGATCCCGACTGGGGGCTGGACCGAGTAATGGTGCTGGGCGATCAGCAGCGCCGTGCAATGGGCAAGATATTAGAAGAGCTCCGAATCAGGACCGCGATCGGAGTAATCATCGACGGCAGGTACGAGATGGAAATGCGGGAGCTGGAATGAGCAGGCTGCGGGCTGCCTTCTATTGCCGCCAACCGATAGTTGCAGTGCTATCCAAGGTGTCATCATTCGCCATCTTCGACAAATTGTCGTGGCGGGCCGAGGGGTTGTAAAAGGCCTCATGCGAGGGGTCAAAAACAAGTTCATACGGAAGGTTGTCGAACAGGGAGTAGTTCTCGACGAACTGTTTGAAATTGTGCCCTTTAGGGGTAAGGCAATTGTAAAACAGTATAAGCAGCTCGTAGTCAGACAGCTGTGCCCGAAGCAGTTTCATATACCGTAGGTGCCCAACGTTGCTCTCGTGGATGAAACGAATGACGTTGTAGAGGTATCTAAAATAGTGGCCGAGATCCTGCTGCCACTCTGACCAGAATTCCTGGTACGCGGCTTGGATGCGGTCAATTTCGGGGATGTTGATGCGAAGGTCGTAGTGTTCGCGAAGCTCCTTGCTAAAAAGCTCGAAGCAGTCGCGGCCCTTTATGTCACTGGGCGTCGACCCGTCCTCTCGTTGGAAGCGGCGAATGTCCATCGAACTGACGATGGTGTTGTGCAGGTTGAGCATCTGGAAAAATGTGGATTCGAAACTCTGCCTTTTTTGGGATTTGAGCTGCTCGGTAAGTGTGGCTTCAGTTTTTTGGGCCGCCAGGTCGGCGCTCGAAGCCGCCTTCTGCTGAAGAACAATCGTAATGAGTAGGCCGACGAAGGTGAAGAACGTCAGGATAGGATTGATGACGCCACCGACGAAGTCGCCGAACGTGCCCATATCCTTAGTGTCGCCGAGGTTAATCACCGCCATCGCGAACACGACAACGATAACAACTATTCCCCCCACCATCAGCTTGTAAAAGCTGGAAGCCGAATCTCCTGATTTTGGAGAAATCAGGTCGTGAAACCGTGTGTTCCCCGGCCAACCCTTTTCCGTCTTCAGGGCATAGTTTAGCCCGAAGTAGATGATGGCTGTGACGGTGAAGAAAATCCATGCGCTCATAGTGAATCCCCCGTAGGAAGAACTATCAGCCGGGACCGCAGGCTGCAATCTCGTTGAGGTGAGGAGTGTAATGGCTGCAAGACCGACAATTACCGGGCGCGGAACTTCTCTTGCCCACGCTTTCGTCCACGCAATCATACCCCGCGAGGTCGATCCCGAGATGCAGGCCAGGCTGTATCAAGCCGCTGGCATTAATGAGAGGGAATGTGTGTATTGCGGCGCATTGGCAACCGACAAGGATCACCTGCGCGGCCTGGTGAAGGCGGGGCGACCCTCGGGGCACTTCCACACTACAGGCAACCTTGTGCCATCCTGCGGCCCTTGCAACCAATCCAAAGGGGCCGCTGACTGGAAGCGTTGGATGTTGAGCCAGGCCAAAGGCTCGCCAACTCGCAAGGGCACTCTGGATGTGGCCGAACGGGTCAAACGGCTGGAGGCCTTCGAAAGAGAGGCCGGTGCGGCTGAGGCTATGCCGATCGACAAGCTGCGCGAGACGGTAGGCGCGGAACTCTGGGACCAATATTGGCAGCGGCTCGATGATATAAAGCGCATGCTGGTAGAGGCGCAGGTCGCGTCGCAGCAAATCGAACGGCGGCTGGCTGTGGCCGCGAAGGCGGCCTAGGACTCAGGAACAGGACGTTTCAGGAAGAAATGCCTGTAGCCGCTCTGTCAGATCATTGTCGGCAACCTCGCATTCCCAGATCGTGAGCACATCCCAACCGGCATCACGAAGGGCGCATAGGGCCTTCTCGTCGCGTTCCCTGTTCCTCGCGATCTTTGGTCCCCAGTAGCCGGTGTTGCTTTTCGCCCCCTGTCCGCCTCGCTTGCACCCATGGCCATGCCAGTAACAGCCATGCACCAGAATCGCCTTCTTCCGCTGCCGGAACACGATGTCAGGTTTTCCCGGAAGGTCTTTGGCGTGAAGCCGATAGCGGTAGCCTAGCCGATGCAAAATCCTGCGTACAACCATCTCTGGCGCGGTATTTTTGCTCGTGATCGCCCGCATATTTGCGCTACGTTGCGCACTCGGAATTCTGTCCATGTCAAAGCCTTAGGGGAAAAATCCCCCGTTAACCACTTTTGCCACATCATCGACTCGTTTATGGTTCGTTCTAAGGCATGGAAACACCTCTGATATGACCTCCCTGACAGCAATTGATCTGTTCTGTGGTGCTGGCGGCCTATCCGAAGGGTTTCGCCAGGCGGGCTTCCATGTGCTGGCAGGTAGCGACTTTGATGACCGTGCCGGGGAGACGTTTGCGGCAACGCATAGCGAAGCCGTTTTCCTGCCCGGCCCGATCCAGAACCACTCCGCCGCCGACTTCCTGAAAGCTGCGAAGCTCAAGGCCGGTGAGCTGGACGTGTTGGTCGGCGGACCTCCGTGCCAAGGGTACTCGGTCTACAACCATCAACGCGGCCTGCATGATCCCCGGGCGTCCCTTTATCTGGAATACCTGCGTATCGTGAAAGGCGTTAAGCCAAAATGGGTTGTGCTGGAGAATGTCACCGGCATGACCTCGGCAGGCGGCGGCGGTGCAGTCGATGCGGTCGTGGACGGTCTCCGGAAGCTCGGCTACCACGTCGAGAGCAAAATCCTCAAAGCCGAGGAATATGGCGTTCCCCAAGAGCGGCGCCGTATCGTCTTTATCGGAAATCGCCTTGGCCTTCCTATTGTCTGGCCGGAACGTACTCATGGACCTGGCCTGCTGCCGTTCGTGACGGTCAAGGACGCAATCTCTGACCTCCCCGCGCTTGGGAATGGCGAGGGCTCTGAGCTTTCCAAATACCGCACAAAGGCGGCGTCGGCTTTTCAGAGAGAGATCCGTGGCAACGCGGCTATTTTGACCAATCACTGGGCCGCAAAGCTGTCCTCGGTCAACCTGACCCGTATGAAGCACATTCCCGAAGGCGGATCGTGGCGCGACATTCCATTCGAACTTCTTCCCGAAGGCATGAAGCGCGCAAAGCGTTCTGATCATACCAAGCGTTACGGGCGCCTCAGGTGGGGCGGGCTCGCATCCACTATCCTCACAAAGTGTGACCCCCATTGGGGGGCTTTTTTTCACCCTGCACAGGACCGCGCATTAACGGTCCGCGAAGCGGCTCGCCTTCAATCCTTCCCAGATTTCTTCGATTTCAAGGGAAGTAGGACGGAGCAGTACATCCAGGTGGGGAATGCCGTTCCTCCGCTGCTCGGGCGGCGTATAGGAGAGACGATCCGGTCCGTAATCGAGGAACGGCCTAGGCTGGTTGCGGCGGAATAGCTTTCTTTTTACCAGGCACCCTCGGAATCAAAGCCTTCACGATAGCTTTCTCGTAGACGCCCATCTCGGGAAGGTTCACGGGCGATACGAAGGCGTAGGCGACCTGTTCTACGGTGGTCGTGAACGTTTCACCCTTCACGAGCGAGCGGGTTTGCCCGAGCGGAACAGGATCTCCGATATCGTAGGCTTGGAACGTGATCGTGCCCGCGGCGATCGGGTATTCCAGCATTTTCGTCCCAAGACGCGCGCGGATGCGCTTCAGGACCGCGGTCGGGCAAACGAAGAACAGGCCCTTACCGCAGTACTTCTCGCGACGAAGGACGTAGCCCTTGTAAATCAGCTGGGGGAGGATGCGCTTGGAGACGTTGGCCCAATTCAGGCCCGCGTTCGTCCAACCGGGGCTTCGGCCCTTGTCATCGACGAACTGCTCGCCCTTCAAAAGAGCCGCGACCTGTTCGCGGTAGCTGTTAGTCGTATCGATGGTCTGGATCTCACAAGCGGTGAACTCCGCCATTGCGCCGGTGGTATCGAGGCGGGCCAGCACATAGTCGATGTAAAAGCCGCCCGTGTCGTCTTCTTCGTCTGTCTTCGGCTTGGGAATGGACAGTTCAGAACCCCAGTATTTTCCGAAGACGGCGACCTCTTTGCCAGTGAGTGTGCCATCGGCCTTGGCTTTCTCGATCGCCTGGGCAGAGGTGAGGTTAACGCCGGCGCCAAACGCCTGCACGGCAACGTCGCCGAGAATGGCGTGCTCGTTCGCGTATAGCCTGTTTGGGCAGATGATAACTGGTTGCTCGTTACCAAGTTCAAGCGTGCATCCGCCGTGATTGGGCTTGATGCACTGGGCTTTGACGAACGGGCACGTCTTCGCCGCCGCGTGCTTCAACCCTTCCGGGTCAAGCGGCGCATAGCCGAAGAATTCCACAAGCCTGCCCGACATTCCGCGAATCGCCCCTTCGCCGAGCAGTATATCCGCGGAGACTAAGAATGCGTCAAAGGCAGCAGACTTCGGCTGCCGAAGGGGAACGCCGTTGTCGCTCATTCGTTAGGTCTCCGAACAGGAGTTCCAAAATGGCCAAGAATCCCGCTAGGACAGATACCGACCTTTCCGACAAAGAAGCTCAGGAGATGGCCGAAACCACGGACGTCTCACCTCAGCAGGCCAAAGACCTCGCCGCCAAGCACGGTAAGGATGAGGCGAAAAAGAAGGCAAAGAACTACAAGGCGGAGGGCTGAGCAACTGGTCACTGCACCGTGTCGGTCTTCGGCCTCACGCCAGTCATCATGTATTCTACAAACTGAAGGGTTCGCATGAACGTCTGCGCATCGTTCACATAATCGTCGTCGTCTTCAATCGCGTCGCAGATCCTGACTGTATCGCGGGCAAGCTCTGCCGTTTCGGCGGACATGCCATCGAGTTGGCGGATCAGGGCTGCTCTAGCTTCGGCGCGGGTCATGGCGAAGATTCGCCGCGGTTCTTGTCGCCAATATGTCTCCCGCGCTAGGAGCTTGCTGGGCGCCCTTGACGTAGGGCGGAGGCGTTCCCATTTACGGTTTGGCGCACTGCGCGCCGAAATGAGCAAACCGCAAATCGCAAAAACAAATCAGCAAAATCATCTAGCGCACAAATCAGCAAAAACCGATCAAATCAGCAAAATCAAATCCAGCTAAAACCGATCAAAATCAGCAAAATCAGCAAGCGCAAAAAACACAGCACCCAATCAGCGAAAAATCATCAGCTCAGCAAAACTCAAAATCAAAATCAAATTTCAAACGCCGCAACTGACAGTGGCGTGGCCACGCCCACCGGTTGCACCAAAACCTGAATTGGATTTCGAAATCTCGACATTAACCCCCATTGGGTACTGTCGGCGCCTGCAGACCCGGAAATGCCAAGAGAATGGTTATCCGCGTCAACATTGAACTTAAGCTGGAACTAAAGACGGTCCTCAAGATCGTCGTTTTCCTGATCGGCTACTTCGGTAGTTAAATGGAGGGGCACCGCGAGGTGCCCCTTTCCATTTCCACCATGCTACCGATTGCCACGCGGTTTATCGCACCACTCCAGCCCGGCCGGAAGCTTGCCGTTCCACAAGTAGACCTTGTGATGGCCGTGTCCGCTGGCGTTGGGCGCCATGCGGAAGCCCTTAGGGTCGCTGGGATCGGCGCACAGCACGCCGTCCTGCCGCATCCGCATGATGGTCTTGCCGGGCGAGCAGTCGCCATTTTGGCAAGCTCGATCTGAGTGATGTGGCCTTGTCGCACGAGAACCCAGTGCCGCGGGTTTTGCGGGAATTCTGGTGTTTCGTCTGTGGCGGCGCCTTCCCGCCGAACAGAGCGGCGCGCATTATCAGGCCCACCCTAGGGCCAATATCTTGTGCCGTGGGCGTATCTAGCCTTGCGTCATAAGGGCGCTTGCCCCACATCGTGAAGGGCAGGGCGATGAGGTGTTGCCAGCTACTCATGACTTGGGACCTCCCCTGGTGACAAGGCCCGCGCCGCGACAGGCCGTGCAGGGTTTGCTGAGAACTGTATACCCCCCTCTCGCGTTTGGCCCGCAGGTTACCGGCAAACTTGGGAAGGCTCTCTTTCGTGGGGGCGCCAGTGCGCTTGTCGAATGTAGTGCGTTCGGCAGTGCAGATCTCGCCGGAGCCTTGGCACTTCTCGCACAGCCCCAGGGGCGTGCCGCTGGCGTTGACCGTCGGGGTTTCCTTGAACTTCATGGGGTGCGGTTTGCACCCCTCCAGCTCGGGTTGGCGGGTGCTCTTCATCGGCCTGCCTCCCCTTCGAGGCCTTGGCCTTCCGGCACGTCGATTTCGATGCATGCGATCCGCTTCCCGGTCGACGCCCCATCAGCCACTTCCTTGGTTGCCCACACCCCTCCACCCGCTTCGGCAACAGAGTCTATATTAAGCCCGCTAGTGCTATCCTTGTTGATGTTCAGACAGCCCTTGATGCGCTCGACCCATACGCCGACTAGGTCGGCGGGGGAGTCTGTGAAGGTTGTCTGCCGACCATCCCGCGTCCAGGTAACAGCGCCGCACGTCGGAAACGTCGTATGCATACAAACAATCCGACAGCGAGGTGTCGGAATCATTATCAGCGCCCGTGCTTCGAACGAAATCAGGTCGTTGGATGGTGGGCGATGCACGGATTTAATCTGCGACCCCACCCGTGTGAAGGGCGTTCTCACTCGCCCGGCGGCAGTATCGGATGCCCGCGTCAGTGTGAAATACGATTTTCACACTGAGAGGTATCACGATCTAATCCGGAGCAGTGGTCGGTTGCCGCGCGCGATTTATGTAAGTGGGGTGGCTTTGGATAGCCTGCTGTTCGGCGCCTACCGCTATGTACGACGTCCCATCCGCTCTTCACGCGATTCCGCATCAAACGCCAGCTTCCCATTCGCGGCCCATAAGTCGCGCACTTGCTGGCCCTCATCGCTCTGCAGCTTGGCTGCGATCCAAAGCAGCGCGCCGTAGATCGTAGCGCGATCGTCTTTGGTCAGATCAACGATGCCTGCCTTAACGACGAGCCCGCCGAGTTCGATCAAATGCCGGGTGCGCTGGCGACGCTCGACCTGCCAGGTGCGCATGTCATTGCGAGCCCGTGCCGCCTGCCGGCGATTGTGAGCTGCTCGGTTGTGCTGGAGCGCCGCGAGGGTTGTGCTGAGATGCCGGAGCAATTCGCCGTGACCGGCTCTCGAAAAACATCACTCCACGCTTGGCCCATGCCTCACGCTTCGCGGCGTCTTTCGTCTCAGTGATTGCGACCAGCGCGCCGGCCAGTTCGTCGGTGCTGAGCTGATCGGCGCCGGTGGTGATCACCAGCTCGCCAAGTTGCTGGACCTTTCGCGTTTTGAGTTCTCGCGCTTTTTCTTCCAGTGCCTTCAGTTCGGCGTCGAAGTCTCGTGGTTTTCGCATGGCTGTCTCCATTGACTGTCGGTCTCTGGATGATAGTTGAGCGCCTGCCGGAAGGCTTCAGGGTTACCGAGACAGCCCGGGACGGGCTGGTCCATCCCGAGAATTTTTCGAGGGAGGGCGCGCTTATACGTCGTGCCGACGTGGGCTTTGCCGTGCAAATGATCTGGTCGCGATGGCGATCTATCATCTTCACGTCAAGGTCATTGGCCGCAAGGCTGGGAGCAGTGCTGTCGCGTCGGCCGCCTACCGTTCGGCTTCGCGGCTGCGTGACGAGCGGATTGATCGAAGCCATGATTTCTCGGCCAAACGCGGTGTCGTCCATTCCGAGGTGATGCTGCCGGAAGGTGCGCCGGAGGCGTGGCGCGACCGCGAGAGGCTGTGGAACGATGTCGAGGCGTTCGAGGTGCGCAGGGATGCGCAGCTTGCCCGTGAGGTCGAGTTTGCGCTGCCGCGCGAACTCAGCCAGGCGCAAGGCATCGAACTGGCGCGCGACTTTGTACAAGTCGAGTTTGTCAGCAAGGGCATGGTTGCTGATCTCAATGTGCACTGGGACAGGGCAGAGGATGGCAGTCCCAAGCCGCATGCCCATGTCATGCTGACGATGCGGTCCGTGGACGAGACCGGTTTTGGCGCGAAGGTTCGAGACTGGAATGCTACCCAGATGGTCGAGCGCTGGCGCGAGCGGTGGGCGGAGCTGGCCAATGAGCGCCTTGCCGAACTCGACATCGACGCCCGCATCGATCATCGCAGTCTGGAAGCGCAGGGCATTTCACTGGAGCCGCAAACCCAAATTGGTGCGCCGGCGCAACGCATCGAGGGCAATGGCGTTGCCGCTGGCGATAGTGAAGCAGATCGCGCCGAACTGCATCGCGAGATCGCGCGCAACAATGGTGCGCGCATCATTGCCGATCCATCCGTGGCGCTGGATGCCATTACGCATCAGCAATCGACCTTCACCCGAAAGGACATTGCGAAGTTTGCGCATCGGCACAGCGACGGAATGGAGCAGTTCAACGCGGTGGTCGCAGCCATCGGCAACGCATCCGATCTGATTGAACTCGGCAAGGACAGGCGCGGCGAAGATCGCTTCACCACAAGGCAGATGATCGAGACCGAACAGCGCCTTCACCGCGCGGCGGAGCGTATCTATTTGGACGAGCGACACGCAGTGAGTGACGCACATCGCGAGGCAGCGCTGGCGCGGGCTGCGCAACGCGGTCTTGTCCTGACCGGCGAGCAGACCGATGCGCTGGCGCATATCACCGATAGTCGCCGTCTTGGTGTCGTCGTCGGCTTTGCCGGCACCGGCAAGAGCGCCATGCTGGGCGTTGCGCGCCAGGCATGGGCAGCGGCGGGCTACGAGGTTCGCGGCGCGGCCCTCTCCGGCATTGCCGCCGAGAATCTGGAAGGCGGTTCCGGGATTTCTTCGCGCACCATCGCCAGCATGGAGCATAGCTGGGGACAGGGCAGGGATCTGCTCACCGCCCGCGATGTCCTGGTGATCGATGAGGCCGGCATGGTCGGCACGCGCCAGCTGGAGCGCGTGCTTTCCCATGCGGCGGACGTTGGCGCAAAAGTCGTCCTCGTCGGCGATCCGCAGCAGTTGCAGGCAATCGAAGCCGGCGCTGCATTCCGTTCCATCCATGAGCGTCATGGCGGCGTTGAAATCGGCCAGGTGCGTCGGCAGCGCGAGGACTGGCAGCGCGATGCCACGCGCGATCTGGCAACCGGCAGGATCAATGCTGCGATCAGCGCCTATGACGCGCAGGGCATGGTGCATCAGTCTGCAACGCGCGACGAAGCACGAGCTGAACTCGTCGAGCGCTGGGATCGCGACAGGCAGGCGCATCCAGAGGCAAGCCGGATCATCCTCACCCACACAAACGACGAGGTGCGTGCAATCAATCAGGCAGCGCGCGAGCGGCTGCGCGCTTCCGGCGATTTCGGCGACGAAGTGCAAGTGACTGTCGAACGCGGCCCAAGAAACTTCGCCAGCGGCGACCGGGTGATGTTCCTGCGCAACGAGCGGGGGCTTGGCGTCAAGAACGGCACGCTGGGCATCGTGGAGGAAGTCAGCACACAGAGCATGACGGTTCGCGTCGACGATGGCAGGTCGGTGCGGTTCGACTTGAGAGATTACGCGCACATCGACCACGGCTATGCCGCGACCATTCACAAGGCCCAGGGCATGACCGTCGACCGGACCCATGTGCTCGCCACGCCGGGCATGGATGCACATAGCAGCTACGTCGCCCTGTCGCGGCATCGAGACATGATGGACATGCATTACGGTAGCGATGATTTTGCCACACGCGACCGGCTCATCCGCACACTGTCACGAGACCGCGCCAAGGACATGGCGTCGGATTACGAGCAGGTCGACCCGGCGCAGAGCTATGCCGAGCGGCGCGGCATCACGTTCCGCGAGCGCCTGGTCGAGATCGTGCGTCGGATCGTTCCGGAGAAGCTGCGCGACAGGATTGGAGGACTGCTGGACGGGTTGCGCTCGCCCGCAGACGGCGAGCCCATGCAGGTACATGGACCTGGGCCGGGAAGGGAAAGTGTCGGGACGCGGATCGGAGATGCAGGCCGGACGCCGGAAAGAGATCCTGCTGCCAGGGGAGTGCCACGCGACACCAACGTGCCGGTGGACGCGGAAGCGGCGTTGCGCAGCGCTCGTACGAAAGCGCTTGTGCGTCACGCACGCGCTATCGACGCGATCCTCAGTACCGGAAACGCGGACGGGCAGGGCAGTCCCGACCAGATGCACGAACTGAAGGATGCCCGTAGCGCTTTCGAGAAGGTTCGGCCGTATGGCTGGCGCGATGCCGAAGCGGCCTATGTGAAAAATCCCGACCTTGTCCGCGAAGCGGGCGCCGGCCGCGTCAGCCGCGTCGTGCTTGCTCTCCAGCTTGAAACGGAAATTCGCACCGGGATGGACCTCGATCCCGGCCGCCGCGCCGACCGTTTCGTGGAACGTTGGCAAAAGCTCGATCAGACGGGACGGGAGCAATATCAGGCCGGCGACATGTCCGGCTACAAGTCAACGCGCTCGGCCATCTCCGATATGGCCAAGAGCCTCGAACGCGATCCGCAGCTTGAATCCCTGCTATCAAACCGCAAGCGCGACCTTGGGATCAACGTGGATTCGGGTCGTCGCCTGGGCGCGGAACTCGCCCTAAGCCATGGCATCGGAAAGGGGCAGGGCATTGGGATCTAAGTCATGCCGATTTGCCGCCGTTTCCACTCCGCAACCGGCTGAAGCGACAAACCTGATTGCCTCCAGCACTCGGTCCGTCCTGTCTGTCCCAATAGATACCAGCAACAGCCACTGAGAAGCAGGCAAGCTATGCCCGAGCCGGATCGTATCATTCGCCTCAAAACCGTCATCGCCAGGACCGGCCTGTCCCGTTCAACCATCTATCGCAAGATCGCCGAAGGCACGTTCCCCGCTCAGATCAAGATAAGCATCAACGGGGCGGGCTGGCGGGAATCCGATGTCAATCGATGGATTGACGATCCAGTCTCATGGCACACCAGCGCATCACGAAAAAACAGCGACTAGTGGCGATGGAATGGCACGTTGCTGTCAATGTTGAACACTTTTCTCTGGGGCAGGTTCAATGACTGGGAAGGGGCCGCAAGCGGTCAGGCCGCTTCTGGATAACGGTCCAACAAAACAGACTTGCTGAAAAGGCCGATGCTGTATCGCAGGCTGCTTATTTAAGTGGGCTGATGCCGATCCCTCTGCTAAGCAGGTGAAGGGGGTGGCGATGGCATCTGAACAGCAATTTTTGGCATTCGATCAGCGGTTCTTGGACCGTCATGCCGGCCCAATTATTTCGGATCTTTCGGTTGCCTTGGTCGAACTAGTCGCAAATGCTTGGGATGCCTACGCGACACAGGTGGACATAACCTGGCCGACAAACGACGGCGCCCGGAAATTCTCGATCAAAGATAATGGCCGTGGCATGACGGCCGCGCAGTTCGAGCAGCGCTGGGGCGTCTTCGATTATAATCGGGTGATAGCTGAGGGCGAGTATGTTTCCCCACCCGCAGAGCTTATGGAATTGGCCCCACGCCGAGTGTATGGACACAATGGTCGGGGTCGACACGGCGGCTTTGCCTTTTCCAATCCCTACGAGATCGTTATCGAGGCAGCCGACGAGAAAGTCACCTATCGGGTTTCGCGGGGCGGGAAGCGCCCGTTCGATTGGGAAGTCATCAAGCGTGAGCAAGGCACCGGGCACGGCGTAGAAATCCGGGCCGTGGAACCGACGCGACTTCGACTTACCGCGGCCGATGTTCGAGAGGTGCTTGGAACGCGCTTTCTGACAGACCCGAACTTCAAGGTGTCGTTGGACGGCCGCCCCGTCACCTTCGACGACATTCCGCATGATTTCCTGCGGAAGAGCTTCGTCGATATCCTCGATATCGGCCGCGCCACAATTTTCATGATTGACTCTCAGCGCGCCGATCGAACGACGCGGCAGCACGGCATCGCCTGGCACGTCAACAATCGGCTGGTAGGCGATTGCGGCTGGCGCGGGACTGACTACGAACGCGTACTCGATGGGCGGACGAGCGAAGCCAAGCGTTTCACGTTCATCGTCTTTGCCGATTTCCTGGCCGACACCGATGCTATCCTACCGGACTGGTCGGGTTTCCAGCCTACTAATGATGTCTGGAAGAAGACCCAGATGGCCGTGCAGGATAAGATTCGCCAGGAAATTGCCGCGTTCAATTCCGAGCGTCGTTTGGAGACCAAGGAGGCGGTTCGCGAACGCTATGCCTCCACCGTCGTTAGGATCGCGCCGAGCGCGCGCGAACGGTGGAACAACTTTGTCGAGCAAGTTGTCGATACCTGCCCTGGTATATCCTCCGAGCAGATCGATCAGGTCGCTGGCATTCTCGCCAATCTGGAAGCGTCTTCATCACAATACAGCTTGCTCGCACGGCTGCACGGTCTTCATCCGGGGGAGATTGACCAACTGGATGGCATTCTAGCGGATTGGAGTGTCGCAACCGCAAAGCTGGCGCTTGACGAGATTCAAAGCCGGTTAAAGCTGATCAGCGAACTACACGATAAGCTTCGCGATGAGCGCGCCGATGAGGTGCGCGAGCTGCAGCCTCTTATCGAGAGGAGCCTGTGGGTGTTTGGCCCCGAGTTCGAAAGTATCGAGTTCACGTCCAATCGCGGCATGTCGGAGGTCATCAGACGGTTGCTCGGCGGGACGGGACAGGGAAGTCTCAACCGGCCAGACTTCGTCATCCTTCCTGATGGCAGCGTGGGTCTATTTGCTCGCCCCGCCTTTGACGATCAGCATGAGGTGATCGGCGTTGAGCACCTGGTCGTCGTCGAGCTGAAAAGGCCGGGCGTTGCGATCGGAATGGATCAGAAGAACCAAGCGTGGAAATATGTCGTCGAACTGCAGACTCAAGGTCTGATAGACGATGCGACGCGTGTCACCTGCTTCGTCTTGGGATCGAGGTTGACGCCGCGCGAAGGAGTGCGCGAGGAGGGACGCACGAAGATCATCCCGATGGCCTATGAGACATTCATCCGGCGTGCCGAGACTCGGATGCTCAATCTATATGCCCGGCTTTCAGAGGCACCATTCCTGCGCCAAGCCGGCTTGGACGCTGACACATTTGTGGCGAAGCCGATCGCGCGCCAAGGCGGTTTGGGCCTTTCGGCCTGAGAGCGGGGGCTAATGACGCTAATACGAGCGATCGACATTTCAAATTTCAGGTCGATCAAGAAACTGACGTGGCTGCCGTCCTCCGGGATCAACTGCCTGATAGGGCCGGGCGACAGCGGAAAGTCGAGCATCCTCGATGCGATCGATTTATGCCTTGGGGCCCGTCGTTCGGCGACGTTCACCGACAGTGACTTCCACGGGCTCGACGTTACTCAACCGATCCAGATAGCGGTCACTCTCGGCGAACTCGACGAGCCGCTCAAAAGCATCGACACCTACGGCGACTTCCTAGTCGGCTTCAACGCCGCGACCTGTACGGTCGAACCCGAGCCGGGAACGGGGCTCGAACCCGCACTCACCGTGCAATTGACCGTTCAAGCGGACCTCGAGCCGGAGTGGACCCTCGTCTCTCCACGCGCGCAAGCGATGGGGCGATTCCGGAATCTCGCCTGGGCCGACAGGGTGCGTATCGCGCCTGCGCGTTTGGGTGCGACCGGGGACAGTCATCTCAGCTGGCGGCGCGGTTCCGTCGTGAGCAAGCTCACGGATGGAACGGGCAACGCCCAGGCGGAGCTCATGCGCGCCGCGCGGGAACTGCGTCAGAGTTTTGACACGACCAAGCTCAAGGAGCTCGAACCGCCGCTGAAGCTTATTCTGGCTGAGGCCACTGCTCTGGGTCTGCCAGTGGGCAAAGTCATACAGGCCTTGCTTGACTCGGGCTCAGTCACCTTCAACGCGGGCACCATCTCGCTACACGATGAGATCGGCGTTCCACTGCGATCCCTAGGCGTGGGGTCGTCGCGGCTCTTGATCGCAGCCCTTCAGCGCAGGGCTTCCGCCTCGACGATGACCTTCCTCATCGACGAGCTGGAGTACGGCCTCGAACCGCATCGGATCATCCGGTTGCTGTCAACGCTGGGTGCAAAGGAGCAGGTTCCGCCGGTGCAGATTTTCGCCACCAGCCATTCGCCAGTGGTCGTGACCGAGCTCAACGCGACGCAGCTTTTTGTCGTTCGAGGTGGCGCTGCCGGACATACCGTTGTGCGGGCGAGCGACAGCGGTGATGTTCAGGGGGCGATCCGATCCAACCCACACGCGCTGCTCGCCACTAAAATCATCGTTTGCGAAGGAGCAAGCGAAATCGGCATCGTGCGCGGGCTCGACCAGTACTTCAATAAAACTGGTTTCGCCGCGCTCGCGACCCGCGGTGTCGCCCTGGTCAATGGGAATGGAGACGAGACGTTCAACCGCGCGCTGGCGTTCAAGGCGCTGGGGTATCAGGTCGCCATTCTACGCGACAGCGACAAGCCGGCTCCGCCCAACCTGGAAGCGGGGTTCCTGACCGCTGGTGGGCAGGTCTTCGCCTGGACAGCCGGCAGAGCACTTGAGCAAGAGATCTTTGCGGCCGTGCCCGGCGGAGCCGTCAAGGCGCTGCTAGACTTGGCTATCGAAATAAAGGAGGGGGATGCCATCCAGTCCCACATCGAGAACGTTTCGGCAAAGGCCACGAACCTCGCCACCATCGAGGCCGAGCTCGCCACCGGAACGCTGTCGCTGGCAAGCCGCACTGTGCTCGGCAATGCGGCCGCGCGATACGGCTGGCTCAAAACTCAATCAGCGATGGAGACCGTCGGCAACGACATCATCGGGCCGGTCCGTCAGCAATGCCAGCCGAGCCTAACGAACGTCCTCGACGGCCTTTGGGGCTGGGCGTTTGCCTGATGGCGGTAGAAATCGACCTTTTACAGATCGACCACGGCGCGATCGTCGCGCCCGCCGGATGCGGCAAGACTCAGCTCATCACTGACGCTCTTTCACGCCATCAGGGGCCAAAGCCGATCCTGGTGTTAACTCATACCAATGCCGGCGTTGCCGCCCTGCGCGCCCGTCTTGGAAAGGCTGGTGTGGTTCCGGCAACGTATCGACTGGCGACCCTGGACGGGTTCGCGATACGGCTAATCTCAACTTTCCCGCTGCGATCCGGCCACGATCCGAGGATCATCGAGGGCGCCAGGCCGAACTACCCAGCTATCCGATCTGCGGCGACTGGCCTCGTCCAGGCGGGTCACATCACCGACCTGCTTAAAGCTAGCTACGACCGCCTTCTCGTGGACGAATACCAAGATTGTTCGGTCCGCCAGCACCTGATGGTTGCGCATCTGGCCCAATGTATTCGGACCGTGGTAGTTGGGGACCCGTTTCAGGCCATATTCGGCTTCGGCGGCGATGCTCTCCCAGCCTGGAACGACGTTGTCGCATACTTTCCCATACGGGGAGAGCTCAAGACACCATGGCGTTGGATCAACGCCGGATCTCCGGAACTGGGTGCTTGGTTGCTCGGCATGCGAGACAAACTGGCAAGCCACACCCCCATAGATCTTCGCGGCGCACCGGGTATCGAATGGGTGCAACTCGATGGCGTGCACGACGAAGAGCGACGACTTGCCGCCGGATCCGCCGATGCGCCTGGCGAAACCAAGGTCCTTATTATCGGAGAGAGTACGGATCCGTCCGGACAGCGAAGGATCGCCCGTAGGATTAGTGGTGCCGTTACCGTGGAGGCGGTTGACCTTCGGGACCTCACTGATTTTGGGCGAACCCTTGATGTGGGAGACCCTGGCGCCTTGGCGGTGATTGCGGGTTATGCCGAACACCTCATGAGCAATTTCGGTGGCGAGGACCTCGTCCGGTCGGTCGCAGCAGCCAAGGCCAATACCCTGGGTCGTTTGCCGACTGTGATCGAAGCGGCGGCTCTCAACTTCGAAGCTACTCGGTCGCTCTCTGCAGTGTCCGACCTTTTAGTCGCGATCAATCAGACGGGCGGGGTCTACTGCTACCGCCCGGCCGTGCTCGCCGCCACTCAACGTGCCCTGCAGTTGGCATCGCCGGCAGATGGCCCCTCGTTTTTTGAGGCCACCATAATCGTCAGAGAGCAATCGCGCCTAATCGGCCGGCCGCTGGCACGTCGGTCAGTAGGAAGCACGTTGCTATTGAAAGGTTTGGAAGCGGAGGTTTCCGTGATCCTCAACGCGGACACATTAAACGCGCGCAACTTGTACGTGGCTATGACGCGAGGATCGAAGCGGGTACTTGTTTGCGCAACTTCACCACTGCTCAATCCGGAGTGGTGAGCGGCGTTGGATGTGCGCCCTGCCAGATTAGCGTATGCGCCTTTACAGGCTTCTACCGTCAGCTTTTAGGGACAGGCACGGTACCTTCAGTGTCCTACTTGAGGGTGCGAAGCGGAAATGATTTCCGTTGTCGGCCCTTAATGCTCATGAGGCCGTGAGCCATTGGGGCAGAGTGAAATCGTCTTTTCTGCCGCCTCATTTCCCGAAAGCCGCCTGATGCGGGCAACCTGCCGCGAGCACTGAACTCCTCTCCTAGGGAAGCTTTCAGTCGTAGTCGGGCTCTTCCGCCGGGAACGCATCCACATAGCCGAAATCTACGGTAAAAGTTTTCTGACTGACCTCGATCTCATGGAAGACAATCCCGTCAGTCACATCCCGATCGGCGACGATGGTCAAATGAACCGGCACGTCGGTAGTCGTCTCGACATACTCGCCGCCCATTGCGACACTTTCTCGGTCGACACTGTCCCACACCGAAAAGGTGAAGTGAGCCCCGAAACCCGCTTTGATGTCGACCTCAATCGAGAATGTGACCGTCTCATCGTTCGCTGTCAGCACCACGGGGTTGGTCAGCGTGCCCATCAGGATTTCTTTGAGCTGAGCATCCATCGGCTCCGCTTCGAACTCGACTGAGCAGTCAGCATCGACGTCGTAATCGACATATGTGAGCCGTTCGATGATCGCGTCGCGAACCGCTTCCTCGAAGTCCTTTTCTTTTCCTTCGAGCCAGAGCTCGACGATCTTGTCGGCGAGATCAGCGTCCTTGAATGCCTCGCTGTAAATCCCGAGTGCCTCGGTCAGCGGAAAGACCGTGACCAAGTGATCCGACTTCGCGGCGAAGTCCCTCCAGGCCTTGTCTTGGGCGACACATATGACGAGCTTACCCTTCGCCTTCGCGTATTCCTCTAGGCACAGCAATGCTGCGGCGTCAGGGAATTCTTGCTTGCGAGATTCCTTCTGCGCGAAAGGCGTCTGCACCGCAAAGTATCGACGGAACAGTTCCGTCAGGCCGTCCGGCGTATCAGCGACCTTGATCACCTCCGCTCCTACAGCTTTGACAAAATCGTCGAACTCTGACTTTGCGAATTCCGCAGGATCTTTGTCTATGAACAACCCGGTGTGCTCACCTGCCGGGCTCTGTCGAAACCACCTAAGATTGTTGCTTCGAAGTGCCGTCTTCAGCGCCCGCTGGGTGTCTGCAGCCTCGACTTCCAAATGGGAAATCATTTCGTTGGCAATCACATCCGTGATTAGGATGGGTGTGTTTCTGATCCTGATCTGCGAGATCGACCGGAAGTCGGTCCGGCGGAAGTCCTTCTGCTTGCTGTCGAAGACGGTTGTGTCGATCGTTACTGCCGCAATGCGGCCATCGTTGATGGCGTCGATCACCTGCTGTCGAGTCATTGTCGGCATTTTTTCACTCATACTTGAGACGTGTTTGGTTTTATGTTGTAGCCAAGTTGCGATCCAGTCGGCATGGATTCCTGGTTAAGGCAGGCTACCGCGTCGCCTTCCGTTGCCGCCTTGATCGGACGCGAGATCCTGGCCGCGCGTGTAAGGCGCCATCCGCGTGAGGCTACTAAAGCGAGTGAAACCTCAAGCGTCGGCATCCGGCAGTTCGTCAGTCGGGAGCCGTGGCCAGAGACGAGAGACTTAATCTGCTGGCGCGATTACCGCAATGGGCGCAGGAGACATGACGAGGCTCCGAAGCCATGTCCGCTTTCAGGGATGGCAATGACGGCCTCCACGACCGATATGCTGAAGGGTTTCGGGTGCCGTGAGGCGTACGAAAGCCTCTCATGCAGGAACCCGCGGGCCACAGTTGATGGCTATGGGGATTTTAGTTTGCGGCTGATGCCAGCGACGGCGTGACCGCTCCCGTTAGGCGACGCGGTGGACACGGACGGACCGCTCAGCGAAGCCCCCGCACAGCCTTGTAGCCTCTGCGCGCAGGCGGACGGGGCCCTGCGGGCCTCGCTGAGCACCATGGGCGCGCGTGGGTCCGTCGCCGCAGGTTGAGCGCCTGTGGCTGGAGGCTGCATCAGACCATGCCGGGTCATGGAGCGGTCTCCCGGATCGGTGCCGATGCGTTCGGAGGTCCGCGCGGCTGCCTCCTCCACCGTTCGAACACCTCGATGACGATCATGCGTCCGCCACAGCAGGGGCATGGCGGCCGGAAGTCCTCCGGTTCGTCTGGTGTGCCGTCATCGGACGGGGCAGCGATGTCCAGCAGTTTGCGGGCGTGTGCGAGGCTGGCCTTGTGGGCGGAGCAGGCGAGCAGGCCATAATGTCGGATTCGATGGAAGCCGCGCGGCAGGACGTGGAGCAGGAAGCGGCGGATGAACTCGTCGGTCGCGAGCGTCATGACCTGCTGGCGGTCGGCGCCGTCGCGCCGATAGTCCTTATAGCGGAAGGTGACGCCGCTCTCGTCGAAGGCGATCAGCCGGCGGTTTGAGATCGCAACCCGGTGCGTGTAGCGTGACAGGTAGGCGAGCACCGCCTCCGGCCCCGCGAACGGCGCCTTGGCGTAGACCGCCCAGCGCTTGCTGCGAACAGACTTCAGATGACGCAGAAAGGCGCATCGCTCGGTGAGGTGCGCCATCGATCCGAAAAAGGTGAGGCGGCCGGCGGCGTGCAGCGCGACCAGCCGAGAGAGGAACAGGCGGCGGAACAGCTTGCCGAGCACGCGCACCGGCAGCAGGAAGGCCGGGCGCGAGGAGACCCAGCGGGTCCCGTCGAGCGCGATGCCGCCGCCCGGCACGATCATGTGGACATGAGGATGGTGCGTCATCGCCGATCCCCATGTGTGAAGCACGGCCGTGATGCCGATGCGTGCGCCGAGATGCTTGGGATCAGCCGCGATCGTCAGCATCGTCTCCGATGCCGCCTTGAACAGCAGGTCATAGACTAGCGCCTTGTTGTGGAAGGCGATGTCAGCGACCTCGGCCGGCAGCGTGAACACGACGTGGAAGTAGCCGACTGGCAGCAGGTCGGCTTCGCGCTCGGCGAGCCATGTACGCGCGGCAGCGCCCTGGCACTTCGGGCAGTGCCGGTTGCGGCAGGAGTTATAGGCGATCCGCCATTGGCCGCAGTCCTCGCAGGCTTCCACATGACCACCCAATGCAGCGGTGCGGCAGTGTTCGATCGCCGACATGACCTTGAGCTGCTGCAGGCTCAGATGCCCTGCATGGGCGACCCGGTATCCGGGGCCGGCAGCCCGGAAGATGTCGGCGACCTCGACAGAGGTGCGCACGGCTCAGCCGGGCGGCGTCTTGCCTTCCATCAGCGCCATCAGCCGGTCGAGCGGCCCTGCGACCGCATGGATCGTCCGCGTCGAGACCTTGGTGTAGAGCGCGGTCGTATCGAGCTTGCTGTGACCAAGCAGCACCTGGATGACGCGGATGTCGACATCCTGTTCGAGCAGGTGGGTGGCGAAGCTGTGGCGCAGCGTGTGCGGGCTGACGCGTTTGCGGATGCCGGCGACTTCGGCTGCCTCCTGGACCGCGCGGTGCAATTGCCGCGACGAGATCGGCGCCGTGCAGCTGCGCCCCGGGAACAGCCAGCCATGCGGGAGCATCACCCCGCGCCGCCTGCCTTCGCGCCACCACAGCCGCAGCAGCTCAAGCAGTTGCGGCGAGAGCATCGCATTACGGTCCCTACGTCCCTTGCCCTGTTCGACGCGGATCAGCATACGTGTGGAGTCGATGTCGTCGACCTTGAGGTGCGCGACCTCGGACACGCGCAGGCCCGCGCCATAGGCGACGCCGAGTGCGGCCTTGTACTTGATGCCTGGTGCGGCTTCGAGCAGCCGCGCCGCTTCCTCCACGCTCAGCACGTCGGGCAGCTTGCGCTGATACCTCATGATCACCAGCGCACGCGCCAGATCCCGACGCTTCAGCGTCACGAGGAACAGGAACCGCAATGCTGAGACCGCGCCATTGATCGTAGCAGGGCCGACGCCGCTCTCATGCTGATGCAGCTGGAACCTGCGGATGTCCTCAGCCGTCGCAGTGTCGGGCGAGTGGCCAAGGAACACAGCGAAGCGCCGGACGTGACGAACGTAGTCCTGCTGGGTATGGGAGCCCAGGCCACGCATGAGCATGTCGTGCTGCATGCGCTGGCGAAGCGGAGAGATTGGTGCATCGGTCGACAGGGTAGCCATGGCGAGTTCCTCGTTGAAGGGAACTCCATGGTCAGATCGACGCCTCTATCCGCTCAAGTCAACTGCCTGTCGCGCCATCTCAGGTCGAGGCGACCCTCCCGCGAAGCGGGTTCGTGCATGAGGCGCAAAGCCGCCGCTCGCTCGCTACGGCGCTGTTGTGTGGCGCGCTCGCGAGCGGTTGGGACGGTCTCAGCTAGATTCAGTCTGGTTCTGCTGCCAATCTCTTGATGGCTGAAGAAGCGTCGAACCCCAGGATTTTCGCCAGATCGATGAATTCGACTACGTCGACGCGGCGTTGGCCGCTTTCGAGTCGAGCGACAAACGACTGATATTCGCCGAGCTTTTCGGCGAGCTCGGTCTGTGTCAGCCCGCTAGCCTCACGCTTTGCAATCAGCATCGTGATCAATGACTTATGGCGCAGCGTTCCGAGCGTTTTCACCACCGGCCTCATCCAGTTCCAGATGAGGGCTTCAATTATATCTGATTTCCAGTTATCTTAAATTCAGATACGACCCAGCCATGTCGAATTGGAGGAATCCAAGATGGCGCAATCAGCAGCAATGAAACATGACCCAGCACTCGCCCTGTGGGCCGCATGGCATCGTGCCCAACATACATCTCTGGTGCTTTGCAGGGTCCAGCAGCGGTTGGAGACGAGAATTATCTGCAATACCGGAATTCAGGCATTGACCAGAGGCGAAATGAAAAAGCAGCCCGTGCCAGTGATCGCACCGGACGGCGTTCAGTACGCTGTTGCTCGGGAGGCCGAAGTCTTAGCGATGACCGAAGCGCTTAAACTTCAAGATGCGCTTCCAGAGGTTCCAGCTCTGTCGTTAGCTGGCATCTTAGCCAAGTTGGAGGTGATCGTCGGAGCGGACCGTGACATCGGCGATCCGACCGATTTCCCTTGGCCACACATCGCTTCCGTATTGCGCGATCTGAAAGCTATCGCGGGCGATTTGCAGCCGTGCGAGTTGGACCGCTTCGCCACTCGCGCTGATATAACGAGGCATCTACAGCAAGCAGCCCAACTCGTAGACTCAGTCGAGGCGGAACAGGCTGCGGAACATATACGCCAAACTGCGAAATCGTTCGCGGAAACATCAGTTCTTCCAAACCCGGCTGACAAATCGGCTGAATTTTAGAAATCAAGTCGGCCCTGTCCCGTCTCAAACGCCAAAAAAGCAGTCGCTAGCTCATGCAGCTTCTTTAAGGGTGACTTTACGCTTCTTCTTCGTCACGAGCTCGCGGACAAAGTTGTCCCACCGGGCCATGGCAGCACGCTTTTCCGGCATGTAATTCCAGCGATCGTAGCTCTTGGAACTGACGTCCTGCAGAGTGTGGTTCTGCAATCGGTCTCGGATCTCTTTCGAGAGACCTGCCTTGCCGGCAAGCGTCTTCCAGGTTCGCCGGAGATCGCGGTTTGTCACGACGGGAATGACCTCGCGATCGCGCTGTCGCCACATGAACGAATAGAGCGTTCCATGACTGACAGGCTTGGACGGGTCGGTTGCGGATGGGAAAAACCAACCAAATTCATTCGGCTTGATCGACCCGATAAGCTCGGCCGCGATCTTGGGCACGGGGATGGCGTGAGGCTTTCCATTCTTGGTCTTGGACCAGTCGATGATGCACTCAGCGGCATCCCATTGATCGACGTGTAGCCGAGCAATCTCCTCGACGCGTTGGCCGGTCAGCATAAGAATTCTTACTGCACGCGTGTAAGGGGGATGTACCGGCGCATCGGGATATTCGAGCCAGCGATAGAGACGGACAAATTCCTCTTCGTCCAACCAACGCGTTCCAACGTTTTTTGGTTCTGTCGGAATACCAGCAGCCGGATTGTAGATGAGACGAAAGCGACGGACAGAGGTCGAGCGGTAGTCGTGCTCGGATTTCAGCCCCCAACTGTAGGCCGATCGAATATAGCTGCGAACATGATCGGCCATGGACCGTTTGCCTCGCTGATAGATCGGTCGAATGATGTCCCTGATCTCATCGGGCTCGATGTCACGGGCAGGGCGGTTGCGACCGAGCGAATCGGCGATCTTGTTCAATCCCTTTTCGGCCTCCTTCCAGGACGGTTTTCCATCTGCCTTGAGCGACGCGACGTAAGCCTCAAACAGATCGGCGACCGTGCCGGGTCGCGTATCGCCGGCTATCTTGATGCTGCGTCCCTTTTGGATCATGTCGGCGAAGTCGCGTCTGAAAATCTCGCGAGCCTGGCTGAGGCTCATTGACGGATACGACCCGAGCTTTTTCTTGACACGCTTTTGGTCTCGCCACTGCTGGGCCATCCAGTCCGCCGTTATGCGGGTCGGCATTGGCTTTATCACTAGAACGAGGCGGCCGGTTCCATGACCCTCGCCATCGACAAGGTTCTGCTGCTTTCCGGTCTCCTCGACCTGCTTCAAAGCGCGGCGAATCTCTCCATCGGTAAGGCTTGGCACTGGGGTCTCCCGTAGGCTTTCGAGTGGGATCGGCTGACGGGTAGTAGGGGTCTGTGGTTGGGTCCAAACGGGCCTTCGATCCCCCTAAAACCGACCCCAATATGCCACGATATCCGACTCTACGACAAGTCGAAAAAGCGATATGTATCAATGTGCTAAAGCGTGATCGTGCGTGATTGAAAAGGGCCGAGTGGGATGATTGTGCACCAGGATGATTGCCGTCGCCGACAGTTCGAGAGCGCGCTTGACCACCTCACGCGGATAGACGGGCGTATGGTCAACAGTGCCGGTCTGCTGCACCTCGTCGGCAATCAGCGTGTTCTTCTTGTCAAGGAACAGGATGCGGAACTGCTCGCGCGCCTCGAAGGCCATGGCTGACCGGCAATAGTCGAGAAGCTGCTGCCAAGAGGAGAGGATTTCGCGGCCATGGACCTCGCTGCGCGCCATGCGCTGGGCCGTCGCCGCAATGACCTTCAGGTCGAGCGCTACCACCGGGCCCACGCCCTTGACCTCCTGGAGGAGGCCGACGGGCGCGCCAAGCACCTCGGCCAGGGTACCGAAGCGGGAGAGCAGCGCCTTGGCGACCGGCTTGGTGTCGGCGCGCGGGATCAGGCGGAAGAGCAGGAGTTCCAGAAGCTCATAGTCGGGCAGGGCGTCCGAACCTGCCGAGGCGAAGCGTTCGCGCAAACGGTCGCGGTGGCCGAGATAATGCGGCTTCTCCTCGATCCTGCCGGCCTTCGCAGGAGGCCGGGCTGTCCCAGGAGAGTGCATGGTCGCGGAAAGCTGCGCAGGCTTTTCTGCAAAGAAACTGCGCTCGTCGTCGTCACCTGACATCTCGTCTGCCCCCCAGCTCCCCGACCGCGAGCGCCGGGAGAACGAAACATTAGGCTGGCAGGCCGGGGCGGTCGAGCTTTTTGGGGGAGAGCGTGAAGATCTCGCAGCCGGTGTCAGTCACGCCGATCGTGTGTTCGTATTGCGCCGACAGCGAGCGGTCGCGTGTCACCGCGGTCCAGCCGTCCGACAGGACTTTCACATGCGGCCGGCCGAGGTTGATCATCGGCTCGACGGTGAAGATCATGCCGGGCCGCATCTCGACGCCCTCATTGGCGCTGCCATAATGCAGGATATTGGGCGCGTCGTGGAACAACTGGCCGACGCCGTGGCCGCAGAAGTCGCGCACCACCGAGCAGCGCTCGCCCTCGGCATAGCTCTGGATGGCCGCGCCAATGGCGCCGGTGCGGGCGCCAGGCCTGATCGCGGCAATGCCGCGCATCAGGCATTCGTGGGTGACTTCGAGCAGGCGTTCCGCCGCGCGTTTTATGGTGCCGACGGGGTACATGCGCGAGGAATCGCCGTGCCAGCCGTCGAGGATGTAGGTGACGTCGATGTTGACGATGTCGCCATCCTTCAGCGGCTTGTTGTCGGGGATGCCATGGCAGACGACATGATTGATTGAGGTGCAGGAAGACTTGGTGTAGCCGCGGTAGTTGAGCGTCGCCGGCAGCGCGCCATGATCCATGCCGAACTCGAAAACGAAACGATCTATGGTGTCGGTGGTGACGCCGGGCGCAACCATCGGCACCAGTTCGTCGAGGCAGCGCGCCGTGAGGTCGCATGCCTTGCGCATGCCGGCAAAACCTTCCTCGCCATAGAGGCGGATCTGGCCGGTGTTTCTGAGCGGTGCCGTGGCGGCGTCGAGATAAGTGACCATTGGTGTCCGTCTTGCCGGTGTGGCTCTGCAAGGGAGCCGGCGTGAAAATCTCCCCAGATTTGGCACTTGAGGGCAAAAGGTTCAAGGAAGAACTGCCCGGACACCACCAAGCGGCAGGGATATTCGGCGCGCCCCGATGTCCTTGACGCCCTTGTTCCTTCCCTTTCAGTCGACCGTGCGGTAGGGCGAGGGAGGTTTTTGGAGATTTCATGAGCGTCGAGCACGCCAGATTGCCTGAAGCGCCGTTGAAGGCGGCCTGCTCATTGCTGATGAGCCTTGTGCTGCTGGCGATGCTGTCGCTTGGCCGGGCGGAGGTGCCCGTCTTTGCCGGAGCAGCCTCCGGTGTCGCCAGCGCCGGCGTGGAGCGGTCCGGCGAAGCGGCGGCGCTGCTGCGCATCACCGGCAAGGGGCAGGCGCTGGAAGTTCGTTCCGGCCGGCCGGCCCTGGTTAAGTTCGCCGGCGGCCATCCGGCCCTGCCGGCTCGGGACACCGTCTTTTCCTGGTTTGTTTCGGTTCCGCCGGCAGAGGTCGTCGCCGCCGACAGGGACGCCCGCACACCGTGGGCGACTGCCAATCAGCCGCGCGCGCCGCCATCGGTTCCGGCCTGAGCGGTTTCAACCGCTCCTTCACTCAAACCACTTCCTGTTCGCGCCTCGATCCGCGCGGCGGCTTCGGTCGCGCAGCGGTGCGTAGCGCGTCATTTCCGGATTGTTTCCATGCAACGTATCAAGACACTCAAGAGCCTTTCGCGCGCGGCCTGCGCCGCCATTTTCCTTTCCGTCCAGGCGCTCATCTGTATCGGAACCGTCTACTGGGCGCTGACGGAGACGCTCGGCCTTTCGGCGACAGGGGCACTTGTCCTTGGCGGGATTTTCGCTGTGCCGTCTGCTCTCGTGCTGCTTACGGCGGTGCGCATGGCCTTCGATGCGGAGACCGATCCCGCCAACCAGTAGCCGGACCGCCAAGGCGCCCGCGCTCGACAAGGCCGGGCGCCTTGGCGCTTGCTTGCGGCGGCTGCGGCAAAACGTCCATGACCGCGGAGACGCCACATTCCTGCGGTAGCGACCGGCCAGAGCAACTTTTTACGACGGATGGCGTTGCCGCTGGTGACGACAGTTCGGGAGATGGCGGATGGACAGACTGCAATTCGAGGTGCCGGTGCGTATCGCGCCCGGACCCGGCCTGCCTGTCGAGGAGATCTATAGCGTCGAACAGGCCCTTGATTTTCTCCAGGCCTGGCCGCTGCGCCGGCAAGGCCCGATTTACCAGAAGGCCTTCAACGCCTGCTTCGGCGCCACCGTGGACGTGGTCAAGACCGAGGATGCCTGCCGGGCGTTCATGGCGTTCTGCCGGGTGACCGGGCTGATGGCCCGGGACATGATGGCGCCGCGCAAGCGCGGTGGCCAGGCGAGAGGGCTGCAAGCCTGAGGTACGCTGCGCTCTTCGTTCTCCTGGCCGAACGAAGCATCGATGCCGATGCCATTAAGCTTCCGTTTCTACTTTCGCGGCTACGCCATGCTTGTTCGGCAATGGTTGATTCGTTGCGTCAGTCTCGTGGTTCGGAAGATGTCCCCAGAAAAAATCCGTGCATTCCCGATCGACCGTCAGGCATTCCTGGTTCGGGAGGTGGCTGCCAGGCTCGACAGTTTGCATGGCGACAGCGCCACCTCGTTCTGGAGGGCCAAGGCGACGGAGTTGTTCGATCTCGTCGTCAGGTCAGGCAGGGACAGGGCGGCGGCCAGCGACGAGGTGCGCAGGTTCTTCTTCGCCGTGCAAAAAGAGATATCGGCCGGCGCGGCCACTGAGCCGATGCCAATTCTTTCCGCCTGAAGTACTCCGCAAGGCGTCCCACAGCCGGTCCATGCCACCGCTAGCGGAACAGATATTTTGAAACTTCGGGGTTGCCGCGTCGCCACATGACGTTGTCAAGGAAGTAGTGGTGCACGTTGATGAAGATCAGCACTATGAAGAAGAACAGCGACGAACCCAGGACTTCCTTGTCGTAAGGGATCAAGGCAGTCAGTGCCGCCGGGATCAGCCAGAAACCGAGACCGCCGAGGACCCCGCCGGCGACGACGAACCCCAGGACTCGCGTCCTGTAGATCGGACCAAGAACGGACAGGATTCTGGAGTCCGGAACCTTTTGTGCATCGGGACCGTCCCGCTCGACATTGCTTTGATAGCGCCAGACCACGGCCAGGTACTGCAGCGAATGGAGAGCCGGCACCACGAGCAGCCAGAGCGGGTTTATTCTCACGACCAGGATCCAAAGATATAGGGATGCGATATAAGCGACGACGCCGTTATACGGCAGGCTGCCGCCATTTTTACTCCAGCGATTGATCAGCATCACGACGGTGGCGGCCGTGGAAGCGGCCGCGGCCGACAGCGCAATCGTGTTGAGCCACGCAGGCGTGGCAAACGTATAGTATTCCAAGCCGTAATATTTTGCTTGGCTGACCGCCGTGTTCGTCTGAAGCCATGCGAACAGCCATACGGCATAGCTGTTGACCAGCAAGATTTTCTTGTCCGGATTGGTGAAGAACCTGCGCTTCAACACGGCGTCCACCATCAACATGCCGTAGCCTTGCTTGACGTAGTGCCAGCCCACGAAAAAGAACATCGCGTTGGCTGCGTTTCCGAGCAGCCGGGCGTTCGCCGTTATCGAGCCGTAAGCAAAAAACCCGACCATGAGCAGGGGAACGACAATGCCGGCGAAAATGTAGCGGATCTGGAGGCCCCTGTCGTATCCCTCGCCGCGCACCTTGCTTCCAAAATTGCGATAGAAGAGTTGGTAAGAGTGGGCGAAATGCGGATAGTTTATCAAGTAGGCCAGGAAAAACATCGCCGCCGCAACAAGGCTGTCGTATTTGGTAGGCACGAAGTACAGGGCCGGCAAAATCAGGAATGCGCTGCCGCCAAGCATGAGAAAGTCGGCCAGCGGGCCAAAGAGATATCTTTGTGGCGGCGTCGCCGCAGGAGCTCGAGCATCCGCCGAAAGGTGAACTGCCATATTAGCATCCCCCTGGGAAAGCCGATTTAACCATCGAGCCTTGCCCTCGACAAGGTCGAGGCGGCGGAATGGTCAACACGTAAAATGACGTTCCGGAAGGGGGTGTTACCCTGTCCGGCGCAATAGCTCTTGACGCCGAAAGGAGCGGAGGGGACATCGAGTGAAGCTGGTACGCCCAAGGGGAATCGAACCCCTGTTACCGCCGTGAAAGGGCGGTGTCCTGACCGCTAGACGATGGGCGCGCTCAGATGAAAGCGGCTTATACTGGCGTTGTGCGCAACCGGCAACCCGTCAGGTGCCGGCTTGGACAACTTTTTTCCTGCCTGCCGAAGCGAGTGATTCACGCAGCGCCAGCGGCAATTTTTCTGGCGGCCGTCACCAGCCGCTGCGTGGATTTCCGGGCACTTTTCAGACGATTGCGGAAGCGGCCCGATGCAAATGCATGTCGCTCAAAAGTGACATCGGTTTGTTCACCAGACATCGTGTTTCGTAAAGCGCTTGTATTTGCCGCCATTCACCGGGGATCCGTTTCTGGTTATGTATACCGTCTCCGCGCGATCATAGACGAAGAGCTTCTTGCCCTTCGGGGAATAGGCAACCGTCTGTTTGACCAAAGGTCCATCTCGTTCAACAACGAACTTGATAACGAAACGCCCGTTCGCATTCAGGTGCGACACCGCCAGTCCGCCCTCGGCATCGTACGCGTTCTCCCAGACAAGCTGGTCTCCGCTTTTGAGTTTCGCCTCTTCGTGTGCCAGATGGCCGTGGTCGTATTTTCCGAAATTTGTCACCGTGTCGCACGTGTCGACAATGCATGTAGACCTGCGGGACAGGGTATTCCCGAACTCGTCATATTCGTACTTCGTTGTCTCGAATTTCAGGTCACCGTCATACTTGTCGTGCACCGGATAAAGGCCCGTTTTCGGATCGTAGTGATAGTCATACCAAAACCTCGGATAGTACCAGTATGCTCGGGCAAGGGCTCCGCTGTCATCGAACCATTCACGTGCATGCCATAGTGATGCGCCGCTTTTCACCTCCGTAATGTTCAGATCGACGAAGTCATCGCGATAGCTGAAGAGGCCGACCTTTTCGGCTACGCCATCTGCATTCAGGACCTCGATTCTAGCGGGCTGCATCTTTGCATTGCGCGCAATCACGCTGGTATCGAGCACATTTCCGTCCGGACCTTTCGCGACTTGCCGCGCCACATGGTTCGACTGACCGTCGTATTCCACGGCCGTCAGACCGGTCTTCTTGCCGAACTCGTAGCGGGTAAAGATCGAGGGCCTCCCAGCCGCATCGCATTCCACGTCGTACCAGGAGGCAGCGTCACCCTTTGCCTCGAGCATTTGTCGATCCACCTTCGGGCCGAGCAGAGGATCGTACAGGAACGTGACCAATTGCACGAAGACATATGAGCCGCCGCAATTCTCTGTGGTCGAAGGTGCGGTGTCCGTCCCTATCTGGCCGCCGGTGACGCGCGACGTCGCCGCATGTTGGGCCTTTCGCCAAATCCAGCCCTGGTTTTCATAGTGGATCACGACATCGCAGCTGTCGCTGGACATGAATTTGGCGTTCGGAGGGGGACCACAATGCGGGTCGCCCGCATAGATTGTCGCTGAAATCGAACTCAGCTTTTTGTCCTCGCCGATGTCGAAGGTGTCGTCGTACAGATGCTCGTGGAAGATTTCCCTCCAACCGCCGTTCCCTTCGACCATGACCACCACATCGCACCCGCGATTGCTGCAATTCGCGCCCGGGTAATGGCCGGAGCATAAGGTTTCATTCTCGATGAGAAGGGCTGGCGTGCCGTCGACAAGCGAAATCGGTCGGACGCCCGACATCTTGTTGGCAGGGATGCCGCTCGCGTCATAGTCCTTGCAGCTGTTGCGGATATCCTCGACGTAGGTTTTGACCGCGGCGGGGAGGTGGTCATATTGCGGACCACTGTCTGTTGTGGTCGGTGATGCAGCGGCCGCAACCTTCACTTCTGCCAGTTTTTCGGGCGCAGCAGCTCGCGCGGTCTTGTCCCAGCTCTTATCGTCGAGCGACAAGGCCACACGGAAACCCATGACGTTGAAGCGTTCATCGGATCCTTCATCCCGGTTCCACATGCCGTCATCGGTATCGTCGGTGTATCCGAACAGCAACCGCTCTGAGCCACGCATGGAGAACTGCGTCAACTCATAGTCGCCGCTGCGCGCCGCGAAGAGAACGCAGTCCGGCTCCGTCCAAGGCGAACCATCAGCGGGCGCCCCTTGGTAGCTCTTGTGAAAGCAGTCCTCGACGGCTTCCTGGGCGTTACCGCCCATGTCGTAAAGACCCCATGAGTTGGGCTTGTAGGAACCGACCTCGGCGGTCCAGTCAGGATGTATTTTCTCCGAACAGGAGGCAGCCATGCCTGCCTGATAGCCGGACTTGCGGTCTGCGAAGTTCGCGTAATCGCATGTCTGCTTGAAGTCATCGCCCCAATAATTGAACGAATCCGTTCCCGCCCGATAAGCGTATTCCCACTCCGCTTCTGTCGGCAGCCGGTAGTGTTTGTTCGCCATCATGGAGAGCCAGTCGAGATAGTCTTTCATGTCGTTGCGGGAAACGCATACGGCCGGTTGCCGTCCTGTCACAGGTAATCCCGGCTGCGCGTAGGAGCCGTCGCTGATATAGATGGCGTATGGCGCGGATTCAGTCTTGTCGCCGCCGGGGACGGGTGTGCCGCTATATTTGAATTTGTTCGGGCCGCTTTCGATCGTACGTATACCGCACTTGCCGCCGACCCCAGCACCGGTTTCCTTCACATAGGCGTCAAACTCATCAACGGTGATCTCGAAGCGACCGATGGCGAACGGATAGCCGATCGTTACCTCATGTTGAGGCGTCGCCCATTGCACATATCTGAGCCGCTTCATCTCCTTCTGGCTTGCGCCCATCATGAAGCTGCCCGGAGGCAGCGGGACCATTTCAGGGCAATGTTCGCAATCGCGAAATGGCGTTCCGGCCCGGGCGTCCGATGAAGCGGCAGCAGCCTGGGCGTCGAGCTCATAGCAGTTATCGACAGGCGCGAGGCCGCTCTGAACGGCCGTGTCCTTGTCTGGAAATCCGATTTCCGTGCAGCGTTGCTGAGCGAAGGATGGCGATATCGAACCCATGTCCGCCACCAACGCAAGCACAAGCACAGCAATCGCCGCGACGACCTTGTGCATTCCAATCCCCGAGCATGATTAACAAATCCTGAGTGGAAAGCTCCCCCTCAAGGATATCACTGTCAACCTGAAGAAAAGAGGTAAGCGGGGACGTGCGAAACCCGGCTTCTTGCTGCTGGGATCAAAAACTACCGCGCCATAATTAAGCCAAGTCTCAAGAAGGAGATGACTAAGCCTTAAGAACAGATTGAATGTGCCCGTGCCAAACCCAGAACTCACCTCGCTCTTTGCGAAGGAGAGCAATCGCGGAGGTTTGGACCACGGTATTAGCGCGTCCAGCCGAACCGGCCCTGGTCAGCCTTCGCCACCGCTGCGCCGGCGGCAGCGCCAGTTCCAGTCGCGCTCGGGGCCGACGTCGACGTGGACCGATTCGGTGTGGCAGTAGGTGCCGACGCCGCCGCGGCCGGGCATCGTCCTGACGTAGCTCGCCAGCTCCCATTTCGAGACGCCCGGCACCTGGATGTCGGCGGCGGCGCAATACATGTGCAGCGAATTCTTGGCGCCGTTGGCACGGCGGTTGCGGGCGGGGTCGCGATAGCCGGAGGTGACGACCATCTTGCGGCCGTAGTGGCCTTCGATCGTCTTGAGCACGCGCACCAGCGAGGGCTTGAGGCACGCCACGTCGACACTCTCGTTCTGCTTCAAGAGCCCGTTGGGCGCCAGGCGCGCCATGCCGGCGGCGGAAGCTACCTGGTAGAGGCCGCCCGAACCTTCATCCTCGTTGAGGTCGACGTCGCTTTCGTCGTCGAGGCCGGATTTGCGCTTGATCTCGAACAGCGCCGTCTGGCGGACGCCCGGCAGGGCATCGCTGCCGGTGATGTGACCTGAGTCGTCGCCGAGCGAAGCCAGCTGCACCGGTTTCGCCGTGGAATCGGCCGAGGCCAGTGTAATGATCGGCTTTGCCGCCGCCGGGGCGGGCTTGGCCTGCACAGCCGGCTGTTCGCCTGCGCGCGTGTTGACCAGTGGAGCGGGCTTCGCCGAAGCCGGCGTGGCGCCAAACATCGAGGCCAGGAAACCCCTTTTCTTCGGCGCCTCCGCTTGCTGCGCCTCGCCAGCGGTCACATAGACCGGATTGTTCATCGCCGGTGTGGCGGCCTGCTTCGGCGCCGTCACGGCCGCGTCGGCGGCGGCGATCTTCTGCGCCGCCGCATCGGTCTGCTGCGCCGTCTGCGGCTGCTGCTCCAGCGATTGCGGCGTGTTTCCGGCAATCGTTTCAGCTTCAGCCGGCGCGGTGAGCGGGAAGGCCGCCTGCGGCTTGGTAATCGGCACGTAGGCGACCGTCTCGGGCAGCGCTGTGTCGCCTTCCGCCATCACGGTGGTCTGCGTGGTCGCCGTCTGCGACGACGAATCGCCGGCCACGATCGGCTTGTTTGTCGAGGCTGCATTGATGTCCGACGCGGAGGCATTGTAGCCGGGCATGCCAACCGACATTGTGGGGTCGCCGGCCGAGGTGCAGGAGGCCAGGAGCACGGAGCAGAGCGCCGCCGCAATGGTGCGGCGTTCTCCCTTCGCGAGGCTCCACCCTGCTGATTTCAAAGTCAAATTCCCCCTCGATATCCGATCGGTATATCCTTGGCGCGGCGTCCGAACGGCTGCGTCGAGGTGCCCCTTGTCTCCGATCCGGAAACGAGACCTGTGTCAAATCAGCAAGCCTGGAAGTATTTTTGCGGCAATTGCCGAATTTAGGCGGCAAGATGGTTGACGACACCATTTCGCCCGCTTTTACGGGTCCGTCAACTCACCAGACATTACAGTCGGTTACACACGCACCTTGACATAGGTGCCGGGGGCATCACCAAAAGTTTTCATATGCTTGCCTGCTTTGCGGGCGGGCACGCGATTATTGTCCTTAGCCTCTATCCAGCTCTGCCAGTGCGGCCACCAGGAGCCAGGATGGTCGGTGGCCCTTGCGATCCACTCGCCGAAGTCGCCCTCCGGCTTGCCGCCGGTCCAGTACTGGTACTTGCCCGATGCGGGCGGGTTGACGACGCCGGCGATATGACCGGAGCCCGCCATCACGTATTCGACCTCGCCACCGAAATATTTCGAGCCGAGGAAGACGGACAGCGCGGGAGCGATGTGGTCTTCCCTGGAGGCGAGGTTGTAGACGGGGATCTTGATGTCGGCGAGCGAAACGGTGCGTCCGGCAAGTTCCATCCTGCCGCGCGAGAGGTTGTTCTCGAGATAGCAGTTGCGCAAATAGAAGGAGTGGTTGGCCGCCGCCATGCGTGTCGAATCGGCATTCCAGTAAAGCAGGTCGAAGGGCAGGGGATCCTTGCCGCGCATGTAGTTGTTGACGACATAGGGCCAGATCAGGTCGCCCGAGCGCAGCATGTTGAAGGCGGTCGCCATCTTGGTGCCGTCGAGATAGCCCTTTTCGTTCATCGCCTTTTCCACCGCCGCGACCTGTTCCTCGTCGACGAACACCTTGAGGTCGCCGGCATAGGTGAAATCGACCTGGGTGGTGAAGAAGGTCGCCGATTTGATGCGATCGTCACCCTCCTGCGCCAGCAGGGCAAGCGCCGCCGCCAGCAACGTGCCGCCGACGCAGTAGCCGATAGCGTTGACCTCTTTCTCGCCTGTGGCCTTCTCGATAGTGTCGAGGCCGTATTGCAGCCCCTCTCTTGTATAAGCCTCCCAGTTCTTCATGCCGTGGCGTTCATCAGGGTTGATCCAGGAGATGACGAACACGGTGTGGCCCTGTTCGATCGCCCAGCGGATGAAGGATTTCTGCGGGTTGAGGTCGAGTATGTAGAACTTGTTGATCCAGGGCGGGCAGATCAGCAGCGGCCGTTTCAGCACCGTCTCGGTGGCGGGATCGTATTGAATGATCTCGGCGACGTCGCTGCGGCCGACCACCTTGCCGGGGGTGGTGGCGATGTTGCGGCCGATCTCGAAGGGCGAGTAGTCGGCCTGACGCAGCTTCAGGTCGCCCTTGCCGGCCGCGATGTCCTCGGCCAGCATCTTCATGCCGCGCACAAGATTTTCGCCGTTCGAGGCGATGGTTTCGCGAAACAGTTCCGGATTGGTCAGGATGAAATTCGACGGCGAGATGGCGTTGGACACCTGCTTGACGTAGAAGCTCGCCTTGTGGCGGGTGTGGTCATCCAGGCCTTCGGCGTGCTCGACAAGATCAGCCGCCCAGCGCGAGGTGACGAGATAGGCCTGTTTCAAGAAATCGAAGAAGGCGTTGCGGCCCCATTCCGGATCCTGGAAACGCTTGTCGCCGCGCTCCGGCTTGACCGCGTCCTCGGTTCGCTCGGCATCGGCGCTGACGCGCTGGATGGCGTTCGCCCAAACCGTCATATAGCCGGCGAACAGCCGCGTCTGCGCTTCGAGCGCGCGTTGTGGGTCGGCAAGCCAGTATTCGCTGAGCTTGGAGAAGGTCTTCACCATGTCGACGACCGGTTCGGCGACATGGTCGCGCACTTCGCCCTTCTCGCGCGGCTCGGCCCAGGCGGAAGCCGCCTTGCCGGCCTGCTCGATCATGCGCGCCATGTTCAGGGCGAAGCGTTCCGGGTCCTTCACCAGATATTGCTCGACCGTCGAAGGTCCGCCATCTTCCGCTTTGCCCGAATCGGGTGTTTTGGACATGGTGCGCGGGGTTCCTCCCGAAGCGTTTTCTTGACATATTACCATGGGACATCCGACTGGGTCCAACCTCGCTCTACCCCGGCTGCCAAGGAAACAATATGACGATTAACATTGGCGAGACTGTTTTTTTCGGCGCCGGTCGTTTTTGCCGCATCGGTGCGGCAATTGCCCTGCTGTGCCTTGGGGCCTGCTCGAGCACCAATACCAGCGGCCCGGTGCCCATCGCCACATCAGCGGGACCGAAGGATACCGGCACCTTTCCGAACCTGAACATCCCGCCGAAAGTAGCGGCCAAACAGTTCACCGATGCCGAGAGGAATGCCAGGCTCGCGGAATTGAAGGGAGACGAAAGCGCGCAGGCAGCCAATGGCGGCGCCCCCAACGTCACCAATCAGGCGGCGCTGACGGACCTGGCCAGCAAGCATGGCGCGCAGACGCTGAAGCAGATCGAAGGCAAATGCGACCCCACCCTCGACCCTACCTGCAAATAAGTATATAGCGCGCGCCCAAGGCACTTGCCGACACGGCGCGCCTTGCCAAACGCCAAGTGATGTCTGGAACTGCCATGGAAGAGTTTCACAAGGTCCGCCGGCTTCCGCCCTATGTCTTCGAGCAGGTCAACCGGCTCAAGGCCAGCGCCCGCTCGCGCGGCGCCGACATCATCGACCTCGGCATGGGCAATCCGGACCTGCCGACGCCCAAGGCAATCGTCGACAAGTTGTGCGAAGTGGTGCGCGATCCGCGCACCCATCGCTATTCCTCCTCGCGCGGCATTCCGGGCCTGCGCCGCGCCCAGGCCGCTTACTATCAGCGCCGCTTCGGCGTGAAGCTTGATCCCGATACGCAAGTGGTGGCAACGCTGGGTTCGAAAGAGGGCTTCGCCAACATGGCGCAGGCGATCACCGCCCCTGGCGACGTGATCCTGTGCCCGAATCCAACCTACCCGATCCATGCTTTCGGCTTCATCATGTCGGGCGGCGTCATCCGGTCGCTGCAGGTGGAACCCGATGACGGTTTCATCCCGGCGGTCGAGCGCGGCATCCGCCATTCGATTCCGAAGCCGCTGGCGCTGATCCTCAACTACCCGTCGAACCCGACGGCGCTGGTCGCCTCGCTCGATTTTTACAAGGACGTGGTGGCGTTCGCGAAGAAGAACGACATCATCATCCTGTCGGACCTTGCCTATTCGGAGATCTATTTCGACGGCAATCCGCCGCCTTCGGTGCTGCAGGTGCCGGGCGCGATCGACGTTTGCGTCGAGTTCACCTCCATGTCGAAGACCTTCTCCATGCCCGGCTGGCGCATGGGCTTTGCGGTCGGCAACGAGCGGCTTATCTCGGCGCTGACCCGGGTGAAATCCTATCTCGATTACGGTGCGTTCACCCCGATCCAGGTGGCGGCCGCACACGCCCTCAACGGCGATGGCGCCGACATCGCCGAAGTGCGCGACATCTACCACAAGCGGCGCGACGTGATGGTGGATGCCTTCGGCCGCGCGGGCTGGACCATTCCGGCTCCGGCTGCGTCCATGTTCGCCTGGGCGCCGATTCCCGAGCCGTTCCGCCATCTCGGCTCGCTCGAATTCTCCAAGCTGCTCATCGAACATGCCGACGTTGCGGTGGCGCCAGGCGTCGGCTTCGGCGAACACGGCGATGATTTCGTGCGTGTCGCGCTGGTCGAGAACGAGCACCGGATCCGGCAGGCGGCGCGCAACATCAAGCGCTTCCTGGCGACCAGTGCCAAGCAACCCAACAATGTCGTGCCGCTTTCCGCCCATCGGTAAGCTTTCCGCACACAATTTCGTTTGATCTTTCGGGGGACATCGCCGGCCATGGCTGAAGCTCTGCGTGTTGGAATTGCCGGCCTCGGCACGGTCGGCGCCTCGGTGGCGCGCGTGCTGCGCAACAAGGCGGCGGAGCTGACACGGCAGTGTGGGCGCGACATCGTCGTATCGGCGGTTTCGGCGCGTGATCCCAAGCGCGACCGCGGCGTCGATCTCAATGCCGCCAAATGGTTCGACGATCCGGTCAAGATGGCGCAGGCCGCCGAGATCGACGTTTTCGTCGAGCTGATCGGCGGCGACGAGGGGCCGGCGTTCGCGGCGGTCAGGGCGGCGCTCGAAGCCGGCCGCCATGTCGTTACCGCGAACAAGGCGCTGCTGGCCAAACATGGCGTCGCGCTCGCCGAGATCGCCGAGAAGAAGGGCGTGCTGCTCAACTACGAGGCCGCGGTGGCGGGCGGCATTCCCGTTATCAAGACGATGCGCGAGGCGATGGCCGGCAACTCGGTCACCCGTGTCTTCGGTATTCTCAACGGTACCTGCAACTATATCCTGACCCGGATGGAGGCCGAAGGCATCTCGTTCGACGCCTGCCTCAAGGACGCGCAGCGGCTGGGCTATGCCGAGGCCGACCCGACCTTCGACATCGAAGGCCATGACACCGCGCACAAGCTGTCGATCCTGACCAGCCTGGCCTTCGGCACCAAGATCGCCGCCAACGACATCTACATGGAAGGCATCTCGAACATCACCCAGGCCGATATCCGTGCGGCCGGCGATCTCGGCTACCGGATCAAGCTGCTTGGCGTCGCCCAGCGCACCGAGAGCGGCATCGAGCAGCGCGTGCATCCGACCATGGTGCCGACGGCCTCGGTGATCGCGCAGGTCCACGGCGTCATCAATGCGGTGGCGATCGAGACCGACATCCTCGGCGAACTGCTGCTCTCCGGCCCCGGCGCCGGCGGCAATGCCACCGCCTCGGCCGTCATCGGCGACATCGCCGATATAGCAAAGAGCCGTCCCGGCTTCCAGCACGGCCCGGTCTTCGGCAGGCCGGCGAGGGAATTGAAGCCTTACAAGAAGGCGCAGATGCGCAGCCATGCCGGCGGCTATTTCATCCGGCTGACCGTGCATGACCGCATTGGCGTGTTCGCGGCCATCGCCAAGCGCATGGCCGACAACGATATCTCGCTGGAATCGATCGTCCAGCACGCGATCAGCGGCGAAGCGGCGGCGCAAAAGACGGTGATCCTCGTCACCCACGAGACCACCGAAGCCGCGGTGCGCAAGGCCGTGGACGGTATCACCAAGGATGGCCACCTGACCGACAAGCCGCAGGTCATCCGGATCGAACGGGCAGGATAGATATTTCCTTCCGTCGTGTACCACTGGATTGCTGCGACGATACTGTTGCGGCCGATGCCGCTGCCTGGCTCGCCGGAACCAATCCCGGCCAGCGCCGTTCTCCCGAGGTGCAAACCGAGGGAATGCCAATGGCCGAAACATCGAAATCCGACACCCCCCAGATCGACGACATCCAAAAGACGCTCGAAAAGCAGATCGCCGATCTGCGCAAGGAGATCACCAGGATCAACAAGAGCCTTTCGGAGCGAGGTGCGGAACTGGTTGACGAGGCCTCGGCTCAGGCATCCGATGTCTACGACAGCGCGGCGAGCCGTGCGTCGCGAACGGCTCAGCAGTTGCGCAGCCAGGCGCAGGCGGTCTCGGAGGTCGCGCGGGAAAATCCGGGCACGACGACGGCTGTGGTCGGCGTCATCGGGCTGCTGGGTTTTCTGGCCGGCCTCGCCGTTGGCCAATCGATGAATGACACCCAGCGCCGCTGGTATTGATCCGGTAACGACCGAACCGGGTTTGCCGGCTTACCTGTCCATCGAGCAATTTCCAGGGGAGCACCATGGCTTCTTCCGTCCTGATCGGTATTCTGATCACGTTCCTCGTGATCATTCTGGTGCTTTATCTCATTCAGCGATTGCCGCTGGATGCCAGGATGCGGCAGATCGCGCAGATCATCGTCATCATCATCGGCATCGTTTCGCTATTGAAATATCTGGCCGTGTTTTAGATCTCGATACCTACTTGGAAAGCGGCCCAAGTTCGCCGGAATCGTGCTATCCATAGTTTAATCGATTGATATTGCAGGCTTTTCGAGAAAACCTTCGAGAGGTCTTGCCGTTGTCATGCTCGTTTGACACAAGAGGCGCGCCTCCGGCGGGAGGTGGCATGCGAACGAGGATCGACCTGATGAACGTGGCCCACAACATTATCGCCGGACTTGACCGGATACTCACCATGGAACTGGTGCGCGTCACCGAACGCGCCGCCGTCGCGGCCGCCAGGCTGCGCGGACGCGGTGACGAAAAGGCCGCCGACCAGGTCGCGGTGGACGCCATGCGCCAGGAGCTCAATCGCCTCGCCATCAAGGGCACGGTGGTGATCGGCGAAGGCGAGCGGGACGAGGCGCCGATGCTCTATATCGGAGAGGAGGTCGGCACCGGCAAAGGCCCGGCGGTCGACATTGCGCTCGACCCGCTGGAAGGCACCACGATCTGCGCGAAGAACCTGCCCAACGCGCTGGCCGTGATCGCCATCGCCGAGAAGGGCAGCCTGCTGTTCGCGCCCGACGTCTACATGGACAAGATCGCCATCGGCCCGGGCTATGCCGAGGGCGTCATCGACATCGATGCCTCGCCGGCCGAAAACATAGCCAGCCTGGCAAAGGCCAAGGGCGTCGCGGTGTCCGACGTTACCGCTTGCATCCTCGACCGTCCGCGCCATGGCAAGCTGATCGACGCCGTGCGCGCCACCGGGGCGGCAATCCGGCTGATCGGCGATGGCGACGTCGCCGGTGTCATCCACACCACCGATCCCGAGGAAACCGGCATCGACATCTATCTCGGCATTGGCGGCGCGCCGGAGGGCGTGCTGGCCGCGGCGGCGCTGCGCTGCACGGGTGGCCAGATGCAGGGCCGCTTGATCCTCGACACGCCCGAAAAGGTCGCCCGCGCCGGCAAGATGGGTATTGCCGACCCGAAGCGGGTCTACCGGGCCGAGGACATGGCGCGCGGCGATGTGTTGTTCGCGGCCACCGGCGTCACCGACGGCAACATGCTGGCAGGCGTCAAGTTCGGCCGCAACTACATCACAACGCACACGATCGTGCTGCGCTCGTCGTCGCGCACCGTGCGCGAGATCAAGGCCCGGCATCAGGACCTGGAAAAGTTTTGATGCATTCCTGACTGGCCGTCGCATATTGTGGGCAATGATCATCCGCAAACGTCGCCTCGCATGACGGGCGAGAGACGCCTTTTTCTCGATGTCCGACAGTCGGCCACCGGTGTTTCCTGGGAACATCGGCTGACCGAGCGGCAGGACATGGTCGCGCTTGCCATCGCACAGGGGCAAGGCGTGCCCGATATCGTCGCGCGCGTGCTTGCCGGACGTGGCGTGACGGCGGAACAGGCGGAGCGCTTTCTCGACCCGACGATCCGCGACCTGCTGCCGGACCCGGCTTCGCTGACCGACATGGACAAGGCGGCCATTCGAATAGCCGCCGCGGTGATGGCCCGGGAGAAGGTGGCGATCTTCGGCGACTACGATGTCGATGGCGCCGCCTCGTCGGCCTTGCTCAAACGCTTCCTCGCGCATTTCTCGATATCGTCGGAAATCTACATTCCCGATCGTATCTTCGAGGGTTACGGTCCCAATCCCGAAGCCATGCGCGAGCTCGTCTCGCGCGGCGCGACGCTGATCGTCACCGTCGATTGCGGCACCAACAGCGCGGCTTCCATCGACGCGGCCAATGCCGCCGGTGCCGATGTCGTGGTGCTCGACCATCACCAGGTCGGCGGCGCCTTGCCAGCGGCACACGCAGTGGTCAACCCCAACCGCGACGACGACCTTTCCGGGCAGGGCCATCTCTGCGCCGCCGGAGTGGTTTTTCTCGCGCTGGTGCAGACGGCCAAGGTCCTGCGCGGCCGGCTGGCCGACGCCACGCCGCCGGACCTGCTCTCGCTGCTCGATCTCGTGGCGCTGGCCACGGTCTGCGATGTGGTGCCGCTCACCGGCGTCAACCGTGCCTTCGTCGTCAAGGGCTTGCAAGTGGCGCGCCAGCAGAAGAACGAGGGAATGTCTGCGCTGGCGCGGGTCTCGCGCGTCGGCGAGCCGCTCAGCACCTTCCATCTGGCCTACCTGATCGGACCGCGCATAAACGCCGGCGGGCGCATCGGCGACGCCGCCCTCGGCAGCCGGCTGCTTGCGACCGACGATCCGGTCGAGGCCCGCACCATCGCCGAGACGCTCGATCGGCTCAACCAGGAGCGGCAGCTGATGGAACACGAGATGCTGGCCGCGGCGCGTGCCGAGGCCGATGCCGAGCTTGCCGGCGGCAGCGGGCCGGCCATCGTCGTTACCGCTAGCACCAACTGGCATCCCGGCATCGTCGGCCTGCTTGCCTCCAGGCTCAAGGACCATGCCCGACGGCCGGCCTTCGCCATCGCCTTCAACGCCACCGGCACCGGCACCGGTTCAGGTCGCTCGGTGTCGGGCTTCGATCTCGGCCGGCTGGTGCGCGAAGCCGCAGATGCCGGGCTGATCGTCAAGGGCGGCGGCCATGGCATGGCAGCCGGCATTACCGTCGAGCGCACGCGGCTCGGCGAGCTCAGGGCATTTTTCGAGGAGCGCGCAGCAGCCGACGTGTTCCGATTGCAAGACGAGGAAAGCCTGACGATCGACGGCGCGCTTGCCGCCGAGGGTGCGACGCTGGCCTTGCTGGATGCGCTGGAAAAGGCCGGCCCGTTCGGTGCAGGGCATGTCGCGCCTGTTTTCGCGCTGCCTCGCCATCGGCTGGCCGACGCCCGGCTGGTCGGCACCAATCACATCCGCGCCGACCTCCAGTCGGGCAGTGGCGGTCGCATCCAGGCGATCGCCTTTCGTGCCGTCGACACGGTGCTCGGCGACTTCCTGTTCAAGAACCGCGGTAAGACGATCCACGTCGCCGGCTCATTGTCGGGCAATTACTGGAACGGCAATCGCAGCGTGCAGTTCCGCATCGTCGACGCGGCACGCGCCTGATGCGTCTTTGATCAGGCGAGAACCGTCTGAAGCCGGGTCAGTTCGCCGATCTGTGCCATCGTCGCCCTATAGCCGATCTGGATCGCCTCGTCGGCGCGGTGGAATTCGGTCAGGCCGATGTGGCTGAGCTTGGGCTGCAGCGACATGTCGGGCGGATCGCCGGCAAGCCTGGCGCGCGAGATTCGATCCTGGATGATGTTGAAGGCCTCGACCATGACGCCGGTGATGCCAAGCCGCGTCTGATGCGCCCGGTGCTCAGGGTCGAATTGGCCACTGCGCGGCGCATCGTTCTCGACGACCAGTTCGCCGGCGCTATGCTTGATGACGGCGGCACGGCCGAACAGGTCGTAATGAAGGTTGACCGCGACAACCAGCGGCTGCTCATAGGCACGGCAGACCGACACCGGCACCGGATTGACCAAAGCTCCGTCGACCAGCACGCGACCATTGCAAGTCACCGGCTCGAACACGCCGGGCAAGGCATAGGAAGCGCGCATGGCTGTTATCAGCGAACCGTTCGACAGCCAAATCTCATGGCCGGTGCGGATTTCGGAAGCGACCGCGACGAACGGCTTGGACAAATCCTCAAAACGAATGCCGGCCACATGCTCACGCAGGCGAGCATCCAGCTTCATGCCGCCGAACAGACCGCTGCCGCGCAGGTTTAGATCGAGCAGGCCGAAGATGCGCCGCCTGGTCAGGCTGCGGGCGAACTCTTCCAACTCGTCCAGTTTTCCGGCGAGGTAACAGCCGCCGACCAGCGCGCCGATCGAGGTGCCGGCAATCATCGAAACCTCGATGCCGGCTTCATCGAGCGCGCGCAGCACGCCGATATGCGCCCAGCCTCTTGCGCAACCGCCGCCCAGTGCAAGCGAAATGCCGGTTTTCTTTGGTGATGTTGTGTCGGACGCGCCGCCGGACGAAGCGGGACCATTCGCCTCTCGTACGTCCGCTCTGTTACGCAATGACGCCCACTCGAGCATCATGATCTCCCTTGTCCCACAGCTAATATATAGGCGGGCCGTATCGAAATGGTGAATCTATGTGGTTGGCTGCGGGCAAAAGGTTCAAGCTGGTCATTCACGGGAGCTTCCGATACGTTTTTTCCGCATCGAACAAGGGCTCGCTGCCATCGTCGGCAAGCATCGCCTTGCCGTCGATCAGCCCCACCGTCCGATAGAAGCAGGAACGCCGGCCTGTGTGACAAGTTGCGTCGTGGCCTAGCACATTGACGCGCAACCATATGGCGTCCTGGTCACAATCCGTGAGCACCTCGATGACATGCTGGAGATTGCCTGACGTTTCGCCCTTCTTCCACAGCGCATTGCGCGAACGCGACCAGTAATGGGCGATACCTGTTTCAAGCGTCAACGCCAGAGCCTGCGCATTCATGTGCGCGACCATCAAAAGCATGCCGTCTGCCGCATCGGTGACGACGACGGTGACCAGGCCGGCGGCATCGAAGCGCGGTGAAAACACCGCGCCTTCTTCCAGCGCTTTCTTGTCTGAGGGAGCCTTCGGAAATTCCAGTGCCGACATCGCCGGGCTATCTTCCTGTTTGACCATGATTATCCGAAAACCGGTAGCCACTTTCGGAATCATGGTCCGGCGATGCCGGGCGAGGCGGCTTACACCCCACCGCCACGCACCATGGTGACGAAACGAACCTGTTCTTCGGGAGTATCCTTGAACACGCCGGTGAAGGTCGAGGTCAGCGTCGTGGAGCCCTGCTTGCGGATGCCGCGCATGGCCATGCACATGTGCTCGGCCTCGATCATCACGGCAACGCCGCGCGGATTGAGCACATCCTGAATGACGCCGGCGATCTGCGCGGTCATGGCTTCCTGGGTCTGCAGGCGATGGGCGAAGATATCGACCACGCGCGCGATCTTGGACAGGCCGACGACCTTGCCGTCCGGCAGATAGCCGACATGGGCCTTGCCGATGATCGGCACCATGTGATGTTCGCAATGCGAATGGAACTGGATGTCCTTGACGATGACAAGGTCGTCGTAACCAGCCACTTCCTCGAAGGTGCGGCCAAGCTCTTCGGCCGGGCACATGTCATAGCCGCCGAACATTTCCCGATAGGCCTTGGCTACCCGCTTGGGCGTGTCGACCAGCCCTTCGCGATCGGGGTTGTCGCCGGTCCAGCGCAAAAGCGTGCGTACCGCAGCGTCGACCTCGGCCTCGCTCGGCCGGTCGGTGACGGGCTTTTCCATGTAGGCCGACTGGGGCATGAACTTCTTGATAACGGCATCCATAAAGGCGTCTCCCGTAGTCCCTCTCTCAGGAGGAACGAGTTGAACGGACCACGACCTTTCGGCGTCGGAAACTCGCCCGGTTTCCAGCCCCGTAAGCGGCGTGAGCAAACTGCGGCAAAGACGTGGGCTTTCGTCGCCTTGTCGATACCGGACTGCCACCATTATATATGGTCATGACGAGCGAAAGAAAGACGCGTCAGCGGCAAACGCTGTTCGCTTGGCGGCGACGGACTGGAAAATAATGATCAACGACGTCTACAATGCGAAAATTCTCGGTTTTGCCGGAAATATCACACGGATCGGCCGGCTCGATCATCCCGACGCCAGCGCGAGGGCACATTCCAAATTGTGCGGCTCTACCGTTACCGTCGATCTCAATATGGCAGACGGCGTGGTTACCGATTTCGCACATGACGTGAAGGCCTGCGCGCTCGGCCAGGCCTCGTCCTCCATCATGGCGCAGCATGTGGTTGGCGCTACGGCCGACGAATTGCGCGCGGTGCGCGAGACCATGCTGAAAATGCTGAAAGAGAACGGAGCGCCGCCGGAAGGCCGCTTCGCCGATCTCAAATATCTGGAACCGGTGCGCGACTACAAGGCGCGCCATGCCTCGACCATGTTGACCTTCGACGCGGTGGTCGACGCGATCGGTCAGATCGAGAAGAAGCGCGCCGAAGAAGCCGCCTGATAGCCCACTTGGCGGCCTATCGGGGCCGTCTGCTTTCGGCGAATTCGCTTCTCACCCAGTCGGCGAAGGCGGCGGCTGGCTCGGGGAGATCGCGCAGGCTTCTGGCCACCAGCCAATAGGCGCCGGACGCGACGTCGATGTCGAACGGCTTGACCAACGTGCCGGAGGCGAGCTCTTCGCCGATCTGCAGGAGATCGCCCAGCGCCACGCCGTGTCCGAGCAGGGCGGCCTGCTTCGAAAGCGATGCATCCGCCAGCATGGGACCGCGCGCGGGCACGGCGTCGGCAGGCACACCAGCCGCCTCGAACCAGCGCGCCCAACCCTGTCGGTTTTCCTCATGCAACAGCGTATAGCGGCCAAGGTCGGCCGGCTTGTCGAGGGGAGGCCCCGCGGCAAGCAGCGCCGGCGACAGAACCGGTGAATCAACCGTCGAGGCAAGCTGCTCGGCCTCGCTGCGCGGCCACGACACAGCATGCGCACTGAAGCGTAACGCAAGTTCAGGCTGGTCGCCGCGAAACTCAATCAGCCTTGGATCGACTTCGAGCGCGACGTCGATGTCGGGCCGCAATTCGCGAAAACGGTTGAGCCGCGGCACCAGCCATACCGATGCCAGAGACGGCTCGACGCTGACGCGAACCACTGTCTGCGCGGGAGCCGCCACCAACTCGGAAAGCAGGGCGTCGATGGCGTCGAAACTCCTGACCAGCTGACTGAGCAGCCGGCGGCCCGCATCGGTCAGTTCGACGCGGCGATGGTGACGTTCGAACAGGGGCCGGCGCAGAAAGATCTCGAGCTCGCGGATCTGTCGGCTGATCGCCGCCTGCGAGACGAAGAGCTCCTCGGCCGCCCTGCTGAAGCTCAGGTGCCGCCCGGCTGCTTCAAAGCTCCTCAAGGCCGTCAGCGGCAGTCGCCCACGCTTCATTCGCATAACCCAGGATTATCCGAAGTGGAAATTATACTCGTTTGAAGGCGAAGGCCAGCGGCGGTCTACTCGTCGTCAAGGAGATACGGCCATGATCCAGTTGCTGGAGATTTTTGGCGATGTGATGCGGATTGCAACCTATCAGTGGCGTGACGAAAGAACCCGTCGGAAGCACCACGAAGAGCAGTCTAGCCCCCGCCGATGGGCACTGCCGGCTGATCGGCAGCCACTTCGCCGCTTCCGCCCGTGAAAGCTCAGCAAGCAGGGGCGGGATTGCGTTCTCCCGATGTAGCCCACATCTATCGTGTGGAAAGACGGAGATCGCAGTGGGCGACCAGCATGGGCATGCACATACAGCCGGGCCGCCGCGGCAAGGCCGCAACTGGTCCGGCCCGTGGCGCAAGACCCCCGGCCGGGTGTTGGGCACGTCGCTGGTGCGCCTCTATCAACTGACGCTGTCCAGCTTCATCGGCAATTCCTGCCGTCACCTGCCGACCTGCTCGGAATACGCGCATGAGGCGATCGCCCGCCATGGCCTTTGGGCCGGCGGCTGGATGGGATTTTTCAGGGTTCTGCGCTGCGGACCATTCGGCACCCATGGCGTCGACCTTGTTCCGGAGGTTCTGGCGGATCGGTATGTCTGGTTTACGCCGTGGCGATATTGGCGGATCGGCGGCAACCACGACGAGGCGCGAAGCTGACTGCCGGTCAGTTCTTCAAGGCAACCGTTTACGATCTGGTAGGGTTAACGGCAGCCTGCACAACAACTGCGAATTTGAGACAAAATCGAGACAAGAGACCTCGCTAAGCCGCTCGCCAAACCCCCCTCTGGAGCGAGCATCCAATGCGCAATGTCGACCGTCTTCCCTTCATCCTTGCCGGAGTCCTGTTCCTGCTTGCCTGGCTTCTGGGATTTCCGATGCGCGCGCAGTCGGCGCCGCTCGGGGATGTGCAATGCACGCTAATCGCCGATGCGCAGAGCGGCAAGACGCTTTACCAAAACGGCGTCTGCGATCAGCGGTTCAGCCCGGCCTCGACGTTCAAGGTGCCGCTGTCGCTGATCGGTTACGATGCCGGCATACTAAGCGACGAGCACACGCCGAGCTGGGACTACAAACCTGAATTCAAGGCGGTCAAGCGGGACCACAAGACCGTCGATCCGATGATCTGGGAGCGGGACTCGGTGCTGTGGTATTCACGCGAGATCACCCGCCGGCTTGGACCGGAGAGCTTTGCCGGCTACGTCTCGAAGTTCGGCTATGGCAATGCGGACGTTTCCGGCGATCCCGGCAAGAATGACGGCCTGACTCATTCCTGGGTGAACTCCTCGCTCAAGATCACGCCGGTCGAGCAGGTCGATTTCCTGCGTAAGCTCCTCGCCGGCAAGATGCCGGTCTCGGCCAAGGCTCACGACATGACGAAAGCCATCCTACCCAGCTTCAAGGCCGGCGACTGGACCGTCCAGGGCAAGACGGGCAGCACCAGGGTCGGCGAGGGCGGCAAGGACAGGCGTTCACTCGGCTGGTTCGTCGGCTGGGCGCAGAAAAACGGCCGCCAGATCGTGTTTGCCCGGCTCGTCGTCGATACGAAGCGGAGCGATATGCCGAAGGGGCTCGCGACGCGCGCGGCCTTCCTGAAGGACCTGCCGCTGCTGATTAAATAGCCGAGGCTTTACGGCGGCGGCGTCTGCCCATAAAAGACTGCCGCCGCCGGACGCCTCCGGCTATCTGGCAGGCCGCAGCCTCGAACGGCTGACGACCTGCATTTCACCACCCGCGCTCGTTTGCGGGACTGGATAGGAGAATACCTGATGCTGAATGCCGTTTCCCTGACATTTCCCGATGGCTCCGTGCGCGACTACGATGCGGCGATGACCGGTGCAGGCCTTGCCGAATCGATCTCCAAGTCGCTGGCCAAGAAGGCCGTGGCCTATGCCATCGACGGTACCGTGCGCGATCTCTCCGATCCGCTCGGCAAGTCCGGCAAGATCGAGATCATCACCCGCGACGATCCGCGCGCGCTGGAACTCATCCGCCATGACGCGGCACATGTGCTGGCGGAGGCCGTGCAGGAGATATGGCCGGGAACGCAGGTGACCATCGGGCCGGTGATCGAGAACGGATTCTACTACGACTTCGCCCGCAACGAGCCGTTCACTCCGGACGACTTCCCGGTGATCGAGAAGAAGATGCGCGAGATCATTGCGCGCAACAAGCCGTTCACGAAGGAAGTCTGGTCGCGCGACAAGGCCAAAAAGGTCTTTGCCGACAAGGGCGAGCGCTACAAGCTGGAACTGATCGACGCCATTCCTGACGATCAGGATCTCAAGATCTACGCGCAAGGCGACTGGTTCGACCTTTGCCGCGGTCCACATATGGCCTCGACCGGGCAGATCGGCAATGCCTTCAAGCTGATGAAGGTGGCGGGCGCCTATTGGCGCGGAGATTCGAATAACCCGATGCTGACGCGCATCTACGGCACAGCGTGGGCTGATCAGGCGCAGCTCGACGCCTACCAGACAATGCTGGAGGAAGCCGAAAAGCGCGACCACAGGAAGCTCGGCCGCGAGATGGATTTGTTCCATTTCCAGGAAGAGGGGCCCGGTGTCGTCTTCTGGCATGCCAAGGGCTGGAAGATGTTCCAGAACCTGGTCAACTACATGCGCCGCCGCCTCGACGAGCAGGGCTACCAGGAGGTCAACGCACCGCAGGTGCTCGACAAGAGCCTGTGGGAGACGTCGGGCCATTGGGGCTGGTACCGCGACGCCATGTTCAAGGTCACGGTTGCCGGCGACGACACCGATGACGACCGCGTGTTCGCGCTGAAGCCGATGAACTGTCCTGGCCATGTGCAGATATTCAAGCACGGGTTGAAATCCTATCGCGACCTGCCGGTAAAGCTTGCGGAATTCGGCAATGTGCATCGCTATGAGCCGTCGGGCGCGCTACACGGGCTGATGCGCGTGCGCGGCTTCACGCAGGATGACGCGCATATTTTCTGCACCGAGGAGCAACTGGCGTCGGAGTGCCTGCGTATCAACGATCTGATTCTGTCGACCTACGCTGATTTCGGCTTCGACGAAATCAGCGTGAAGCTGTCGACCCGGCCGGACAAGCGCGTCGGCACCGACGAAGCCTGGGATCACGCCGAAGCGATCATGAGCGGCGTGCTGGAGACGATCAGAACGCGATCGGGCAACCGCATCAAGACCTCGATCAATCCTGGCGAGGGCGCCTTCTACGGGCCGAAGTTCGAATATGTGCTGAAGGATGCCATCGGCCGCGAATGGCAATGCGGCACCACGCAGGTCGACTTCAACCTGCCGGAGCGTTTCGGTGCCTTCTACATCGGCTCGGATTCCGAGAAGAAACAGCCTGTCATGGTGCACCGTGCCATCTGCGGCTCGATGGAGCGCTTCCTCGGCATCCTGATCGAGAACTATTCCGGCCATTTCCCGCTGTGGTTCGCGCCGCTGCAGGTAGTGGTGGCGACGATCACTTCGGACGCCGACGGCTATGCGAACGAAGTGGTGGCGAAGCTGAAAGCCGCGGGCTTGTCCGCCGAGGCGGATCTGCGCAACGAGAAGATCAACTATAAGGTCCGCGAGCACAGCCTAGCCAAGGTTCCGGTCATCCTCGTCTGCGGCAAGCGCGAGGCGGAAGAGCAGACGGTCAACATGCGCCGCCTCGGATCGCGCGACCAGGAGTCGCTGGGTCTCGCCCAAGCGGTCGCGCAGCTGACCGAAGAAGCGATCACGCCCGATCGCCGGCGCCAACGCGCCGCCTGATCAGACAGTATTTGAAGCCGAAATGGCGGTGGAGCAGTCCACCGCCATTTTTATACCCCGCCGTTCTCACATCCCGCCGTTTTCACATCCTTGTCACGGCAGTCTTGTAACAAGCCCTCATGCTCAAGCTGAAAATGCGCGAAAAACCGTTTCCCGAGCTTTCCTATGCCAATCCACGACAGCCGGTCCTGACGCGGTGGGTCATCCATTCCATCGAAGGCCTGTCCGGACGCGATCGGTTTGCAGCGCTTTATGATTTTTGGCGCCGCCAGGTGGTCCCGACCGGCGAGCGCGTGTTCAGTCGCATGCTCGAATTGATCGACGTGCGGGTGCAAACCCCCGACCAATGGCCCCCGAAGAACCTGCCCGACACGCCGCTGGTGATCGTCGCCAATCATCCCTTTGGCATCGGCGACGGCATTGCCGCGCTGTCGCTGGCCGAGCAGCTTGGGCGGCCGTTCCGGGTCATGATCCACAAGGATCTGCTCAAGATCAGCGAGATGGAGCCCTACTCGCTGCCGATCGACTTTTCCGAGACCAAGGACGCTCTGAAGAACAACATGGCGGTGCGTCACGAGGCTGTGCGGCTCTTGAAAGAACGTGTCACCATCGTGGTGTTTCCGGCCGGCGGCGTCGCCACCGCGCCGAAAGGTTTTGGCCAGGCACGCGATCTGCCATGGAAGATGTTTCCGGCCCGTCTCGTGCAGGATGCCAAGGCTTCCGTAGTGCCGATGCATTTCTCCGGCCAGAACGGCAGGCTGTTCCATCTGGTCAGCGGCCCCATGAACATGGCCGAGCGCGACGGGCGCGTGGCGAAGTTCGTCGGCAAGGCATCGCTGACGCTGCGCATTTCGTTGCTTATCCACGAGTTCGCCCGGCTTTCCGGCAAGTCGATCGACGTGCGTGTCGGCGATGTGCTGAACTGGAACGAACTGGAGCCCGTGCGCGACCGCAAGGCGCTGCTCGAGCGCCTCTATAAAGGCGTCTTCGATCTGGCGCCGCCGGTGCCTCGCCGCCGGATTCCATTCCTGCCGGCACGGGCCAAGCTGGCGGCCTAGGTCCATTTCGTCGACGATCCGAAGGGAACCGCCTCAGGCTTACCCGGGGTTTTGACTAATCCGCGCCTTCTTCCGGATCCATCGCGGCGGCTTCCGTCGCGAGAACCTCGATTTCCTGGTTCTGTCCGGCCACGACAGTGAAATCCTTCTGGTAGATCCGGTCGCGGTTCTTGGCGATGATCGTGTAGTCGCCTTCGGCCAGCACCATGGAGGCGAAGGCGCCGACGGTTTCCTTGATCGGATCGCCGGATTCGTTGAGCAGCGACCACGACGTGTCGGCGATCGCTTCGCCGCCCGCTTCACGCACCAGCTTCAAGGTAATCTCGGCGGCGTGATGCTCGACGGTGGCTTCGGTCAGCTTGCCGGCCTCGACGCGGATGTCGGAGCGGATGACGGCATTGACCGCGCCATAGGTCGAGACCACGTGGTAGATGCCGGCATTGAGACGCACGACGCTGTTGGGCTCGACGTCGGGAATGATCAGCGCGCGATCGCCATTGGGTTCGGCATTGCCCTCATAGATCGAGAAGCGCAGCTTCTTTGGCGGGATGCGCGCCCCTCCCGAAAGGACGGCATCGAGCTTCAGGCCGCCGGCATCGAGCACGAGGCTCTCGCGCTTGGCGTCCTTGCCGACGGTGATGCGCTTGGTGGCACCGGCCCGGCCGTAGGAAGCGTGAACCAGATAGCTGCCGGGTTCGAGCTGGAAGACCGCCGTGCCGCCATGGGCGGAAGCCACCATCGGCAATTTGCCGTTGACGGCCTCCGGCTTGAAGACGCGCCAGACGATACCGCGAGTGATATCGCCTCCCTTGTCGGTCAATTGCGCGGACAAGGTGATGGCGCCGCCGCCACCAAGCGCCAGCGATGTCTCGCCTTTCGGCGTCGCGTAGCTCGAAATTCCGGGAAGCTTCAGGTCGCTGACGCCATCCACATTCTGCGCCACGGCAAAGGAAACCGGCGCCATGAGCAGCAGGGTGCAGACCCAGATCAGGAAAAGACGCAAAGTCCCCTCAAACATGCCTTGCGTTGAAGCCCATGGCGGTGGCAATTTCAAGGCTTAAGAGTCCGACCGATACGACTCTCCAGCCTGGCGCGCCCGCGTCGATGCCCGAGCCGCCCCGCATTCCCATGGCGCGCTTCAGCTCAAAATCGAACTTAGGAGACTTGCGCCCATGGCGTCCCCGATCATCGACTTCCTGCTGACCCGCAATTCAGCGCCGATACCGGAGTTGAAGGAGCCCGCGCCCGGCGACGCCGAGATCGCCACGATGATCGCCGCCGCCACGCGCGTGCCCGATCATGGCCGGCTCGAGCCCTGGCGCTTCATTCTTTATCGCGGCGATGCCCGCATCGAGATCGGCAGGAAGCTGGCGGCCCTTGCCGAACAGCGGGAGGGACCTTTACCGGATGGCCGCCGCAACCAGGAGCTGGCGCGCTTCTCGCGCGCGCCGCTGGTGATCGGCGTCGTGTCGGTGCCGAAGGAAAATCCAAAAATCCCGCAATGGGAGATGTTCCTGTCCGGCGGCATGGCGGCGATGAACCTGATGATTGCCGCCAACGCACTGGGCTATGGCACCAACATGATCAGCAACTGGTATTCGGACGTGCCGGAGGGCAGGGCGATCTTGGGGCTGGCGCCGCAAGAGCGCGTAATCGGCTTCGTCCATATCGGCTCCTATGGCGGCCCGGCGCCGGAGCGGCCGCGCCCCGATCCGGCAAAGCTTTATGCGGACTATGCCGGGCCCTGGGCGGGCTAAGTGTTCTACGAGCCGTCAAAGGGGCACGGACTGCCGCACGATCCGTCGAAGGCGATCGTGGCGCCGCGCCCGATCGGCTGGATCTCGACCCTGAACGGGGCCGGCGAGATCAACCTCGCGCCCTATTCCTTCTTCAATGCCGTTTCGACAAGGCCCTTCATCGTCTGGTTTTCCTCCGAGGGCGAGAAGGACAGCGCCTCCTTCGCCCAGGAGACCAGCGAGTTCGTCGCCAATCTGGTCGGCCGCGATCTCGCCGAGAAGATGAACCGGACGTCGGTCGACGCGCCGCGCGGCGTCAACGAGTTCGTTTATGCCGATCTCGCCATGGCGCCGTCGCGTCTTGTCGCGCCGCCGCGCGTGGCGGCCGCACCCGCCGCACTCGAATGCAAGGTGACCGAAGTGTTCCGGCCAAAGGCCCTGGACGGAACGCCGACCAGCGCCGTCGTCGTGGCCGGCGAAGTGATCGGCGTGCATATTGACGATGCCTACCTGAAAGACGGCCTGTTCGATATCAGCAAGGCCGGCAATGTCGCTCGCCTCGGCTACATGGATTATGCCAGCGTCAACGAAGTGTTTTCGATGCGCCGGCCGCGTTGGGGCAAGGATTAGCCCGCAAGGGGGCCCAGTCACTGTGCTTTCCTGACGGCGAGCCGTCATCACGACGCGCCCTGAGCTTGATGACGCGGCATGACGAAACCTTCTGCACACCAGGACCGTTTCGTCCAGGCGCGGGATGGGCGATAGTCCGCTGAGGGTCGGCGGTAGTCTGTTGCTGGTAAATGCCGACGGCAAATATCATGGAAGGTTGATCATGGTCTCGAGATTGATCCTCCAGACGTTCGTGTGGTTCGGCGCAATGGGCGCGCTGCTTTTCCTGACAGCGGGTACGCTGACCTGGCCGGGAGCCTGGGTATATCTGGCGGTGATGACCGGGCTGAGCCTGACCCTTGGCGTGACGCTGGCCCGGCGCGATCCCGGGCTGATGAACGAACGGCTGAGCTCTCCCATCCAGAAGGACCAGACCGCGGCCGACAAGGTTCTGTTGAGCATACTCCTGCTCGGCATATTTGCCTGGCTGGCCTTCATGGGTTTCGACTACCGCTTCGGCTGGTCCGTCGTTCCGGTCTGGGTACAGGCGATCGGTGCGCTGGTTCTGCTGGTCGGACTATGGATCAGCTATCTGACGATGCTGGAGAATAGCTTCGCGGCGCCCGTCGTGAAGATCCAGGCGGAGCGCGGACAGCAAGTGATCACAACGGGTCCCTATAGCTATGTGCGCCATCCCATGTATGCCGGCGCCATCCTCTTCTTTGCCGGCACGGCTCTCCTGCTCGGCTCCTGGTGGGGGCTGGCACTGGTCGTCGTGTTCATCGTTCTCTTGGCCATCCGCACATTCATCGAGGAAAAAACGCTTCGCACCGGCCTGCGCGGCTATGACGACTATGCGACCCATGTCCGCTACCGCCTGATCCCGTTGGTCTGGTAGCGGTCAGGCGGAGATTCCGGCTGCCCGGGCGCGTGCCAGAAGCCGCTCGGCCAGCCGCAGATGCGGCCGGTCATACATCTTGCCGTCGATGCCGACGACGCCGGGATTTCCCGCCGCCTGGAATGCCGCGACAATTGCCGCCGATTTTTGCACCGCTTCCACCGAGGGCGTGAAGGCGGCGTTTATGACCGGCACCTGATCAGGGTGGATCGCCATCTTGCCGGTGAAGCCGTCACGTTCGGCCTCCCTGCATTCGGCCTCGAAGGCCGCCATATCGCGGAAATTCGGGAAGACGGTGTCGATCGCCGCGACTTCCGCCGCGCCGGCGGCGAGAATGGTCATGGCGCGAGCGAAGCGGAATATTTCGGTGTAACGGCCATGCTGGTCGCGGGTGGTGCGCGCGCCGATCGCCGCAGACAGGTCTTCCGCGCCCCAGGTCAGCCCGGCAAGCCGCGCGCTTGCCCCGGCGTAGCTCGCCGCCGCCAGCACGGCCGCCGGTGTTTCGGTAATGATCGGCAGAATTTTTGTCGCGCCGTCGGCCAGGCCGTTCTCCGCTTCGCGCAGCCTGAGCTTTGCCGAGAGGTGCTGGACATCCTGGCCGCCAGCCGATTTGGGCAGTATGACGCCGTCGGGCGTTGCCGGAATGAGCGCCGCAAGGTCGTCGTCCGTCAGTCCGGTCGACAGGTCGTTGACCCTGACGTAGATCGCCGATCGTGTTTGCGCCCGGTGGTTGACGATGAAGCGCGCCGCGATCTTTCGCGCCGATGCCTTGTTGTGGGGCGCCACTGAATCCTCGAGATCGACAATGACCACGTCGGCGCCGGCGCCAAAGCCCTTCTCCAGCTTCCTCTCGGAATCGCCGGGAACGAACAGCAGCGAACGCATCAGGCTATCTTCTTCAGCATCATGGCGTGTCTCGTGCATTTGGCGACGAGGTCGCCGTTCTGGTTATAGGCCCGATGTTCGAACTCGACGATGCCGCGATCGGGCTTCGACCTGGATTCGCGCACCGAGACGACAGTGGTCTCGACGCGGATGGTGTCGCCATGGAAGACCGGATGCGGAAACACCGTTTCCTTCATGCCGAGATTGGCGACAGTCGTACCGACGGTGATGTCGTTGACCGAAATGCCGATCATCAGGCCGAGCGTGAACAGCGAGTTGACCAGCGGCTTGCCCCATTCGCTCCTGGCGGCGAAATCGAAGTCGATATGCAGCGGCTGCGGGTTCAGCGTCATCACCGAGAACATCATGTTGTCGCTCTCGGTGACGGTCTTGCGCAGCGTGTGCTGGAAGACATGGCCGACGACGAACTCCTCGAGATAAAGCCCAGCCATTTCATTCTCCTCCGCTGCTGGACGGTTGATAGGCGCTGCATCCAGCGCTCGCAAGCCAGTTAACGAACATGGTGAACGCTTCATAAACCAATTCGGCCTAACGTCCGGCACGGGGTCGGAAACCTTCCGGCAAGGGGCGTAAGCAGGCGGTATGGTTGTTGTCTCGCATTTCCTGAAATGGATCTACACGGCCAGGGTATCGGAGCGCGCCGCGGCGGCAAGCGCGCTCGCCCGCGCCTATGTCGACGCGGAATTGCCGTTCGAGGATCGCTGCGCCGCCGAGGCGGCGCTGACCTTGCTGCTCGACGACGCATCGTCGAAGGTACGGCTGGCGATGGCCGAGGCGCTGTCCATGAGCCATCACGCACCGCCCCAGATCATCAGCGCGCTTGCTTCCGACCAGCCGGAAGTCGCCGGCGTCGTGCTGACGCGATCGCCACTGCTTACCGACGCAGACCTGATCAATCGCGTGGCTTCAGGTCCGAAGGCGACGCAAAAACTGATCGCCGATCGGCCATTGGTCTCGATGGCGCTGTCGGCGGCTATCGCAGAGATCGGCGAGGCGGAGGCCTGCGCCGTGCTTTTGGCCAACAGCGGCGCCGATATCGCTTCGTTGAGTTTCCGCCGCATGGCCGAGCGCCACGGCCATCTGCCGCTGGTGCGCGAGGCGCTTATATCGGATGCACGCCTGCCTGCCGACTGCCGGCATATGCTGCTCGTCAAGCTCGGTGAGATGCTCAAGACCTCGCCGCTGGTCATGGCCTTGATGGGAGCCGCCCGGGCCGACCGCGTCATGCGCGACGCCTGCGTCAAGGCCTGCGTGACGCTGATCGAGGGCACGCGCCAGGAAGAACATGCAGCACTGATCGAGCATCTCAGGCTACGCGGCGATCTCACCGCGAGCTTCCTCATTCGCACCATCGCGCATGGCAAGGTCGACTTCTTCGGCTCGGCGCTGGTCGCGCTCAGCCAGCAGTCCGCCCAAAGAGTGAGGGCGCTGCTGGCCGGCGGACACGACGTGGCCTTGCAGGCGCTGTTCCGCAGTGCCGGCCTGGCTGCCGCCACGCACGCGGTCATCTTGCGCGCGCTGAAAATCTGGCGAGAGGTCGCCAACGGCAAGCGCGTCGCCGGCGTGCAGGAAGTCAGCTGGCTGATGCTGAAGGAATTGGGCGGACAGTCCGCGGAAGGCGATCTCGCCGCGCTGATCAAGTCGATCCATCTCGCTGCGTTGCGTGAAAATGCGCGCGGCCATGCGCTGGCGATCGCAGCCGCTTAACTTAGCCTTTATCCCTGGCAAAAAAATCCGGAAAATCCTCCATCGCCGCCGCGATAATCCGTAGTGACGCCGCGATCTGGAGCATTTCACCAGTGGCGTTTCGCTGGGCGATGCCGGCGGCATACTGCCGGGCGACGGCAATGGTGGATGTCTGCGGATCGCCCGGGGCGCGGAAGAGCAGTTCGCGTGCCAGTCCACGCAGGAAGTTGGCGATCGAAAGCGTCGTCTCGGCCGGAACGGCGTGCGCCTGCTGTGCGCCACGCAGCCGCAGGATCTCCAGACCGACGGTGACGGCGGCGACACTGCCGCCCAGAACCGCTTCACCCTTCCTGCCGCTGGTCTGCACCAGCGGCATCAATTGGTTGATGCGGTCATAGGCGAGGCTCTCGAAGGCCGAACGCCTCGGCACGCGCTCGTGCAGGCAAAGCCGCGCCAGATCCTCGCGCATGGCCCGCACGATGCGGTGCGCCGCGAGCCATGGGTCGGCGGGCAGCACGATGATGAAGACGCCGATTGCCAAAAGGATGCCGACCAGGATCGAGGCCGAGCCGGCGAAGAACGGGCCCGGGTCGTAGGTCATCGCCTGGTGCGGGCTGAGGAAAGCAAGAAAATTGATGGCGAAGGCCGTCGCCACGCCGACATAGCGGGGATTGGCCATGGCGAGCGCCGCCGGCACCAGGATCGGTACGACGAACAGCATGAACCAGCCGAAACCAGGAAAAACGGGAAGCGCGATCTGGCCGACGAGAAAGGCAAAGGGCAGAGCCAACAGCGTTCCCTGGAAGAACCCCCAGGCTACCCGCACCGGATCGGGGCGGGCGGCAAACAAGCTCGACACGACGGCAACCAGAATGACCGTGCCGGCGGCTTCCGACCATCTCGTCGTCAGCCAGAAAGCGGCGACCAGCAGCGTTGCAAGCGCGGCGCGAAGCGCGTTGCGGCTCGCCCCGTGATAATCGCGATGTACCACCAGCGCCGGGGGCCTGCGTTCGCGTGAAGGCCGCGCGACGGGCGCACGCAAGGCATCGAGGCCGCGCAGCGCCTGTTTCAGCGCTTCGGCAAAATCGGCGGCGATGGTGAGCCGGGTGACGGTGCCGACCCTGTCGTCGTCCTGGTCAGCCAAGGCCTCGGGCATTTGCGTCGCTTTGGCGCCGATCGCGTCGAGCCGTGCCAGCCAGGGCGCCGTGTCGTCGAGCGCGCCCGGCGTCGCCGCCATTTCAGTGACGAGGGCTTGCAGCTCCGAGCGCACCGGAATGAGCGCCGCGTTCTTCGGTGCGGCGTGTGAATGCAGCGCGCGGGCCGCGGACAGGGCTGAAAGCAGTTGTCCGATGGTGCGCCGGACCGGATGGGCGCGCGGCGCGAAGCTCGGGGCCTCCAGCCTGGCATAGGCGCGCATCTCGGCGAGCGTCTGGGTGTCAGCGACCAGCTTCCGGTGCAGGCCGGAAAGCATTGCCGTGTCGCCACCGGAAAAGGCGCCGCCGGCATAGGTGGCAAGGTCGAGAATGCTGCGCTTCAGCCGCGAGATGATGGCCTCGCTGGCCAATTTGGGCAGGATCAGCCGACTGGTCAGGCCGGCGCAGACAATGCCGAGTACGATCTCGGCACAGCGCGCGACCGCGAGGTCGACGACGAGATGCGGCTGGCCAAACGCCGGCAAGCCGATGATCATCGCGGTGTAGCCGGCCAGCGCCGCTCCGTAAGCTTCCGGGTTGCGCAGCAGCGACGACACGAAAGTGCAAATGCCGATCCATAGGGCAAGCACCGTCACCAGCACCCAGGGATTCGTGCCGAAGACAGTGGTGATGGCAATTGCGGCAGCACCGCCCGCCAGCGTGCCGAGCAACCGATAAAAGCCTTTCGCCAACACCATGCCGGCGACCGGCTGGGCAACGATGAACACCGTCATCATCGCCCATTGCGGGTGATCGAGCTTGAGGGCGTAGGCGGCCATAAGCGCGATCAGGCCGGCCGAGACCGTGCGCAAGGCGAAGATCCAGTCCGACCGGGTCGGCTGTGTCAGCCCGGCAAGAGCCGCTTCGAAATAGTCTTTCAGCCGTTGCCAGCTCACACGCGCGTCTCCGCAAGCCTTGATCGACCGGCCTGCGCTCAGATATCCAGCACTTCCGTTTCCGCGAATTCGGCGCGTTCCTGGATGAACCGGAAACGAGCCTCCGGCTTGGTGCCCATCAGCGCATCGATCGCGTCCTTGGTGGCGGCCTCGGCATCGATCACATCGACCCGGAGCAGCGTACGCTTCCTCGGGTCCATTGTGGTCTCCTTGAGCTGCGCGGCCATCATTTCGCCCAGGCCCTTGAAGCGACCGATCTCGACCTTGCCGCGCCCGGTGAACTCGGTGCGCAGCAATTCGTCCTTGTGCGCGTCGTCACGCGCATAAGCGACCTTGCCGCCCTGCCGGATCGAGTAGAGCGGCGGCACCGCCAGATAGAGATGTCCGCCGCGAACCAGGTTCGGCATCTCCTGGTAGAAGAAGGTGATCAGCAGCGAGGCGATGTGAGCGCCGTCGACGTCGGCGTCGGTCATGATGATGACGCGGTCGTAGCGAAGATCCTCGTCGCGGTATTTCGACCGCGTGCCGCAACCAAGCGCCTGGATCAGATCGGAAATCTGCTGGTTGGCGGCCAGCTTGTCGTTGCCGGCGCTGGCGACGTTGAGAATCTTGCCGCGCAGCGGCAGCACCGCCTGGCTGGCGCGGTCGCGCGCCTGCTTGGCAGAGCCGCCGGCCGAATCGCCTTCGACGATGAAGAGTTCGGCGCCGGCGGCCGCATTCTGCGTGCAATCGGCAAGCTTGCCCGGCAGGCGCAGCTTGCGCACCGCACTCTTGCGCGACACTTCCTTTTCCTGGCGGCGTCGTACCCGCTCGTCGGCGCGTGCGATAACCCATTCGAGCAGCTTCGACGCTTCCTGCGGATTGTCGGCCAGCCAATGGTCGAACGGGTCGCGGATCGCCGTCTCGACTATGCGGATCGCCTCGATCGTCGCCAGCCTGTCCTTGGTCTGGCCGACGAATTCAGGCTCGCGGATGAACACCGACAGCATGCCCGCCGCCGAGATCATGACATCTTCCGACGTGACGATCGAGGCGCGCTTGTTGCCGACGAGGTCGGCATAGGCGCGCAGGCCGCGCGTCAAGACGTTGCGGAAGCCGGCCTCGTGGGTGCCACCTTCGCCGGTCGGGATGGTGTTGCAGTAGGAGTTGATGAAGCCGTCGCCGCCGAACCAGGTCACTGCCCATTCCAGCGAGCCATGGCCGCCTTGCCTGTCGCTCTTGCCGGCGAAGATTTCGCGCGTCACCTGGAATTCGTCGCCAAGCGACGCTTTCAGATAGTCCTTGAGGCCGCCGGGAAAATGGAATTCGGCCTTGGCCGGAGTGGTGTCCTTTTCCTTGATCAGGGAGGGATCGCAGGTCCAGCGGATTTCGACGCCGCCGAACAGATAGGCTTTCGAGCGCGTCATGCGGTAGAGCCGCGCCGGTTCGAACGCGGCGCCCTTGCCGAAGATCTGCTCGTCGGGGTGGAAACGGGTCCTGGTGCCGCGCCGGTTGTGAACTTCGCCAAGATGCTCGAGGCCGCTGACCGGAATGCCGCGCGAGAAGCGCTGCCGGTAAAGTTGCCGTCCGCGCGCGACTTCGACTTCGAGATGATCCGACAGTGCGTTGACCACGGAGACGCCGACGCCGTGCAGGCCGCCCGAGGTTTCATAGACCTTGCTATCGAACTTGCCGCCCGAATGCAGTGTCGTCATGATCACTTCGAGCGCCGGCTTCTTGAACTTCGGATGCGGATCGACGGGAATGCCGCGGCCATTGTCGGTGACGGTGAGAAAGCCGTCAGCCGAAAGCTCGACATCGATGAATGTGGCATGGCCGGCAACCGCCTCGTCCATCGAGTTGTCGATAACCTCGGCGAACAGATGGTGCATGGCCTTGTCGTCGGTGCCGCCAATATACATGCCCGGACGGCGCCGCACGGGCTCCAGGCCTTCGAGTACCTCGATATCGGCGGCGCTGTAGCCCTCTGAGCCGTCACGAGACGCCGCCGCCGGACGCTTGGCTGCCGCCTGCACCAGCGGATCGGCCGGACGCGCCGGTGTGCGAACCGGTTGCGGCTGCTTCTCCAGATTGCCGAAAAGATCGTTGTTGTCGTCCATGCCTGCCATAGAGCCCAAGCTGCGAATCACCCGCCGATACTGCCACGCTTTTCAGCGCCAAGCGACGGAGGTTCCTGTTACGTTCGGGGATTAACCCCCTCTTATCCTAAAACCATTCGATAACCAAGCCGGCGGAAATCAGGCGGATAGCCAGCGAGAAGATTCCTGATTCTTTAACAATGCCGCCTAGCGTGAGCCAACATAACAAGAAACTACGGGCATCAGGGGTTTGGGCGTGAGGGGCAAGGCCATAACGATGATCGGCATCGCCGCCGTTTTCGGCGCAATCTCGATCTTTGCCGCGGATTTCTGGGTCAAGCGCCAGGCCAGGGCCGACGCCGAGGAGAAAACCGCGTCGATCGCGGCGCCCGCCGCGCCGACGGTCGAATTCAAGACCATCGTGGTGGCGAATGCACCGTTGCGGTACGGCATGGATCTCGACCGCGCGAAACTCAGCGAAATTCCATGGCCGCAGGATTCGCTGCCGCAGGGCGCCTTCGCCACCATCGATGGACTGCTCGGGGACGGCAACCGCGTGGTGCTGTCGCCGATCGAGGTCAACGAACCGGTGCTGCTTACAAAGCTGTCCGGCCCGAATGGCCGCGCCACGCTCTCCAACATGCTGACGCCCGGCATGCGGGCCGTCACCATCCGCACCGACGAGATCGCGGGCGTCGGCGGCTTCGTCACGCCGGGCGATCGGGTCGATGTCGTGCTGACGCGCGATGCCGGCGAAATCCAGGAAGTGGCCAAGAATGCGCAAGGCGCCGCCGGTTCGACCATCACCTCAGAGATCGTCGTTGCCGACGCGAAGGTGCTGAGCGTCGGGCAGGGCGCCGACGAGCGCCAAACGACGCCGCAGGTGGCCAATTCCATAACCATCGAGGTGACCACCGAAGGCGCGCAGAAAGTGGCGCTGGCCCGCACTGTCGGCACGCTGTCGCTGTCGCTTCGCTCCGCCAGCGAGGGCGGCGAGGGCAAGGACGGTGTCACCACCATCTCCTCCTTTGGCGGATCGGTGGCGGGCAAGGCGCAGGCCGCGGCCGGCTCGCTGTTCGACGCCATGGCAAAGGAGCCTGAGAAGCCGAAATTCAAGACGGTCATCGTGACGCGTGGAACGACGGCCGAGGAATATCAGGTTCCTGCGCGGGACCAGAAATAGGAATATCAGGTTCCTGAGTGGAACCAGAGCAGGACCGGTGGGGACCGGACGGGACGGGAACAATGTTCAGGCAACTTCAATATCGAACGACAGGCCGGTTGCACGTCGCGCAGGCGATGGCGATGGCGGTGACGATGGCGGCGGCCGGCATCTTCGCCGGCCCGGCCAGGGCGGACAACGACATCGTCTATGTCTCGGCGACCAAGAACGCCTCGATCAAGGTCGCCAAGGGCAAGCCAAAGACGATCATGACGAGCGCGGCCTTCTACCAGATCGTCATCGGCGATCCGGAGATCGCCAACGTCAACCCGCTGACCGACAAATCCTTCTATGTGCTGGGCAACAATCTCGGCACCACTGGCATTGCCCTGTTCGACGAGAACAAGCAGCTCGTCGGCACCGTCGACATCGAAGTGACGCTCGATACCGACCAGTTGGCCGACACGATCCGCGCCAGCGTGCCGGACGCCAAGATCAAGGTCGGCTCCGCCAATGGCCGCGTCGTGCTGTCGGGCGAGGCGGATGACGCGGTCGCCGCCGAAAAGGCAAACAAGATCGCCACCCGCTTCTCCGGCAATGAGGAGGTGATCAATTCGGTCAACATCTCGTCCTCGCAGCAGGTCCAGCTCAATGTCCGCTTCGTCGAGATCAACCGCCAGGCGGGGCAGGGTCTCGGCGCCAAATACAGTGCCAATTTCGCTTATGGCATGGGCGGACGCGACGTTACGATTGCTCCCGGCACCATTGAGCCGGCGGGGACCGGCGAGATCATCGGCAAGCTGCTGTCGAACGGCGTTTCCATCGACATCGCCATCAAGGCACTGGAAGAGCGCGGCCTGGCTCGTCGGCTGGCCGAGCCGAACCTGATCGCCCGGTCCGGCGAGACGGCGAGCTTCCTGGCCGGCGGCGAGTTTCCGATCCCGGTTTCCGAAGACAACGGCAAGATTTCCGTCAGCTACAAGAAGTACGGCGTCAGCCTGGACTTCACGCCCACCGTTCTGAAGGACGGGCTGGTCAGCCTCGACATCGCGCCGGAAGTCTCCTCGATCGACGCGTCGGCTTCCTACAATATCGGCAGCATCTCGGTGCCCGGCTTCATCGTGCGCCGCGCCAGGACGTCGGTCGACCTGAAGAACGGCCAGAGCTTCATGATCGCGGGGCTGCTGCAGTCGCAGAACGACATCACCACCTCGCGCATACCGGGCCTCGGCAAGATGCCTGTGCTCGGGGCCCTGTTCTCGTCGAAATCCTACCAGCGGCGCGAGACGGACCTGGTGATCATCGTCACGCCTTACCTGGTCAAGCCGGTGGATCCATCGAAGAAAATGGCCGAGCCGACCGATGGCACGCAGCCTGCCAGCAATGTCGACTATTTTCTCAACAACACCGAGGAGGTGAGGGCGTCGGACACCAATCGCGCATTGGCGCTGGCTGACGGCAGCGCCGCGCGTGCCGCTCCCGCCACCAAAGTCGGGCATTTCCTCGACCTGCCGAAGGACTGAAGCCATGCGTCTGGTCTTGAGCTCGAGCGTCGCCTTGCTGCTTGCCGGCTTCACCGCCGGCTGCACGAGCGACGATTATGTGCGCAGCGAAGGCGTGACGAGCGGCGCCGGGGATGCCCAGGCCGCCAACACCGTCATGCAGATGGTTGATCCCTGGAAATACGGCGTCCAGAACACCAGGCTTCTCGTGCCTGCCCAGCGCGGCAGCACGGAACCCGCCACCGCCGAGCAGGCGGCCAGCGCCAAGGCATCGCAAGCCAGCGCCGACAATTGATCCGAGATCATAGGCTGACAAGTAATGGCAAACCGCATCAAGACCAGGAAAATCCTGCTCATATCGACGGACAGAACCTTCGCGCAGGACACCCGGACGGCGTTTGCCGCCTCGGAGATCATCCAGCTCTCGACGGTGGAAAAGAACATCACCGAACTTCGCGGCGAGGTCCAGGAGGCCGATCTCGGCGCGATCATCGTCGATATGGACGCAGCGAAGCTTGAGGAGATCGATGCGCTGCAACGCGTCATGCGTCGGCTGGAAGGCAAGGCGCCGGTCGTGGTCGTCACCCAGGAATTCAACGCCGCCGCCGCGCGCATCCTCGTGCAGCTCAAGGTCGCGGATTTCCTGGTCAAGCCGATCACCACGGCCGATCTCGTACGTTCGGTGGTGCGTGCGCTGCAAGGGCCGGGGCGCGAGGAAAACACCGAGTCGCAGATCTACACCTTCATGCCCGCGGCTGGCGGCGTTGGCACCACGACGCTGGCTTTGCAGACCGCGTTCCAGCTGCATCATTCAGTGACGCGCGGCGCCTCGACCTGCGTGGTGGACCTCAATTTCCAGCAGGGCGCCTGCGCCGAATATCTCGACCTGGAGCCGCGTTTCGACATCACCGAAATCGAGAACCAGCCGGAGCGTCTCGACAGGCAATTGCTCGACGTGATGCTGTCCAAGCATGCCAGCGGGCTTTGTGTTCTGGCCGCACCGACGCAGCCGGCGGAGATGCGCTCGTTCAAGACCGATGTCGTGGTGCGGATGCTGGACCTCGTCTCGGCCTATTTCGACAATGTCGTCATCGACATGCCGCGCACCTGGTTTCCGTGGACGGAGACGGTGCTGCTCGGCTCCAACAAGCTCTACATCGTCGCCGAAATGACGGTACCGTGCCTGCGCCACACGCAACGCCTGATCCAGGCGGTCTACGAGACCGCCGGCAAGGAAGTGAAGCCGAACGTCATCGTCAACCGTTTCGAGCAGAAGATGTTTGACAGCGGCATCAAGCAGGCGGACGTCCAGGAAATCCTCGGCGAGCATTTCGTCGGCGGCATCGCCAACAATTACCGGCTGGTGCGCGAGGCCGTCGATCGCGGCGTGCCGCTGCACGAGATCGATGCCAATGCCAACGTCGTCAACGACCTGAAGAGGATCATCCTTCCGGAGGAAGTGGCGGCGGCGCCGGGCAAATCGAAATCGCTGTTCGGCTTCGGCAAGAGCCTTTTGAAGAGGAAGGCCGGATGAGCAGCCGCTTTTCCACCTTGCAGAACCGCGATGCGCGTCCGCAGCGCTCCGCCGAGCCGACGGCGGTTGCGCACCACGCGGTCGTCATCCCGACGAGCCGGAAGGTCTTGCCGGCGAAAATCGAAGCCGTGCCGGGCAAGAGCGCCAACAAGGTGCTCGATGCGCGCGTGCGTATCCACCGGTTGCTGCTCGAGGAGATCAATCTTGTCGCGCTGGAGCGGCTGCCCAGGGACGAGATGCGCCGGCAGGTGCATGATTTCGTGTCGGAAAAGACGCGCGAAGAGCGGATGGCGATCAACACCGTCGAACTCGATGCCCTGGTCGACGACATCGTCGACGAGATGGTCGGGCTCGGCCCGCTCGAGCCGCTGCTCAAGGACCCCGACATCAATGATATCCTGATCAACGGCCATCAGAACTGCTTCGTCGAAAAGAAGGGCAAGCTGCAGCAGGTCCACATTCCGTTCAAGGATGAGGCGCATCTGCTTAGAATCATAAACAAAATCGTTGCCGCGGTCGGCCGCCGCGTCGACGAATCGCAGCCGATGGTCGACGCCCGCATGCTGGACGGCTCGCGTTTCAACGCCGCCATCCGCCCGGTCGCGGTCGACGGGCCGCTGGTGTCGATCCGCAAATTTTCCAAGAACAAGCTCGGCCTGCACCGGCTGGTCGAATTCGGCGCCATCACCCAGAACATGGCCGAAGTGCTTGCTGCGGCAGTACATGCCCGCAAGACGACGATCATTTCGGGCGGCACCGGCACCGGCAAGACGACCATGCTCAACGCGCTGTCGGCCTTCATTCCCGAGGACGAGCGGCTGATCACCATCGAGGACGCGGCGGAGCTTCAGTTGCAGCAGCCGCATGTCGCGCGCATGGAAACCCGGCCGGCCAACATCGAAGGCCATGGCGAGCTCAAGCAGCGCGACCTCGTCAAGAACGCGCTGCGCATGCGGCCCGATCGCGTCATCCTCGGCGAGTGCCGCGGCGAGGAGGCCTTCGACATGCTGCAGGCCATGAACACCGGCCATGAAGGGTCGATGGCCACCATTCACGCCAATACGCCGCGCGATGCCATTTCGCGGCTCGAGCAGATGCTGGGCATGACCGGCATGCCGATGACGGTGCAGTCGATCCGCAGCCAGATCGCCAGCGCCATCGACATCATCGTCCAGTTGACCCGGCTCTCCGACGGCAAGCGCAAGGTGACGAGCGTCGCCGAGGTGACGGGCATGGAAGGCGACGTCATCCAGATGCAGGAGATCTTCCGCTTCGTGCGCACCGGCATGGACGCCGACGGCACGATCCTCGGCCATTTCGAAGCGACCGGGATCCGGCCGCGCTTCCTGGAGGACCTGCGCGCCATGGGCATCGAGTTTCCCGGGCGCTATTTCGAACCCGGCCGGCCGCAGGAGTAACCAGGTGTTGGACGGATTCAGCGCGATCTATGTCGTCTATGCCGGGGCTGCATTGACCGGCATCATGATCGCCGAGGCCGTTTACCTGCTCTATGCCGGCCGCAGCGACAGGCGCACCGCCATCAACCGGCGCATGAAGCTGCAGGAAAACAGGATCAGCCAGGAACAGGTGCTGATCCAATTGCGCAAGGAGCGCGGTCTCGATGCGGGCACGTCGCTGTTCTCGCCTGACCGTTTTCGCGCCCTGCGCGCCCAGTCGGGCATGATCATGCCGCTGTCGAAGTTCCTGATGATCACTTCGGGGATGGCGCTGGCTGCGGCCCTTGCCGCCATCTGGTATGGCTTGCCGCTGCTGATGGGCGCCATTCTGTTTGTCGTGGTGGTGCCGGTGCTGCCGGTGATGGCGATGCGCTCAATGCGCAAGCGCAGGCTGAAGCGGTTCGGCATGCAGTTGCCGGAAGCGCTGGAACTGATTACGCGCGGCCTCAAGGCCGGCCATCCGGTACCGGTGGCCATCGCCATGGTGTCGCGCGAAATGCCCGACCCGATCGGCACCGAGTTCGGCGTGATTGCCGATGAGGTGACCTTTGGTTCGGATCTGGTTTCGGCGCTGAATTCGCTGTTCGACAGGGTCGGCCATGAGGATCTGCCGCTGTTCGTCACCGCCGTGTCGATCCAGACGAGTTCTGGCGGCAATCTGCGCGAAATCCTCGACGGACTGTCGACGACGATCCGCGAACGCGGCAAGCTGCGCCGCAAGGTGCGCGCCATTTCAACCGAAGGCCGTCTGTCGGCCTATATCCTGACGGCCGTGCCGGCGCTGCTGTTCACGACCATCATGGCATTCATGCCTGGATATTACAGCGACGTCTGGGGCGTGCCGAAGACGTGGTACATGGTTGGTGGCTCGGTCACCTGGCTGATGCTGGGCAATCTGATCATGTTCAAAATGTCGAACTTCAAATTCTGACATGCAGAAGGTCGTTGAATTCCTCGCCTCGCTCGCGCCGACCTCGCTGATGCCGGTGGCTGTCCTGCTGCTGGCCGTGGGCGCTGCCGCTTTTGCCTGGCCGATGGTGGTGGCAAAGGGCGATCGCAACGAAGTCAGGCGCAGACTCAAGGTCGACGAGGGTCCAGTGGCCGCCAGGCCGGAACCGGCCCAGAAGAAGAATACCGGTGTCGTTCGCGAGAAGGCGGTGAAGAAGGCGCAGGAGTTCTACGCCAAGAGCGATCCGGAAAATGTCGCCCGCCTGCGCTTGAAACTCATCCAGGCGGGCTACATGGAGCCGCGCGCCGTCGGCATGTTCTTCCTCATCCGTTTCACGGCGATGGTGGGCATCGCGCTCGCCGTCTTCGTGCTCAACCGCTGGATGGCCAGTCCCGACGCCACGGTGACCAGCCGCTGGGCCTTCGTCGTGTTGTCGGGCGTGGCCGGCTATTTCCTGCCAGGGCTGGTGCTGACCCAGAAGATACGGGAAAAGATGCGCGAATACCGCAACGGCTTCCCCGATTTCATGGACCTGATGATCGTCTGTTCGGATGCCGGCATGAGCATGGAAGCGGGCGTCGAGCGCGTCTCGAAGGAACTCGCAAAGACCTACCCGTCGCTCAGCCAGAACCTGCAGCTCGTGTCGCTAGAGCTGCGGGCCGGGCGCAGCCTCGACGATGCACTGAAGGCGCTCGCCGATCGCCTGAGCCTGGACGAGGTGCGCTCCTTCGCCACGCTGCTGCAACAGTCCAAGGAGCTTGGCACCAGCCTGTCGGGGGCGCTGCGCGTCTTTTCCGACGAGATGCGCCACAAGCGCATGTCGCTGGCCGAGGAAAAGGCGCATGCCTTGCCGGCCAAGATGTCGGTGCCGGTCGTGGTTTGCATCCTGCCGGTGGTGCTGATGATCGCGGTCATTCCGATCATCGTCAAAATGACCGGCCACTAGGATTTGCTGATATTCAGTGAAGCCGGCGATCTGCAAAGTCCGCAAATGAATGAGAAGTCCATGCGAATGCTGTTGCGCGCTTTTGTCCTCGGCCTTGCCGCGGCCAGTCTGTCGCCCGTCTGGGCTGCAGCCGATTGCGGCGATGCCGCTGCCCTGGTGCAGCAGGCTTATCCCAAGGCCCGCAAGAGCGCTGACGGTGCCTCGTTCACGCTCGAACCCCACACCAGCATCGCCCTGACGTCCGCATTTGGCGACCCGCCGGGGCTGGTCTGCAAGATCTGGCCCGCCCATGAGGCCCTGCTGTTGGTCGCGGTGCCGCTGATGGACAGTTCGCAACCCAGCGACTACGCGCATGCCGGCGATATCGAGCTTCTGGTCATCGACAGGAAAAGCCGGCAGGTGCGCCAGCGTCTGCTGCAGCCCGGGCTGATGAATGATGATGCCATCGCCATCCGCAAGTTCGAACTTGATACCGGCCGGTATGCGCTGGCGCCCGATGTCTCCGCCTTCGGCCTGCGCATCGAAATGGCGAACAATTCGCTGCCTAACCCTTTCAGTGAAACCGACCTGCGGCTCTATGCCGAGGACGGCGATGCACTGCGGATGGTGCTCGATGGCCTGGTCGTGGCCGGCAATGGCGGCGAGGGCGATACCAATTGCGCCGGATCCTTCCATATCAGTCAGGTGAGCCTGGCGATGAGCCCGGCCAAACATCATGGCTACCACGACATCGCGGTGGTCGAACGGATGGATACCGACAATCCGTTGCCCGACAGCAATGGCGAGTGCCAGTCCCACCCCGGCAAGTCCGTGAGCCAAACCTACCGGCTGCGCTATGACGGCAGCCGGTATACGGTTCCGGCGGGACTCAAGGCCCTGGAACCGTGAGAACGCCGCTGGCCGTGATCGAGGCGTTGCGGCCTGGTGGTTAATAGCTGGTGTACCCAAGGCCTAATTTTGGCGGCGTTTCGGCACCTAAGTTTAATTGCTCTGGAATAGTGTGTTTCCTGAAGAACGACCCGGCAAAAAACCGGGCGATGGGGCAGGGGCATGCGTCACAGCAATTTAACGGCAATGGCCGCGATGGCGGCCGTCTTGATGATGTCTGGTTGTACGACGAGTGGCGTCGACACCACCAAAACCACCGCCATTCAACCGGCCGCGAAGGACGTCGGCACATCCGATCTGGCGGAAGGCAAGGCGCAGTTTCGCGACGCGAATTACGGCCTTGCCGAACAGCGTTTCCGCAAGGCCGTCGAGTTGAAGGCCGACAATGCGGAAGCCTGGATGGGGCTCGCCGCTTCCTATGACGAACTCGGCCGTTTCGACTTCGCCGATCGTGCCTACGACCAGTTGCTCAAGATCGCCGGGCGCAAGCCGCAGATCGTCAACAATATGGGCTATTCGCAATTGCTGCGCGGCAACAGGAAAAAGGCAAGGGCGCTGCTGCTCGAAGCCAAGGCCGGCATGGCCGACCCCACGGTCGTCGATGCCAATCTTGCCCTCCTGAACAAGGGCTGACGGCTGTCTGGTGGCCATGATGTCGCGAGGACGATTTTGGGACACTCGGCGTCGACGCTTTGTAAACCCTATCCGAAGGTCTCAGCCGAAAGATCAGTTGAAAATCATGTCTGATGGCTGTCGCTGACCTAGAATGCAGCGGTAAGGCCGACGCTCAGGGAACCCCCGCCCAATATGCTGGATTTCAGTTCGCTCCTGCTCGCAGCCGCGCTGTCGGGCATCTGCCTCAGCATCACCATGTTCGCGATCTGGTTCGCCGCGCCCCGGGCCAGCTTCGTGCTGACGGTGGGGTGCGGCATTCTCGTGCTCGTTGTGCATGTCATCCTGTTCTGGCGATACACGAAGGAGCCTGATCCGCTGCTTTGCCAGGTCGCGCTTGCATTGCTCAGCCTCGGTTTCCTGGTCATCTGCCTCTCGGCCATGCAGTATCTCGGCGTGCCGGATTACCGGCGTGCCATTTTGCCGACATTGGCCGCCATGACGATCTGCGCGGCGGTGACTTCCCTCGGTCTCGACGGGGTAGGCTTCATCGTTACCTATGTAACGGTGACTGTGCTGCTCTCGGCGATCGGAACCATGTTCTGGCTCAACGGCAGTCATGATCGCAAAATCCTGCTGGTGGTTTCGTTCCTAGGCGGCACCTGTGCGGTGTCGTTTGCACTTTGCGCGGTCGTCCTGGTGGCCAAGGGGCAATGGACGCTCGGGGCAGCCCCCGATAACTGGGCCGAACGCCTGAATTCGGTCGTGGCCGTGGCCTGCATGACCGGTCTCGGCGCATTGACGCTTTCCCTGCATCACCTGCAGGCGCAGATCGAGCTGAAGGCCGAGACGATGACCGATCCGTTGACCGGGCTGATGAACCGCCGGGGATTGATGTCGCTCCATGGCGAACGGGCCTTCGGTCCGTTCATGGCTGTCGTCATGTTCGACCTCGATCATTTCAAGAAGACGAACGACATCTATGGTCACCCGGTGGGGGATCAGGTTCTGTGCCGCTTCGCCGCAGTCATCAGAAAATATGCCAGAACTGGCGTCGACGCCTTTCGTCTCGGCGGCGAGGAATTCGCGATCGTCATGTCCCGGGTGACCGAAGAGAGGGCTTACGAGCTCGCAAGCAAGATCGGCGTCGCCTTCGGCACCGAGATCGTTGCGACCTCCCACGGTCCCTTGCGCAGCACTGTCAGCGGAGGCATCGGCTTTGGCGGCGCCAACGGCAACAGCCTCGGCGAGGTGCTGGCCGAGGCGGACGCAGCGCTCTATGCCGCCAAGCGCGCGGGCCGCAATTGCGTCGTCAGCCACAAAAGGATGGGCAAGGCCGAGCCGATCAAGCCGGCCTTGCGCTCAGCATAGTTTGCGAGACTATTCGGCCGCGCCCAAATAGTCCGATAGCGGCGGGCATGAACAGACCAGGTTGCGGTCGCCGGCGACATTGTCGATGCGCGATACCGGCGGCCAGTATTTCGCCGCCATGTCGGCGTCTCCAGCGGGGTAGGCCGCTTCCAGGCGCGAATAGGGATGGCCCCACTGGCCGGCCAGCGCCTCCGCGGCGGTGTGCGGCGCATTGACCAGCGGATTGTCGGCCAGGGGCCACTCGCCCCTCGCAACCTTGGCCGCTTCGCCCGCGATGGCGATCATCGCCTCGCAGAAGCGGTCGAGCTCGCGCTTGGGCTCGGATTCGGTCGGCTCCACCATCAGCGTGCCGGCGACCGGGAACGACATGGTCGGCGCATGGAAACCGTAGTCGATCAACCGTTTGGCGATGTCCTCGACACTGATGCCGGCGCTCTCCTTGAGCACGCGGGTGTCGAGGATGCACTCATGGGCAACGCGGTCGCTCCTGCCCTTGTAAAGGAGCGGGAAGTGTGGGGCGAGCCGCGTCGCGACGTAGTTGGCCGAAACGATCGCCGTCTCGGTCGCCTGCTTCAGGCCGGAAGCGCCCATCATGCGGATGTACATCCAGGTGATGGGCAGGATGGAGGCACTCCCGAAAGGTGCGGCGGCCACGGCATGCGCGGAGCCTTCGGTGACATGGCCCGGCAGATAGGGCTTCAGATGCGCCCTGACGCCGATCGGGCCGACACCCGGGCCGCCGCCGCCATGGGGGATGCAGAAGGTCTTGTGCAGGTTCATGTGGCAGACGTCGGCGCCGATGTCGCCCGGGCGGGCGAGGCCGACCAGGGCGTTGAGGTTGGCGCCGTCGAAATAGACCTGGCCGCCATGCTCATGGATGAGGGCGCAGAGATGTCGCGCGCCCTCTTCATAGACGCCATGCGTCGAGGGATAGGTGAACATCAGCGCCGCGAGATTCCTGGAATGCTCGTTGGCCTTGGCCCTCATGTCGTCCATGTCGATATTGCCGTCCTCCAGGCAGCGAACGACGACCACGCTCATGCCGGCCATCGCCGCGCTCGCCGGATTGGTGCCGTGCGCGGAGGACGGGATCAGACAGACCGTGCGATGGCCCTCGCCGCGCGAGCGGTGATAGGCGCGGATGGCCAGCAATCCGGCATATTCGCCCTGGCTGCCGGCGTTGGGCTGCAGGCTTACCGCATCGAAGCCGGTAATCTCCGAAAGCCAGCCTTCCAGATCGTCGATCATGGCGCGGTAGCCTGCCGAGTGCGCGGCCGGCGCGAAGGGATGCATGTTGGCGATTTCAGGCCAACTCACAGGCATCATCTCGGCCGCGGCATTGAGCTTCATGGTGCAGGACCCCAGCGGGATCATCGCGCGGTCGAGGGCCAGGTCCTTGTCGGCCAGCCGGCGCAGGAAGCGCATCATCTCGGTTTCCGACTTGTTCTCGTGGAAGACGGGTTGGGTAAGAAACTCCTTGCCGCGTGGCTTGCCGGGCATGGCGGCGGCGGCCTCCGCGCTCGGCTTGGCCCCAAACAAGGCGGCAATGGCTTGCAGGTCGGCTTCGTCAGAGGTCTCGTCGAAGGCGATGCCGACACGGTCGGCGTCGATGACGCGCAGAAGCCGGCCGCCCTTTTCGGCGGCGGCGGCGATCTGCGCGGCCTTTCCCTTCGTCTCCACCGTCACCGTGTCGAAGCGGCTCGTGCCGATCACCGGCAAGCCTGCCGCCTTGAGCCCGGCTGCCAGGCGGCTGGCCAGCGCGTGGATGCGCCCGGCGATTGCCTGAAGGCCGGCGGGGCCGTGCCAGATCGCGTAGGCTGTCGCCATGTTGGCAAGCAGCGCCTGCGCGGTGCAGATGTTGGACGTCGCCTTGTCGCGGCGGATGTGCTGCTCGCGCGTCTGTAGGGCAAGCCTGTAGCCTGGACGGCCCTTGCTGTCGGTCGACTGGCCGACCAGGCGGCCGGGCATCAGCCGGGTCAATTTGTCGGCAACGGCGCAGTAGGCGGCATGCGGGCCTCCAAAGCCCATCGGCACGCCAAAGCGCTGCATCGGACCGACGGCAATGTCGGCGCCGAGCCTTGCCGGCGTGTCGGTCAGTGTCAGGCCGAGCGGGTCAGCGATGAAGACGACCAGAGCGCCGGCCGCGCGCGCCTTGTCGATGGCCGCCTTGTGATCACCATAGACGCCGAAAGTGTCCGGCCAGGAGACGAGCAGGGCGGCTGTGTTGTCGTCGATCGTCTCGCCGTCGATCTCGATGCCGAGCGGCTCGGCGCGGGTGCGCGCCACATCCAGCGTCTGCGGGTGCGGCGTGCCGGCGAGAGCCACCTTGGTGCGCTTGTCGCGGTGATGGCGCAATGCGATACCGATCGCTTCGGCGACCGCTGTCGCTTCGTCGAGCAACGAAGCCGACGCCACAGGCAGGCCGGTCAATTCCGCAACCAAGGTCTGGAAATTGAACAGCATTTCCAGGCGGCCCTGGCTGATCTCCGCCTGGTAGGGCGTATAGGCCGTGTACCAGGCCGGGTTCTCGAACAGGTTGCGCTGGACGACCGGCGGCACGTGCACGCCGTGATATCCGGCGCCGATGAAGCTCTTCAGCACCGTGTTCCGGGCCATGGTCGCCGACAATTCGGCCAGCGCTTCGGCTTCGCTGGCCGGCGCGGGCAGGGACAGCGGCTGGTCGAGGCGGATCGATCTCGGCACAGCCTGGCTGATCAGCGTCTCGACCGAGGGCACGCCGATGACGGCCAGCATGGCTCTCACATCGGCAATGCCGGGTCCGATATGGCGGGCCGAGAAGGGGTAGGGTGCTGCGGTCATGTCAATGCGTCCTGATTTCAGCCGATATGGGCTTTGTAGGCGGCCTCATCCATGAGGCTGGCGAGCTGGCTTTCGTCGGCAAGCTTCATTTTCCATAGCCACCCGGCGCCGGTCGCCGCCGAATTGACCAGCGACGGATCGGACGACAGCGTTGCGTTGGCCTCGGTGATCTCGCCGTCGACCGGCGCGTAGACGTCGGAGGCCGCCTTGACGGATTCGACCACGACGGCGGTGTCGCCCTTGGCGAGCTTCTTGCCTGTTTCGGGCAGTTCGACGAAGACGAGGTCGCCCAGCTGCTCCTGCGCGTAGTCGGTGATGCCGACGGTGGCGATGCCGCCCTCGACGCTGAGCCACTCGTGATCGGCGGTGAAATAGGTCTTTGCCATCTGAAAATTATCCTTTGCGGTAGCGATGCGGGAGGAAGGGCAGGGAAGAAACGTCGACGGGAATCTTCGTTCCGCGCACGTCGGCGAAAACCCGAGTTCCGGGTTTCGCCAAGGGCGTCGGGACATAACCCATGGCGACGGGATGGCCGGCAGACGGGCCGAAACCGCCCGAGGTTACGTGGCCGGCGGGATTGCCGTCGGCGTCAAAGAGCGTGGCGCCGGCGCGCACCGGCTGGCGGGCATCCGGCCTCAGGCCGACGCGCTTCTGAGCGGAGCCGCGCTCGACGGCGGTGCGCAGCGCGTCGGCGCCAATAAACGTGCCGTTCGCGCGGATGTCCTTCGGGATGGCCCACATCAGCGCCGCGCTTGCCGGATCGGTTTGCGCGGTGATGTCCTGGCCGTGCAGGCAGAGGCCGGCTTCCAGCCGCAGGCTGTCACGGGCGGCAAGGCCGATCCACAGCACGCGCTCGTCTTCGAGCAGCTTCGCCACGAGACCGCGCGCGTCTGCCTCAGGCAGGCCGATCTCAAACCCGTCCTCGCCGGTGTAGCCGGACCGGCTCATGAACCAGTTCTTTCGCGGTTCGATGCCATGCATGAACAGCAGCGACCCGGTCTCGATACCGGCGCGCGAAAGTGCCGCCCAGGCCTCGGGACCCTGGATGGCGAGGAAGACCCGGTCGAGCGGTTCGACCTTGACATCGAAGCCGGTCGCAAGCTCGCGCAAATGCTTCTCGTCGGCGATCGCGTTGCCGGCATTCGCGACGACCATGAAGTTGGTATCGCCCAGCCGGGTGACGATCAGATCGTCCAGGATCCCCGCGGCCTCGTTCAGGAAAAATGTCAGCTTCGACTGTGAGATTTCGAGCGCGCCCGCATCGAGCGGACAGGCAAGGTTGAGCAGGGGAATCGCGCCCGGCCCGATGACCTTGAACAGTTTCATGTGCGAGATGTCGAACAGGCCCGCATGTTCGCGGGTGTGAAGATGCTCCTTCATGACGCCGGCCGGGTAGGTCAGCGGCATCGACCAGCCGACAAAGGCGCCAAAGCGCGCACCGGCAGCTGCGTGGATGTCTTCGAGAGGAAGGTGTTTGGTGTCGCCCGTCATGTGTTCTCCAGAGTCGCACGCAATCGGTCGCGAATGGCGACCAGTCCGTGCCCCTCTGTCTGAAGCCTGAGAGACTCGCGCCCCGTAACTCTGTCGGCAGCGCTTACACCTTCGGCGCGGGGGCAGGCCCCGACTTTCCAGAGTGTCTTTCCCGTCTACGGTTCTTTTGCCTGAGAGATTTCGGGCGATTTCCCCTTCGGCGACAGCTCTCGCTGCTCTCTCCCGCAAACAGGTAGGGCTCGCAAAAGCCCTCGACTCGTCATCCATAGCCCGTCAACGACGGATTGTCACCTGCATGCGACGTGCAAAATAAAATGGCGGCATCGTGCCGATTGCGATCAGATCCCGCCATACCAGTCGTAGCCATTGTCTTCCCAATAACCGCCCCGTCCGCCTCCTAAGGCGGCGAAGCCGTCGACCAGCTCGATCTTGTAGAGATATTTCGGCATCTTGTAGCCGAGCTGGCGCTCGACCCGGACACGCAGCGGCGCGCCGTTCTCGACCGGCAGCGGCTTGCCGTTGACGCCGTAGGCCAGGATCGTCTGCGGGTGGCGGGCGTCGATGAGGTCGATGCTGCCGTAATATTTGATGTCGCCCGAGAGGCTGCGGTCGATCGTGTCCAGGCAATGGAACATGACGTAGCGCGCCTCGGGTTTGACCACCGCCTGGTCGAGGACCAGCGACAGCGGCGTGCCGGTCCATTTGGCGATGCAGCTCCAGCCTTCGACACAATCATGGCGGGTGATCTGCGTTCGGCTCGGCATGTTCATGAGCTGCTCGCGGGTCAGCGACAGCGGCTTTTCGACCAGGCCCGAGACCTCCAGCCGCCAGTCGGCGAAGTTGTTGGCGAGCAGGGTCTTGTAGGTATCGTCGTCGGGTGACGTCACCCCGTTGGGGCGCATCGGCTGACGGATATCGGCTTCAGTAAATTCCGGCGCCAGCGAATCACGGCCCGCGAGCAGACGTTGCGCGCGGTGTGTGAGATCGTTGGCGTTTTCGAGGAAGCTGCGCAGGCCGTCGCCCACGCCGAGCTGGCTGTCGAAAGCATCGCAGCCGGAAAGCGTGATGCCGGAAAGGCCAAGGCTGGCCGCGGTCAGGAATTTCCTGCGGTTGATCTCGAATTTTGCCATGTCAGGCGCTCCTTTCGGAGGATTTTGCGTCATGGGCCGGCGGATCGGTCCGATACCATCCAGTGACGATCGAGCGCAGTTCGTTGATCGGGCCGGCGGCGACGATCATCAGAATATGGATGATGAAGAAGGCGACCAGCAGCACCATGACGGTGAAATGGATGGTGCGCGCCGTCTGCCGGCCGCCGAGCAGGTCGTTGAGGAACGGCAGCACCGAATTCATGCTTGGCGACATTGCGAGCCCCGTGAGGATCATCAGCGGCAACAGCACGAACAGCACGCCGCCATAGGCCATTTTCTGCAGCGTGTTGTATTCGCGCGTGTGGTGGAATTTCAGCCTGGCGTGATTGGCGATATCTTGCGGTAGGCGCCTGAGATCGTCCAGGCGAGGGGCGAGGTCACGTCTGATGTGGCCGTTGACCAGGCTGGCGACCAGCCACACAAGCAGCGTCGTCGTCAGTACCCAGGCGAAGAAGAAATGCACGACGCGTGCCGTGCCGAGGTCGTAGTATGACGGGATCGTCGCCCAGGACGGGAAGGCGCGGGGCGTCTCTTGTCCTGCCGGCCCAGACCAGCCGAGCACGCCGGTCGTGTCGAAGCGGTGTCCGAGGATTTCGGTATAGCCGCGCGGCCCGGCATTCGTGTTCTCGGCGCCGATAGCGAAGACGGTGTTGTTGTAGTCGAAGCCGGACTGCTTGCCGAGATAGAGCTGCGGGCGGGCGTTGAAGATCTGGAGGCCGGAAAGCAGCATGAAGAAGAGCGAGATGGCCCACAGCCAGTGCGTCAGCCGCGTCCAGGCCGATTGCCGGTAGATCAATGTCGTGGCCTTCGTAGCGTCACTGTCCGCGCTGGCGGCGGGTTGGTTCATGGCAACCGATTCCATCTGGTCTCGCTTCCTGGCCGTTCCATCCGGCGCGGCCGCTGTCTGCATCATTCTCCTCCTGATACGTCGCCAGCCAAGCCGATGTTTCATCGATCACGAAAATATCAGATCGAAGCTCAAGGGCCGCCCAGGCTGACGGCGAGATTGACGGCGGCGGCGACGATGACCGTGTTGAAGAAGAACGACAGGATCGAATGAACAAGCACGACGCGGCGCATGTGGGTTGTCGAGATGTTGGTGTCGGCGGTCTGCGCCGTCATGCCGATGACCGTCGAGAAGTACAGAAAATCCCAGCCTTCCGGCCGTTTGTCGCCGGGGAACAGCAAGCCGCCGACCGGGATTTTCTTCTTGGTTCCGGCATCGACCAGGTCGCCGTCCATCCAGTACACATGCGCATAGTGCAATGCCGCCATGGCGTGGATGGTGAACCAGCCGAGGGGAATCGATAGCAGCGCGAAGCCGAGCTCCATCGCGTTCGAACTGCCTTTCTGGTTGATCAACTGGAACAGTGCTGTGATGGCAACGCCAACGACGACCAGCGTTACGGCGAAGATGACCAGCACGGGCTGATCGGCGGCCCGCGCATTCTTGCTGAGATAGATGCCGGTGAATTTGGGCATCTGGGCGACCACCAGCGTGACATAGGCGGCAAAAAAGGCGTTGGCGCCGATCGAATAAGCGAGCGGCGCGTGAAGCAGCAACGCCAGCAGAAGCGCAAAGACGCCGACACAAGCCGACACCGCGAACAGCATGTGCCGGTGCATGGGCGTGCTGGAGGGGATTTCGGCGGCCATGATGGTTCCGAATGGCGCTGGGCTTCTACTGCGGTGTGGCGGATTTTAGAGCGCGCCGCAAGATGCGGTCGAGTTCGCCGAGAAACCGTGAGCGGTCTTGCGGTGCGAAGCTCGCATTGTAGCCCTTGCTTTCGCCGGTCTCGCGCAGATGCTGCTTCAAGTCGCGCATTGCCACCGCCATGCCGATCGTTTCCGGCGTGAATGGACGTCCGGTCGGCCCCAATACATGGGCCCCGAGCGCCACCGTGCGTGCGGCCAGTGGAATGTCCGCGGTCACCACGATGTCGTTGGGTTTTGCGTTTTCCACGATCCAGTCGTCGGCGGCGTCGGCACCCTTGGACACGACGACATTGCGGATCATGGGGTCGCGGGAGGGGCGCAGGCCGCCATTGGAAACATAGGTGACGACGACGCCGTGGCGCTCGGCAACTTTTTCGACTTCGGCTTTGACCGGGCAAGCGTCTGCGTCGACGAGGATGGCGGGTGCGGGCATTGTCTCTCCAAATGAGCATGGGGCCGGCAACCCGTCCGGCCCCATGCCTCAAATCTCATGGTCGTCAGGCCGGAAGCGCTCCCGACCTCTTGGCGGTCCAGGTGGCGATATAGTCCATCAGGCCGGGGTTGAGGCAGTCATAAGGTTCGAGGCCGATCGATTTCAGTTGGCCGCGAATGCTGTCCATGCGGCTCGGGTCGACACCGGATTCGATGATCGAGGAGACAAAGGCGGTAAAGCCCGGCGGCGACCAGCCATCCTCCTCGAAGCGCTCGGGATGGATGAAGGACAGGCCCTTGAACGGATGGTCGCGCTCGACGGGTCCATGCATGTGGACGCCGCAGCCGGTGCAGGCATGGCGCTGGATCAACGCGCTCGGGTCCACCACCTTCAGCTTGTCGCCGTTCTCGGTGACGGTGACGTCGCCGGTGCCGGCTACGGCCACCACCGAGAACACCGCCCCTTCGGGCTTCCAGCATTTGGTGCAGCCGCAGGCGTGGTTGTGGGCGATCTGGCCCTTGACCTTCACCTTGACCGGATTGCTGGTACAGGCGCAGACCAGCGTGCCGCCGATAAAGCTCGCACTCTCCCTGGGCAGACCATTGTCGATTTTCGGATGCAGTTTTTCCGCCATGCTTTTCTCCTCCCATTTTTGACCACAGAGGTCGCGGGCCCGTTGCCCGCGGCGTGGGGCCGCCCTCAGTAAACCACGACACTCCTGATCGACTTGCCCTCATGCATGAGGTCGAAACCCTTGTTGATGTCCTCGAGCTTCAGCGTGTGGGTGATCATCGGATCGATCTCGATCTTGCCGTCCATGTACCAGTCGACGATCCTGGGCACGTCGGTGCGGCCGCGCGCGCCGCCGAAGGCGGTGCCCATCCAGGTCCGCCCGGTGACCAGCTGGAAGGGCCGCGTCGATATCTCCTGGCCGGCGCCCGCCACGCCGATGACCACCGACTTGCCCCAGCCGCGATGCGAAGCCTCCAGCGCCTGGCGCATCACCTTGGTGTTGCCGGTGCAGTCGAACGTGTAGTCGGCGCCGCCGATCTGGTCGGCGCCGCGCTTGGTCATGTTGACGAGATGGGGAACGATGTCGCCGTCGATCTCCTTCGGATTGACGAAATGCGTCATGCCGAAGCGCTCGCCCCAGGCTCGTCTGTCGTTGTTGAGATCGACGCCGATGATCATGTCGGCGCCGGCAAGTTTCAGGCCCTGGATGACGTTGAGGCCGATGCCGCCGAGGCCGAAGACCACCGCGGTCGCGCCTTGCTCGACCTTGGCGGTGTTGATGACCGCGCCTACGCCGGTGGTCACCCCGCAGCCGATGTAGCAGATCTTGTCGAAGGGCGCGTCGGGATTGACCTTGGCCACGGCGATCTCCGGCAGCACCGTAAAGTTGGAGAAGGTCGAGCAGCCCATATAGTGAAACAATTTTTCGCCCCCGATCGAGAAGCGCGAGGTGCCGTCCGGCATCAGGCCCTGGCCCTGCGTGGCGCGGATGGCGGTGCACAGATTGGTCTTCCGCGACAAACACGACGGGCACTGCCGGCATTCGGGCGTATAGAGCGGGATCACATGGTCGCCCTTTTTGACCGAGGTGACGCCCTTGCCGACATCGACCACCACGCCGGCGCCCTCATGGCCGAGAATGGCGGGAAACAGGCCCTCGGGATCGGCGCCCGACAGCGTGAACTCGTCGGTGTGGCAGATGCCGGTCGCCTTGATCTCGACCAGCACCTCGCCCTCGCGCGGGCCGTCGAGGTCGACCTCCATGATCTCAAGCGGCTTTCCGGCAGCAACGGCAACAGCGGCGCGGGTTTTCATCTGGCAATCCTCCAACGCAATTTTGCGCTCAGGCTTTCAGGTTTTGGCCTGCTCATCAACCGCCAGATGAGACGAAATATCGGCTTTCTTGACGCAGGTAGCATACCCTTGACCGCAGGCGTTCGCGCCCACGCACACGGTACTTGAGACATGGCGACATAATCCATAGAACTGGACCGTCCGCCGGAGGGGAATTTGCCCGCATGTTCACCAAAATCCTGATCGCCAACCGTGGCGAGATCGCCTGTCGCGTCATCAAGACCGCGCGCAAGATGGGCATCGCCACGGTCGCTGTCTATTCCGACGCCGATCGCGATGCCGTGCATGTCGAGATGGCCGACGAGGCGGTGCATATCGGACCGTCGCCAGCCGCGCAGAGCTATCTCGTGCCCGAGAAAATCATCGCGGCGTGCAAGGCGACCGGCGCTCAGGCCGTGCATCCCGGCTATGGCTTCCTGTCCGAGCGTGCATCATTCTGCGAGGCGCTGGAGAAGGACGGCATCGTCTTCATCGGGCCGAAGCCGAAGGCCATCAAGGCGATGGGCGACAAAATCGAATCGAAGAAATTCGCCAACGCCGCCAATGTTTCGACGGTTCCCGGCTGGCTCGGCGTCATCGAGAACGCCGACCACGCGGAGAAGATCGCCGGAGAGATCGGCTATCCCGTGATGATCAAGGCCTCGGCCGGTGGCGGCGGCAAGGGCATGCGCATCGCCTGGAACCAGGCCGAGGTGCGCGACGGCTTCGACCGCGCGCGCTCAGAGGCCAAGAGCTCGTTCGGCGACGACCGCGTCTTCATCGAGAAGTTCATCGTCGATCCACGCCACATCGAGATCCAGGTGCTGGCCGACGCGCATGGCAACGCGCTCTATCTCGGCGAGCGCGAATGCTCGATCCAGCGCCGCAACCAGAAGGTGGCCGAGGAGGCGCCATCGCCTTTCCTCGATGCCAGGACGCGCAAGGCCATGGGCGAGCAGTCGGTGGCGCTGGCCAGGGCCGTCGACTACCAGAGCGCCGGCACGGTGGAATTCATCGTCGACGCTGAGAAAAACTTCTATTTCCTTGAAATGAATACACGATTGCAGGTCGAGCATCCGGTGACCGAGCTTGTCACCGGTATCGATCTGGTCGAGCAGATGATCCGTGTGGCCGCCGGCGAGAAGCTCGCCTTGAAGCAAAGCGACGTGAAACTGAATGGCTGGGCGGTGGAGAGCCGGCTCTATGCCGAGGATCCGTATCGCAACTTCCTGCCGTCGATCGGCCGCCTGACGCGCTATCGACCGCCGCAGGAAGGGCAAGTCGGCGACGTCGTCATCCGCAACGACACCGGCGTCACCGAGGGATCGGAGATTTCGATGTTCTACGACCCGATGATTGCCAAGCTGTGCACCTGGGCGCCGACCCGGCTGGAGGCAATCGACGCGATGTCCGAAGCGTTGGACAGTTTTGTCGTCGACGGCATCGAGCACAACATCCCTTTTCTGGCGGCGCTCATGCAGCATCCGCGCTGGCGGGAAGGGCGGATTTCGACCGGATTCATCGCAGAGGAATATCCCGACGGCTTTGCGCCGATCCTGCCCGACCATGACGACAAGGCCGTGTTGGCGGCGGTCGCCACCGTGGTCGAATTGCTGCGCCGCGACCGGCTCGACCGGCTGGGCGGGCGCTTGGCGCCGCATTCGGGGGCACTCAAGCGTCACTGGGTGGTGAAGATTGGCAAGGACTATCTGTCCGCGTCCATCCTGGAGGGCATGATCTCCATTCCGATGGAAGTCGACTTGTCCATCGAGGGCGGCAAGCCGCTGACGGTTTCGTCGGCCTGGCGGCCGGGCGAACTGGTCTGGCGCGGCAGCGTCGGCGGGCACGAAATGGTGGCGCAACTGCGCCCGGCGCCAAACGGCCTTCGCATCGCCTGGAAAGGGCTTTCGGTGACGGCGCGCGCCATGCTGCCGCGCATTGCCGTGCTGGAAAGGCTGATGCCGGAAAAGCTGGAGCCCGACACGTCCAACCTGCTGCTATGTCCCATGCCCGGCCTCGTCGTCTCGATCGCCGTCGCCGAAGGCCAGGAGGTCAAGGCCGGCGAGACTCTGGCCGTCGTCGAGGCGATGAAGATGGAGAACGTGCTGCGCGCCGAGCGCGATCTCGTGGTGGCGAAACTCAACGTCAAGCCGGGCGACAGCCTGGCCGTCGACGCGGTGATCATGGAATTCGCCTGAAGCGAGGGCGGGCGGAAGCCTGTGGCCGATGTTCGTTTGTGCTGGACTGGCATCGCCCGGTGCCGGACAATACATCTTGATCGACTCAAGTCCTTCGGGAAACGCGAAAAACCATGGCGGATGACAGACTTCCACGCGACCCCTTGCTGCGCGAAGCGGCAGTGAAGGCGGCGGCGCCAGAAGCGCCGGCGCGTCCTTTCGTGCATCTTCGCGTCCACTCGGCCTATTCGCTGCTGGAAGGCGCGCTCCAACTCGGCAAGATCGTCGGCCATGCGGTCAAGGACGAGTGTCCGGCAATCGCGGTCACCGACACCAACAATCTGTTCGGCGCGCTCGAATTCGCGCAGAAGGCGGTGAAGGACGGCATCCAGCCGATCATCGGCTGCCAGATCGCGCTCGCCTTTTCCGGCGAGAACGTCGACGGCCAGCGCGACCGCCGGCGGCAGGGGCCCGAGATGCGGCCAGTCGTGCTTATCGCGGCGACCGAGGCCGGCTATTCCAATCTGGTCAGGCTGGTAAGCCGCGTCTATCTGGAGACGCCGCCCGGCGAGGCGGTGCATCTGACCAGCGAGATGCTGGAGGGCCAGGCCGACGGGCTGATCTGCCTCAGCGGCGGTCCCCGCGGCCCTATCGGCGCGGCTCTGAAGGAGGATCGACGCGATCTCGCGGAGACCCGGCTGTCGACCCTGAAAGCCCTGTTCGGCGATCGGCTCTATGTCGAACTGGAACGAGTTTCCGGTTACGACCGGCTGATAGAACATTCCACGATCGATCTCGCCTATGCCCACGAATTACCGCTCGTCGCCACCAACGAGGCGTTCTTCTCCTCGCGCGACGATTATGACGCGCATGATGCGCTGATCGCCATAGCGGAGGGCTCGGTCGTCGCCGTGGACAATCGCCGCCGGCTTTCACCGGATAACTTCCTGCGTAGCCAGGCTGAGATGGCAGCGTTGTTCGCCGATCTGCCGGAAGCGATCGACAACACGGTCGAGATCGCGTTGCGCTGCTCCTACTATCCGAAAACCCGCAGCCCGATCCTGCCGCGCTTTACCGGCGGCGACGCGTCGGACAAGGACGCAGCCGAGAAGGCCGAGGCCGCCGAACTTGCCCGCCAGGCGCGTGAAGGGCTGGAGGCCCGGCTTGCCGCGCACGGACCGACGCCGGGCTATACGGTCGAGCAATACCGCGAGAGGCTCGAGTTCGAGCTCGGCATCATCGAGAAGATGAAATTCCCAGGCTACTTCCTGATCGTTGCCGACTTCATCAAATGGGCCAAGTCGCAAGGCATTCCAGTCGGGCCGGGGCGCGGCTCGGGTGCGGGCTCGCTGGTCGCCTATTCCACCACCATCACCGACATCGATCCGCTGCGTTTCTCGCTGCTGTTCGAGCGCTTCCTCAATCCGGACCGCGTGTCGATGCCCGATTTCGACATCGACTTCTGCCAGGACCGCCGCGAAGAGGTGATCCGCTATGTCCAGCAGAAATATGGACGCGACCAGGTCGGCCAGATCATCACCTTTGGAACGCTGCAAGCCCGCGCCGTGCTGCGCGACGTCGGTCGCGTGCTGCAAATGCCTTACGGCCAGGTCGACAAGCTGTCCAAGATGGTGCCGCAGAACCCGGCCAATCCGGTAAAACTGGCGGACGCCATCGCCAACGAGCCGCGTTTTGCCGAGGAGGCCGAAAAGGAGCCGATCGTCCAGACGCTGCTCGACATGGCACAGAAGCTGGAAGGGCTTTATCGCCATGCGTCGACGCACGCCGCCGGCATCGTCATCGGCGACCGGCCGCTGTCGGAGCTGGTGCCGATGTACCGCGATCCTCGTTCGGACATGCCGGTCACCCAGTTCAACATGAAATATGTCGAGCAGGCCGGGCTGGTGAAGTTCGACTTTCTCGGCCTGAAGACGCTGACGGTGCTGGAGACGGCGGTGAAGCTGATACGCCGCCGCGGCATCGACATCGATCTTGCGACGATACCGCTCGACGACCCCGAGACCTACGCCATGCTGTCGCGCGGCGAAGTGGTCGGCGTGTTCCAGGTGGAAAGTGCCGGCATGCGCAAGGCGCTGATCGGCATGCGGCCCGACTGCATCGAGGACATCATCGCGCTGGTGGCGCTGTACCGGCCGGGGCCGATGGAGAACATCCCGACCTACAACGCCAGGAAGCACGGCGAGGAGGAGATGGCGTCGATCCATCCCAAGATCGACCATCTGGTGAAGGAGACGCAAGGCGTCATCGTCTACCAGGAACAGGTGATGCAGATCGCGCAGGAATTGTCCGGCTATTCGCTGGGCGAAGCCGATCTTTTGCGCCGCGCCATGGGCAAGAAGATCCGCGCCGAGATGGACAAGCAGCGTGAGCGCTTCGTCTCGGGCGCGGTCGAGCGCGGCGTGGCCAAGCCGCAGGCCGACTTCATCTTCGACCTGCTAGCCAAGTTCGCCGACTACGGTTTCAACAAATCGCACGCGGCCGCATACGCCGTCGTCTCGTACCAGACCGCCTATCTCAAGGCGCATTATCCGGTCGAGTTCCTGGCGGCGTCGATGACGCTCGACATGGGAAACACCGACAAGCTCGCGGATTTCCGCCAGGATGCGCTGCGCCTCGGCATCGAGGTGGTGGCACCGTCGGTGATATCAAGCTTTCGTCCCTTCGAGGTCGGCGAGAACCGCATCTACTATTCGATGGCCGCGCTCAAGGGAGTCGGCGACGCGGCGGTGGAGCATATCGTCGCCATGCGCGGCGAGAAGCCGTTCAAGAGCCTGGCCGATTTCTGCGAGAGGGTCGATCCGAAAATCGTCGGCAAGCGCGTCTTCGAAAGCCTGATCATGGCCGGAGCGCTAGACTGTTTCGGCCATGACCGCGCCGCGATGATGGCTGGCGTCGAGCGGATGATGGGGCTGGCGTCACTGGCGCAGCAGAACGCCGTCTCAGGCCAGGCCGACATTTTCGGCGCATCCCTGGGGGCGCAGTCGCAGGCGCTCAACCTGCCGGTGACGGAACCGTGGCTCGCCGCCGACCGCCTGCACCGCGAATTCCAGGTGGTCGGTTTCTATCTCTCCGCCCATCCGCTGGACGAGTACAAGGCGGCGCTGCAGAAGATGCGGGTGCAGAACTGGGCGGAGTTTTCGGCCGCGGTCAAGCGCGGTGCCACCGCAGGGCGCCTCGCCGGCACCGTGACCACCAAGCAGGAGCGCAAGACGCGGACCGGCAACAAGATGGGCGTGGTGCAGTTCTCGGACACGTCCGGCCAGTATGAGGCGGTGCTGTTTTCCGAAGGATTGGCGCAGTATCGCGACATGCTGGAGCCGGGCCGCTCCGTGGTCATCACCGTGGCGGCGGAGGACAGGCCGGAGGGCGTCAACCTGCGCATCCAGACAGTGCAGTCGCTTGAGGACGAGGCCAGCCGCATCCAGAAGGCACTGCGCATCTTCGTCAGAAACGATGCGCCTGCCTCGATCATTCAATCGCAGCTTACCCAGCGTGGTGAAAGTCAGGTGAGCATCATCGTTATCAAGGAAGAAGCGCAGGGCGAGGTGGAGATTGCCCTGCAGGGGGGCTACCGCGTCTCGCCGCAAATCGCCTCGGCGATGCGCGCCGTGCCAGGCGTGGTCGAAGTGGAGCTGGTGTGATCGCCCCTTCCGGGGACTGGTGGCAATCCGCCGGGCGGCATCCGCCGCTCAAGTCACCGCAATTGCCATGAAGACGAAAGACAGCGACGGATTGCAGGACCGTTCCACAATGGCGTGGCTGCGCGACACGCTGCGCAAGCTCTACCACGGCCGCACGCCGGCGGCTTTTCGGTTTCAGCTGGTTGCGGTCATCATCGACCTGGCCATCATTGCCTTCTTCATCGCCACGCCCGTCATCCAGCAGTCGGCCTCATTCCTGTGGCTCGACTATGCGGTGGCGGCTCTGGTCGCCGCCGACCTGGTTGCCAGGCTGCTTGCCTCGAACGACATGCTGCGGCTGATGAAGCAGCCGACCTCCTGGGTGGACATTTTCATCCTTTTGACGCTGCTGATGCCGACGGCGCTGGCCAATCTCGGCTTTCTGCGCATTCTGCGGCTGTGGTCGCTGTCGCGCAGCGGTTCGCTCTGGCGGCATTTCGAGATGCAGGGCCTGCGGCCCTGGCGCGAAGCGAGCCACGCGGTGATCAATCTCTTGACGTTCCTCTTCGTGATCACCGGTTTCGTCTACACTTTCTTCTTCCGCAGCGGAGCGGGGCTGGAAAGCTACATCGACGCGCTTTACTTCACCGTCGCGACGGTGACCACGACCGGGTTCGGCGACATCGTGCTGCCGGGAATGGCGGGGAAACTGACGGCGATCGTGACCATGATCATCGGCATATCGCTGTTCGTCAGGCTGGCGCAGGCGATCTTCCGACCGGCCAAGGTGTTCTTTCCCTGTCCGCAATGCGGCCTGCAACGGCACGAGCCGGACGCCGTTCACTGCAAGGCCTGCGGCCACCTCCTCAACATACCCGACAGCGGTGATTGAGGGGCGATTGAGGCGCGCTACGATGCCGCCGCTTGCGCCGGCTTTGGCTGCCGGCGCTGCAGGTTGAGCATATTGCCCATCAGGATCAGCAATGCCCCGCCTGCGGTGAAGGCGTCGATCTGCTCCTGGTAGAGCAGCCAGCCGATCAATGCCGACAGCGGCACGCGCAGGAAATCCATCGGCGAAATGACGGTGGCATCGGCGTAGCTCAGCGCCCAGGCCATGCAGAAATGCGACGACATGCCGGTGAAGGCGATCAGCAGAATCCACGGCCACAGCTCGAGCGACGGGTTGCGCCATTCGTAGAGCGCCGGGACCAGGCCGAGCACCGACTGGATGATCAACATCCAGAAGATGATTCGCACAACGCTGTCGGTCCGCGTCAGCGACTTGACCAGGACCAGCGAGATGCCGAAGCACATTGCCGCGCCCAGCACGACCAGATGTCCCGGATCGACCGAGCCGACGCCTGGGCGCACGATGATCACGACGCCGATCAGCCCGAGCGCCACGGCGCCGAGCTTCGGCCGGGTGAGCCTTTCGCCGAGAAAGGTGACCGCAAGGATCGCCGTCCAGATCGGCGTCGTGAATTCGATCGAGATCAGCACCGCCAAAGGGATCAGCGTCAGGGCGTAGAGCCACGCCGCTTGGCCGGTATAGTGAACCACGTTGCGCGTGACATGGGCGAGGGGGCGCCCAGTGCGCATGGCGGCAAAGCCGCCATTTTGCATGACCAGCGGCAGCAGGATGAAAAAGCCGATCACCGAGCGCAGCTCCAGCACCTGGAAAACGTTGAGCTCGGCCGTGGTGGCGCGGCCCGCGACCGACATCGCCAGGAACGAGGCGATCGACAGCGCCATCCAGAACGCGGCCTTGGGGATGGAAGGGGTGGGTGCCATTTCCGCTATGTCGCAGGCCGTGGCTTTTGCCGCAACCGCTAGCAGCCGCATTCTTCTGGGCCAGCCGGATGTTGCAAAACAGTCATGTTGAAGGCGGAACCTGGCACGGCAGGGGGCGTTGAGTTCCGAATATCGGAAGTGCTTCGCAGGTGCTTTTCAATGTCGATAGGAGAATTTCGATGAGATCATTTGCGCAATTTGCGCTTGCTGGCTGCCTGTTGGTCACGGCAGGCGCGGCACATGCCGACGAGTCCAGATTTCTCCAGTCGTTCAAGGGCAATTTCACCGGCAAGGGCATCGTCAAGGTGACTACCGACGCGCCGACGGTGAATGTGTCCTGCACGTTCAGGTCAAACGCGACGTCGACCTCATTGTCGCTCGATGGCAATTGCCGAGGGCTTATCGTGGTGACGCGCGCCATCAGCGCGGACCTGAGGACTGCCGGAGCGAAATATAGCGGCACTTATGTCGGGTCCCGTACCGGGCCTGCGCAATTGAACGGCACCCGTTCGGGCAACGCGATCAATCTCGGCATCCGTTGGGCCAAGGAGGTCAATGGTGACCGAAAGGCGCAGATGAAGGTCGAGAAACGAGGCGAGAACGGCATGCGGCTGACGGTGATCGACACTGATCCGAAAACCGGCAAGAGCATGGTGACAAGCAGGATCGATCTGCAGCGCACCTAAATCTCGACAGCTGATATCCATTATCAGTCTTCCAGCGGCTCTGGCGGGTGGGTGTCGCGGCCTTTGCCGAACGTATAGCCAGTTTCCACCGCCTTGCGGCCGAACTTGTCGCGCAGCGCGTCGATGGCGCTTTCGGCCATGGCCCGCTTGCGCGACTGGATATCGACCAGATCGGGCGGATCGGCCTTGTCATCGGCGGAAAGATCGCTGACGCCGATGCCGAGCAGCCGGTATTTGGTGCCGTCGGTTTCCTTGCGCAGCAGCTCGACCCCGGTCGAAAAGATGCGGTCGGCGAGCCGGGTCGGGTCGCCGAGCTGGCGGTTGCGGGTGCGGATCTTGAAATCCTGCGTCTTCAGCTTGAGCACCACCGTGCGCCCGGCGATGCCGGATTTCTTCAATCGGGCCGAGACCTTTTCCGAAAGGCCCCGTAGCACCGAGACCAGCTCGTCCAGCGAAGCGATATCGGTGTCGAAAGTGGTTTCGGCCGATACGCTCTTGGCGTCCTGGTCGGGATCGACGCGGCGGACGTCCTCACCGCGCGAGAGCCGGTAAAGCCGGTCGCCCATCACGCCATAGCGGCGCATGAGGTCGCCACGGTCCATCTTCTGGAGCTGGCCGATGGTGCGGATGCCGTCCTGTTCGAGCGTGGCGTTGAATGCCTTGCCGACCCCCCAGATCATGCTCACCGGCTGTGCGGCGAGGAAACCCACGGCTTCCGCTTCGCCGATGACCGAGAAGCCGCGCGGTTTGCGGAAATCCGACGCCACCTTAGCCAGGAACTTGCAGTAGGACAGACCTGACGAAACGGTGATGCCGATCTCCTTCTCGACGGCCAGCGCGAAACGGGCCAGCACCACGGCCGGCGGCAGGCCGTGCAGCCGTTCGGTTCCGGCAAGGTCGAGAAACGCCTCGTCGATCGAGAGCGGCTCGACCAGCGGCGTCAGCGCCTGCATCATGGCGCGCACCTCGCGCCCGACGACCACGTATTTTTCCATATTGGGCGGGATAACCACCGCTTCGGGGCAAGCCTCGAGCGCCTTGAACATGGGCATGGCGGAACGCACGCCCCTTATCCGGGCGATGTAGCAGGCGGTGGAGACGACGCCGCGCTTGCCGCCGCCGATGATCAGCGGCTTGTCCTTCAGCGCCGGGTTGTCGCGTTTTTCGATTGCCGCATAGAAAGCGTCGCAGTCGATGTGGGCCAGATGCAGCCGGTACAGCTCGGGATGACGGGCAAGCCTGGGGCTGCCGCATCGCTCGCAGCGCCTGGCGTCGCCGCGCTGAAAGGCCAGGCAGTCGCGGCAGAAACCGCGATCAGGATTATTGACAGGAGCCGCCATCGCTGCGAACATAAAGAGAACAAACACAATGGTACGACAGTGCAAGGCTAGCGACAAGCTTGGCCTGGGGAGAACGCATGAGCACGACCATAGTGCCGCTGGCGCCTGAGCTCTGGCCTGAATTCGAAGATCTCTTCGGCAAGCAGGGCGCCTGCTACGGCTGCTGGTGCACGCATTTCCGGCTGGCGCCGGCGGCTCGTCGCGAAAGCAGCCGCGAACGCAACAAAGACCACATCAGGGCGCGCATCGAAGCAGGCCCGCCCCCGGGCATGCTGGCGTTCGAGGACGGCAAGGCAGTCGGCTGGATGCAGATCGGGCCGCGCGCCGACGTGCCCGAGTGGAACAACCGGGGCCGGGGCTCGGCTCCGGTCGATCCCGCGGACGCATCGGATCCGAGCGTCTGGGCAATTTCCTGTTTCTTCATCCGCGCCAAGGCACGGGGCCGGGGCATCAGCCATCGCCTGGTCGAAGGCGGCATCGATTTCGCCCGCAGGAACGGCGCGCGAATGGTGGAAGCCTGCCCGATAGACCTGTCGAAGGATTCACGCTCCATCGGGCTGTTCGTGGGCTCGTCGCGCGTGTTCGAGAAGGCCGGGTTCGAGCGGCTCCTGGAACGCAAGGCGGGCCGGCCGTTGATGCGGCTGGTGCTGGAGCCGAGCGCCTGAACTTCGCCGTCTTGCAGTTGTGACGGTCTTTCCCTACCAGAAGTAGGAGACGATTTTGCCTTTTCGACCAAACGGAGAATTCTACGTGAACCGGATGTTGCCAATCGCCTTTACCGCGCTTCTGCTCAGCGCGCCCGCTTTCGGCCAGAGCGTCGACAGCCAGGGTGCGAAGCAGCTATCCGAGAACCTGTCCCGCTATGTCGGCAAACAGGCCCTCGACAAGGGCATCCTGAAGGTCTCGGTCGAAGGCGGCGCCTACAAGATCATGTTCGATTTCAAGGCGCTCGCCGGCACCTTGCCCGACCAGAAGCTGTTGAAATTCGACTTTGCGCCCTACGCCCTGCTGGTCAAGCCGCGCAGCGACGGAACCTGGGATGTCTCGATGGATCTTTCGCACAGCGCCTCCTTCGAGTTCAACGGGCCGCAGGGGCTGCAGAGCACGCAATTTTCTATCAAGGACGGCAAGGGTTCCGGTGTCTACGACCCCAATCTGGCGGCCTTTACCAGCGGCACCAGTTCGATGGCGGGCATGACGATGGTGTCGCAAGATGCCAAGCAGCACATGGAAGTCAGCGCCGACGGCGGCACCGCGACCATGGCCGCCACCAAGGCTGCCAATGGCGGGGTCGATTTCGCGTTGTCGCAAAAAGTGTCGAACTTTGTCGAGGCGATCAAATTCGATGATCCCGAAAGCGGACTGAAATTCCCGGTCACCGTGAAATCACCGGAACTGTCGGTGGATGCCAAAGGCAAGGGCGTGCAGACCAAGCCGCTGCTCGATCTCCTGGCATTTGCCGTCGCCAATGAGAATGAAGCCACGCTGAAAGCCAACCAGGCGCAGCTCAAATCGCTTCTGCTCGCCGCGCTTCCTGTGTGGGAACGCATCGACGGGACATACGGGTTCAAGAATTTCGCGGTCGAGAGCCCGGTCGGCACGTTTGGTGCGGCGCAGCTCAGCACCGCCTTCGGAATGGATGGCGTCGCCCAGAGCGGTACGATCGGCTACGGGATCAAGGCATCTGGGTTGACCGTGCCGCAGCAGCTTCTGCCGAACTGGAGCATGGCGCTGCTGCCGACCGATATCGACCTGAACTTCGGCGGCGCCAATATCGATCTCGACAGCATGGCGAAGAAGGCAATCGAAGCCTTTGATCTTAACAAGAACCCGCCGCTGTCGGCCGAATTCGGAGAGCAGCTCAAAACCGACTTCATGGCCAAGACGCCGAAGGTTGTCATTGGCCATAGCACCATCAAGAACAAGGATACCGAAATTGCCTTGGAAGGCGAAATGACTTTTCCTGGCGAGAAGCCGGAAGCCAATGTGACGGTGGACGTGGCCGGCTTCGACAAGATCGTCGAGGGCTTGCAGGAAGCGGCGAAATCGGAACCGGAGGTGGCGCAGTACGTGCCTGTGGCCCTGATGGTGAAAGGGTTCGGCAAGACCTTGACGGACGGCCGCATGGAATGGGTCGTCAACGCCAAGCCGGACGGTTCGGTCATTGTCAATGGCGTCATGCTGAAGCCGGCCGATCCTGCCGAGGACGACAGCATTGACGATGGCGGCGACGAGACGGACCAGGCGGATCCGACACCGTAGCCACTCGGCTCACCAAAGCGCGTCGCCTTCGAACGGATTGGCGCGACGCGCCTCAAGCCTTCGTTTTATGCTTGTCGCTCAAACCGGGCGACAAGAGTCAGACTTCGCTCGACCTGGCGATCGGGGCGCCGCCTTGGGATCGTCACTCATATGGAATGCTCGTGGTTATCGTCGCCCAGCGGCAGCGCGCGCAACGCCTTGCCGACGGAAGCCGGTGGCGTGCCGGTTTCCTCGGCAAAACGCAGCAATGTGGGTTCGTGGGCGAGAACGAACTGCAGCACACCGGCCAGAAATCCCGGCTCGCCGGCAGCTTTGCGGATCGAATGCGCCTCGATGCCGGTGATCGCCAGGAAGCGAGGCAGCAGTTCGGGATCAGAGGCGACGAAGGCCAGAGCCTTCACGGCAATGGTTTCGGCCTCCTCGCGCATTGACGCTGCGTTTGCCATCACTACCTTTCAGGGTATGCGGAATGTGAGTCTCTTCCGCAGTAATGGCAAGCGTCGCTTGCGGCAAGTCGTTACCTCTTCAGTGCGGGACCCGAGGTGGAAACGGAGCAGCTTTTCTCGCCGCAGGTTTCCGTTTCGTCAATCATATTGCCGTAGAGTCGACCAGGGTTTGGTGCGTCCCGGAAGGGCGCATAACGGCCGCGTTCGAGCGAAACAGCGGCCGGGACGGGATATCGATGCCTAAGAAGGTCATGATCGTCGAGGACAATGAGCTCAACATGAAGCTCTTTCGGGACCTCATCGAAGCAAGCGGTTACGAGACAGTTCGCACCCGCAACGGTCTGGAAGCGCTCGATCTGGCGCGTCAGCACCGGCCGGATCTCATTTTGATGGACATCCAGTTGCCTGAAGTGTCTGGGCTGGAGGTGACGAAATGGCTGAAGGAAGACGACGACCTGCACGTCATCCCGGTCATTGCCGTCACCGCCTTCGCGATGAAGGGCGACGAGGAGCGCATCCGCCAGGGCGGCTGCGAGGCTTATATCTCCAAGCCGATCTCGGTGCCGCGCTTCATCGAAACCATCAAGTCTTACCTGGGTGATTCCTGATGCACCTTGCCGCCAAAGCCGGAGCCTTGTGAAATGACCGCTCGGATTCTCGTCGTCGACGACATCCCTGCCAATGTCAGGCTGCTGGAGGTTCGGCTGCTGGCCGAATATTTCGAGGTGTTGACCGCCACCAACGGCCTGGATGCAATCGAGACCTGCGAGAACGGCAAGGTCGACGTCGTGCTGCTCGACGTCATGATGCCGGACATGGACGGCTTCGAGGTCTGCCGCCGCCTGAAGAGCGATCCGGCGACGTCGCATATTCCAGTGGTAATGATCACCGCACTCGACCAGGTTTCCGACAGGGTGCGCGGGCTTGAGGTCGGCGCCGACGATTTCCTGACCAAACCCGTCAACGACCTGCAACTGATGACGCGCGTCAAGAGCCTCGTCAGGCTGAAGTCGCTGACCGACGAGTTGCGGCTGCGCGCTTCGACCACGCGCAACATCGGCATCGAAGAGTTGCTCAGCCGCAATTTCGCCTCCGAGGACACGACGCCGAAAGTGCTTCTGATCGATGAGCGCAAATCGTCGATCGAGCGCGTCCAGAAGATGCTGCGCGACTGTGCTGACCTGGATGTCGCCAGCGATCCGCATGCCGGCTTCTTCCAGGCGGCGGAGACGCCCTATGAATGCGTGATGATCTCGACGAGCTTCGCCGATTTCGATCCGCTTCGGCTCTGCTCGCAACTGCGCTCGCTCGATCGCACACGCTTCCTGCCGATCATCCTGCTGGCGGAGGAGGGCGAGGAGGAGCGCATCATCCGTGGTCTCGAACTCGGCATCAACGACTATCTGATGCGGCCTATCGACCAGCAGGAACTGACGGCGCGGTTGCGCACCCAGGTGCGCCGCAAGCGCTACAACGACCAATTGCGCGCCAGCGTGACGCAGACGATCGAAATGGCGGTGACCGACGGGCTGACCGGGCTGCACAACCGCCGCTATCTCGACAGCCATCTCCAGACGCTGTTCGACCGCGCCGTGGCGCGGCGTCGGCCGCTGTCGGTGATGATCACCGACCTCGATCGCTTCAAGTCGATTAACGACACGCACGGCCATGACGGTGGCGACGAGGTGCTGCGGGAATTCGCGCGGCGGCTGCGCAAGAACGTGCGCGGCATCGATCTGGCCTGCCGGTTCGGCGGTGAGGAGTTCGTAGTGGTCATGCCTGACACCGATGGAGCGATCGCCGAAAAGGTGGCCGAACGCATCCGCGCCGAAATCGCCCAGATGCCGTTCGTCATCGGGCCTGACGGCAAGGCCATCGAGGTCACCGTCAGCGTCGGCGTGTCGTCGGTGCTGAAGGGGGTGGATACCGTGGCGGCGCTGATGAAACGCGCCGATCTGGCGCTCTATGAAGCCAAGAGCGGTGGCCGCAACCGCGTCGTCGCCAAGGCTGCCTGACGGACCGGGTAAGAGTATCCGTCAATCCGGCAAGGTTACCCATTTACCTTAATCCAAGCGATTCACGAGGCTTGGTTAAGAAACTGTTGATTTTCATAAGCTCTTGCGCAAATGTGCGGCCACAGACAGAGCGACGCCGGCACGAGGAAAGACAGCCGGGTCGATCAAAAAATACCCCATGATGCTCAGGTCCGCCGCATCTCCTGGGTCCGTGGGGTCGGCCGGCCGGCGCTGGCATATAGTGGCCTCCTCGTACCGCTGCCAAACGCCGACCGGCCCCCTTTCAAAATAGCATCAGGATTCTGCGCCAAGCTCCGGATATGAGGAGCTTTTTGCGCACAGGATATCGACAGCATTTGGACTGTAAAAGGCGAGCCACGATGTGAAGAGCTGCGGCGCACGCTCTCTTGCCATCCGGCGGAGGGCGTTGCTCCTCACTTCATACATATGGCGCCCAAGGGGCTTGCTTCAAGCCCGGGTTCCTCCCGTAAAACCGCGGCCCTAGCCAATGGGAGCGGAGTGACGGGAATGCGTGCACCGACAGATGGATCGCGTCGAAATCATGCGGTGATTGTCGCCGGGGGCGGCCCGACAGGATTGATGCTGGCAGGCGAACTCGCATTGGCGGGCATCGACGTCGCCATTGTCGAGCGGCGCCCGACCCAGCAGCTGATTGGCTTGCGCGCGGGTGGCCTGCACGCACGCACAATCGAGGTGCTCGACCAGCGCGGGATCGCCGACCGGTTCCTCTGCCAGGGGCGATGCTTCCCGACCGTCGGCTTCCACATGATCCGTTTGGACATCAGCGACTTTCCCAGCCGGCACAACTATCTGCTGGCGCTGCGGCAAAACCACATCGAGCGGATATTGGCCGACTGGATCAGCGAATTGGGGGTGCCGATCCATCGCGGACAGGAAGTCACGGATTTCATGCAGGACGACAGTGGCGTGGATGTGGGGCTTTCCGATGGCCGACGGATGAAGGCGCAGTACCTCGTCGGATGCGACGGTGGACGCAGCACGATCCGCAAGGCGGCGGGCATCGAATTCGCTGGATGGGATCCGACGATGAGCTGGATGATCGCCGAGGTCGAGATGTCGGAAGAACCGCCATTGGGCTTTCGCAGCGACGCCCACGGAACCCATGCGATAGGCAAGATCGAGGACGGCGACCGGTTGGGCATCGTGCTGACCGAGAAACGACTGATCATCGGTGGTGAACCGACATTGGACGATCTCCGCGAGGCGCTCACCGTTATCTATGGCACCGATTTCGGCGTCCACAGTCCGACCTGGCTCTCTCGTTTCACCGATATGACGCGCCAGGCTGCCGCTTACCGCGACAGACGTGTCCTGCTGGCCGGCGACGCTGCGCATATCCATCCCCCAATGGGCGGACAGGGCCTCAACATCGGCGTGCAGGACGCGGTCAACCTGGGTTGGAAGCTGGCCCAGGTCGTCAAACGGGCATCACCGGACAGTCTGCTCGACAGCTACCATGCCGAGCGCCATCCGGTCGCCGCCCGCGTGTTGCGCAACACGATGGCGCAGGTCGCGCTTCGCCGCATGGATGACCGCACCAAAGCCTTGGGCGACACCATCGCCGAACTGCTCGCCATGGATGAACCACGCAAACGAATCGCCGCAGAGATATCCGGCCTGGGTGTCCACTACGACCTCGGGGAGGGGCACGCGCTGCTTGGGTGGCGAATACCCGACCTCGATCTGCTCACCGCCAGCGGGCCGGTGCGGCTGTTTACCTTGCTGCACCATGCCCGACCGGTGCTGATCAACCTCGGCACGCCCGGCAGACTTGACATCAAGCCGTGGGCGGATCGGGTCCAGCAGGTCGACGCCGTGTACGACGGCGACTGGGAGCTGCCAGTTCTCGGGGCCGTCGCCGGGCCCGACGCGGTGCTGATCCGCCCCGACGGGTACGTGGCATGGGTTGGTTCCGGAAGCCAACAGGGACTGGCCGATGCGCTGACCACCTGGTTCGGGCCGCGCGTTGATGTGGCGTAGCAGGGTCGAGGCCGGCCTGGCGCATCGCCCGCAAACGCGTGCTTGTCATGCGTTGCGAGCTTTTACGGTGTTAGGTCTCCTGACATCCCGTTGACAGGAGGTACCATCTGTGCAGAAATTGGTTGGACCATTGGACCACTTGGAACGCGCGTGGATCAAAACAGCCTGCCACCTATTCAGACGACGGCGCGTGACGACGCCGTGCTGAAGGCGTTGGTAGGCTTTGTTCGTGCCGAGGCCCTCCAGCCGGGCGAGCGGCTGCCAACGGAACGCATCCTGGCCGAGCGGCTGAAGGTCAGCCGCAACACGGTGCGCGAGGCGCTGACGCGCTGGGAAGGGCTCGGGCTGGTCGAGCGCCGGCAAGGCAGCGGCACCTATCTCAAGGCAGCCGTTTCGCCGGACATGTTGCATCTGCCGCTGACGCTTGCGGGCGGCAACGACTTCACCAGCCTGATGCAGACGCTTGAAATCCGTCGCGCGCTGGAGGCGGAAGCCGCCGCCCTTTGCGCCGAACGCGCGAGCCAGACCGATATCGCCGAAATCGAGCGCAAGCTCGACATCATGGAGCAGGCGTTCCGCACGCGCGAGGGCATGTCTTCGGAAGAGGACTGGGAGTTCCACCAGGCGATCTACAGGGTTTCCGGCAACCCGCTGTTCGAACAGATCATCGCCGCCATGCACGAATTGTTCCACCGCTTCTGGGAGCATCCGCTGGGCGTGCGCGATTTCGGCCACGCCAGTTTTCCCTATCATCGGACCATTTACGAGCGCATCGCCGCGCGCGACCCGCACGGCGCCCGCGCCGAAGCGCTCAAGCTGATCGCCACCGTCGAGGACGATCTCAAGCGCGGCGCCGCCAAACTCAAACTTTCGAGCCAGACATGAACGAGCATCCCTCAGGTTTCGATCACGACTATCTTGCCGAGGCGGCGACGCTTCTGGCGCATGACGAACCTTTCCCCGGTGGGGCGGTGGTGCCGCCGATCTACCAGACATCGCTGTTCACCTTCGCCAACTATGCCGAGATGGCGGATACTTTTGCCGGCAAACGGAAGCAGCCGATCTATTCGCGCGGCGACAATCCGACGGTGATGGAGTTCGAGGCACGCGTCGCCGCGCTCGAGGGCGCCGAGGCCGCGCGCGGCTTTTCCAGCGGCATGGCGGCGATCAGCGCCACGGTGCTCGCCTTCGTCGGCGCCGGCGAGCGCATCGTTGCGGTGCGCAATTGCTATGGTGATGCCTATCGGCTGTTCGAGCGGCTTTTGCCGCGGCTCAACATCAGGGTCGACTATGTCGACGGCTCCGATCCGGATGCGGTGGCGGCGGCCCTTCCGGGCGCCAGGCTGCTCTATCTGGAGAGCCCGACCTCGATGATGTTCGAGTTGCAGGACTTGGCTCACCTGACCCGGCTGGCGAAGGAGCAGGGCATCGTCACCACGATCGACAATTCCTGGGCGACACCGGTGTTCCAGAAGCCGATCACGCATGGCGTCGATCTGGTGCTGCATTCGGCTTCGAAATATCTCGGCGGCCATAGCGATACGGTCGCCGGCGTGGTGGCAGGCTCGGCCGCCCACATCAAGCACATCAACGAGCAGACCTATTCCTATCTCGGCGGCAAGCTTTCGCCCTTCGAGGCCTGGCTCTTGCTGCGCGGGCTGCGCACGCTGCCGCTGCGCCTGCCGCACCACATGAAGAGCGGGCTTGCCATCGCCGAACGGCTGAAGGCGCACGGCAATGTCGAGCGCGTCAACCACCCCGCCTATTCGAACCATCCGGGCAAGGCGACGCTTGCTGGTTACGCGGGGTTGTTCTCCTTCGAGGTCACCGAGGATATCGACATCCCTGTCTTCGTGGATGCGTTGAAATATTTCCGCATCGGCGTGAGCTGGGGCGGCCATGAGAGCCTGGTCGTGCCCGCCAAGGCGTCGCTGGAGCAGACGCCGGGACTGAATTCGATGGCGCGCTTCGGCGTCAGCCCCCGAACCATCCGCTTCAATGTCGGATTGGAGAATGTCGAGGACCTGTGGGCCGACGTGGCGCAGGCCTTCGAAAAAGCCAGAAAATAACAAGCCGCTTCAAAATGGGAGTCTTGAAGATGAAAAAACTGACCGTTATGCTTGCCACAGCCGCGGGATTGGCAATTTCCGCCGGAAACGCGCTGGCCGATTCGACCCTGAAAATGGTCGAAGTCATCACCAGCCCGCCGCGCACGGAGTTCCTGAAGAAGCAGATCGCCGAATTCGAAAAGGCCAATCCCGGCATCAAGGTCGAGCTGGTCTCGCTGCCCTGGGGCCAGGCCTTCGAGAAATTCCTGACCATGGTGCAGGCCGGCGATACGCCCGACGTGGTCGAGATGCCGGAACGTTGGATGGGCCTCTACGCCAACAATGCCCAGCTCGAGGATCTCGGCCCGTACATGGCCAAGTGGGACGACGCCAAGACGCTCGGCGACCGTGCCAAGCAGTTCGGCTCGACCGTCAACAACACCCAGTTCATGATCCCTTACGGCTACTATGTGAACGCGTTGTTCTGGAACAAGAAGCTGTTCAGGGAAGCCGGCCTCGACGGCCCGCCGGCCACGCTCGACGAGTTCGTCGCCGATTCCAAGAAGATCTCGGCGTTGCCCGGCAAATACGGCTACTGCCTGCGCGGCGGGCCCGGCGCCTTCAACGGCATGCACATGTTCATGAACATCGCCGCCGGCAAGGGCGGCTACTTCAACGAAGACGGCACGTCGACCATAAACGAGGAGGGCTCGGTCAAGGGCCTGCAGATGCTGGCAGACATGTACAAGCAGGGCCTGGCGCCCAAGGATGCGGTGAGCTGGGGTTTCAACGAAACCGTCACCGGCTTCTATTCCGGCACCTGCGCCATGCTCAACCAGGATCCGGATGCGCTGCTGGGTATAGCCGACAAGATGAGCGCAGACGACTTCGCCGTGGCGCCGCTGCCGGTCGGGCCGAGCGGCAAGTCCTATCCGACGCTCGGCTATGCCGGCTGGGCAATGTTCGCCAATTCGCAGCACAAGGACGACGCCTGGAAGCTGATGGCGACGCTGCTCTCGCCCAAGGACAATCTGGAATGGGCCAAGGAAGTCGGCGTCGTCCCGATCCACAACGGCGCCGACCAGGATCCGCATTTCAAGACCGAGCAGTTCAAGGGCTGGTTCACGGAGCTCAGCGACAGCGCCAAATATGAAATGGTGACGCCGCCGACGCATCTGGAGAATCTCGGCAATTTCGTCGACCAGGTGGCGATCAAGAATTTCCAGGAAGTGCTGCTGGGCCAAAAGACGGCCAAGGAGGTTGCCGACCAATGGGCCGCCTTCCTGACCAAGGAACAGCAGGACTGGATGGCGAAGAACAAGAAGTAGTTTTTCTTCCTTCTCCCCGTTCACGGGGAGAAGGTGGCCCGATAGGGCCGGATGAGAGGCGGCGCTACGTTCTGTCAGCCTGGCGCTGCCCCTCATCTGCCTGCCGGCATCTTCTCCCCGTATACGGGAGAAGGGTGCTGTCGCCTTCGCCGGCACCCACTCACCACTGTTGAGCCCAAATGACCTATGCCGTTTCCGAAATACGACCCGCCGGGAGGCCGCGCCGCAAGCGGCTGACGCACGCTGCCACCGAACCCTGGCTTTATCTCAGCCCGGCGATCATCCTGCTGGTCGTGGTGCTTTTGGTGCCGCTGGTCATCGGCATCAGCTATTCGTTCCGTAAGTTTTCGGCCTTCAAGTCGGAATATGTCGGGCTCGGCCAGTACCAGGCGATGCTGTCGGATGCCGTGCTCGGCCAGGCGCTGGTCAATACGTTGTGGTGGACGCTCTCCAGCCTGTTCTTCCAGTTCTTCTTCGGCCTTGGCCTGGCGCTGCTGCTCGACAAGCCGTTTCGGGGCCGCAAGGTGGTGCAGGCGCTGGTGTTCCTGCCCTGGGCGGTGCCGTCCTTCCTGTCGGGCCTGACATGGGCATGGCTGTTCAATCCGATCATCGGGCCGCTGCCGCACTGGCTGTTCGCGCTGGGGCTAAAGGCCGAGCCGACCAACGTTCTCTCCGATCCCTCGACCGCCATGTGGGGGCCGATCGTCGCCAATGTCTGGTTCGGCATCCCGTTCTTTGCCATCACGTTGCTGGCGGCACTGAAATCCATTCCCTCGGAACTGCATGAGGCGGCAGCGATCGACGGCGCCTCGCCCTGGCAACGCTTCACCAAGGTGACGCTGCCGTTCCTGGCGCCGACCATCGCCATCACGGTGATGCTGCGTACCATCTGGATCGCCACTTTCGCCGACCTGATCTTCGTCATGACCGAGGGCGGGCCGGCCGGGTCGACCAACACGGTGCCGGTCTACATCTATGTCAGTGCCTTCAAGTCGCTGGACAAGGGCTACGCATCGGCGGTTGCCGTGCTGCTGCTCTTCCTGCTCATTGCCTATGCGATCGCGCTGATCGCCATCCGCCGCTCCCTGGTGAGGCACGTCTGATGATTGCGGGACGCTCATCTTCGCAGCGCTTCTTCGGCGGCGTCGGGCTCTATGCGGCCATCGCGGCCTATGTGATCTTCGCCCTGTTCCCGATCTTCTGGACGCTGAAGATATCGGTTACACCGGAACGGCTTCTCTATTCCGAAGGCATCACCTTCTGGCCGTCGCAGATGACGTTGCAGAACTTCGTCACCGTGCTCGAGGCGACCGACTTTCCGCGCTATTTCCTCAACAGCGTCATCGTCTCGGTTTCGACGGCTGCATTGGTGACTGTCATCGCGACGCTTGCCGGCTATGCTATGTCGCGCTTCACCTTTCGCGGCAAGGCGGCACTGGCGCTGATGCTGCTTTTGACCCAGACTTTCCCGCTAGTCATGGTCATTCCACCGATCTATCGCGTGATGGGCCAGATCGGCCTGATCAACAGCCTGACCGGGCTGATCATCATCTACACCGCCTTCAATACCGCGTTTGCAACCTTCCTGATGCAGTCCTTCTTCGACGGCATACCGAAGGACCTGGAGGAGGCGGCGATGATCGACGGCTGCACACGCGCGCAGGCGATGCGCCGGGTGATCGTGCCGCTGACGCTACCCGGCATGGGCGCCACGCTCGGCTTTGTCTTCACCGCTGCCTGGAGCGAACTCCTGTTCGCGCTGATGCTGATCTCCAGCGATGACAAGAAGACCTTCGCCGTCGGCCTGCTCACCTTCATCGGCAAGTTCGCCGTCGACTGGGGGCAGATGATGGCGGCGTCGATCCTGGCGCTGATCCCGGTCTGCATCTTCTTCGGCTTCCTGCAACGCTATCTCGTCACCGGCCTCACCGCCGGCGCCGTGAAGGGATAATCGATGGCTTCCGTTACGCTGGAAAAAGTCCGCAAAGACTATGGCGCCGTGCGTGTGCTGCACGCGGTCGACCTCGACATCGCCGACGGCGAGTTCGTCGTCCTCGTCGGTCCGTCCGGCTGCGGGAAATCGACGCTTCTGCGCATGATCGCCGGTCTGGAGGAGGTTTCCGATGGCGAGATCCGTATCGGCGAGCGGCTGGTCAACGACGTCGCGCCGAAGGACCGCGACATCGCCATGGTGTTCCAGTCCTACGCGCTCTATCCGCATATGGACGTGTCGAAGAACATGGGCTTCAGCCTGATGCTGAGGAAGGCGGAAAAGCAGGCGATCGACGCGCGGGTCGACGGCGCCGCCAGGCGGCTTGGGCTGGACAATTTTCTGCAACGCCTGCCGCGCCAGCTTTCCGGCGGCCAGCGCCAGCGCGTCGCCATGGGCCGGGCCATCGTGCGCGATCCCAAGGTCTTTCTTTTCGACGAGCCGCTTTCGAACCTCGACGCCAAGCTGCGCGTGCACATGCGCGCCGAGATCAAGGCGCTTCACCAGCAACTGAAGACCACATCGGTGTATGTCACGCATGACCAGATCGAAGCCATGACCATGGCCGATCGCATCGTCGTCATGCATGACGGCGTCGTCCAGCAGGTCGGCGCGCCGCTCGACCTCTATGACCGGCCGGCCAACATGTTCGTCGCCGGATTCATTGGCTCGCCCGGCATGAATTTCCTGCCGGCGAGTGTTGAGAAGGGCGGCAAGGCGGATGCCGTGCTGTCCGATGGCCAGAAACTGCGATTGCCGGATGGCCTGCCGCTCAGGGAAGGCGATGCGGTTACCGTCGGCTTGCGGCCGGAGCATATAAGGCTGGCGGATGACGGCCCGCTGCAAGGCGAAGTGGTGGTGGTCGAGCCGCTCGGCCTCTCGACGCAGTTCTACGTCAAGCTCGCCGGCCAGCAGCTTTGCGTGTTCGCCATGGGCCGCGCCGGCGTGAAGCCTAGCGAGACGGTGCGGCTATCGGCCGATCCGGCGGCGCTGCATGTTTTCGACCCGAAAAGCGCCGACCGGATAGGGTAGGGGCGCGGCCGCCGAGCGGCCACTCTGTTGCCCGCTGGGCATATTCTAACCATACGGCCTTTTGGCGAGTCGAGACTTGCTTGACCCGGGCCAACCGCTTTGCGGAGCCACATTAATAGAAACCTCCTCCTGCCGCCATCATGTGGCGTCCTTTCATCAATCAGTTTGGTTCTTGAATCGCCGCAACGCGGCGGGGGGGGAGATTTATAATGCCTGCGAATAACAACTCCGCCGACGCTCGTATCGCTGAACCATGCCGCGAGAATGACCAGCCTAGGCCGGTGAACCGGTATGTCAGAAGACGGCTTCCGTCTGCCATCAGGCTCGGAGACCGGAGAATTGCTTTCATACGCAGCGAAATCATGGAACAGATTCAGTCGCGAATTGACGCCTAGCGGACAGCGAGGGCAGCAGTATCAAGCCACGCTCTATCCCAGGGCGGCCGGCAAAGCAGCCTAAATCTCTTTGAACTCCACCGTCCGCGGCGGGATATGAGCTAGGCTCAGCCGTTTGGTATTCTTGATTTCTGGTCAACTGCCGCCCTACTTTGGGCCATCATCAGGGACCTAGACGAATGATCTCGGTTTGCGGATACATCGGGGCGGTGATCGGTTGGAAGGCGCTCGAAAATGCCGGCGACATCCTAGATAAGATCGGCGAGACGCTGTTTGGCGGACGTTATAAAGCGATCTACGAGGACGTCGCATCCAAGCTGCGCGCTCATACAGGCGCGGTTCCAGCAAACCACGATTTGGAGCACGCCATTCGACTCAGTGAACTCACCTCTTCACTCGTGATGGTGCGCATGTATGTCGATACGCAAGAGGCCGACCAGTTGCGGCTTGGCGGACGGCCGCCGGAGCGTCGCGCGAGGATTCAGTTCGCTAGTGCCGCGCGCCGCTATCTGCATAAGCAGATCGGATTGGGCGGGCCATTCAAGCTAGAATCCAACAAGGACGTTGTCGATGAAATAGAGACAAACTTGGACGGCGCGCTATCGGCTCGCGACTTTGCAGCGGTCCAGGCGAGTCTGGATGCAGCGTGCAAGCGCGTTCTGCGCGATCTCATCGCTGGAACGGAGCAGGGAAAGGACCAACTGGCCGTTCCTGCCGATTTCGCGTCATTTTTTCGTGGAAAGGCGACGGATGATGAGCCGGGCTGGGCTCTTATTTTCCTTGCCTTCATGCGGGAGGCATTGAAGCAAAATCACAAAGCGGAGGTCGCCTTCATCGCGTCTCGCCTTGGGTATTTGCGCAATTCGCTACCGAAACTCGAAGCCAAATTTGACCAATTTTTGCAGATAGCGAATTCGATAAAGAACGACACATCTGATATTAAAGATGATATATCTAAAATCCTAGCAATAGTTCAGAAACGTGAGTCTTACGTAATTGGTGGAATCCAATTTGAATTTCCTATTAAAATTGAAATAGCCATAAATGATCGTGGAGAGCTTATCATTTTCCACAATCGGCCATTTAACAATGATTTATCTAAACTAGAATTCAATATGGAAGAAAGTCGACTCTCTCTAGTAATGATTAAAGGATTCTCTTGTAATATACCCATACGATCTGAGTTATCTGTGTTTATGAGAAAGTCTACTCAGGCTCTAATGGTGCTTGTGAACGAGGGAGGTGAAAATCTAGTCGAGGGTGACTATGTGCCATTGCATGTCATGAAAAGGTACTTGGAACCATTTTCTTCTGGCTAGGGCAAAGCTGCATAGAGACAAATTCTCTGGATCCCTGCTGAGGCGCCGTGGCTTTTGTCGTAGAGATTTATGCGGTGACGACGCGCACGCCTTTCGCGGTTTATGGGAGCCGCTCGACAAGGCCCCTGCCTCGCGCGGGCTTTGTGACTATAGCAGCCCTATCGGTAGCGCGATCCATTACGTTGGCCGTTATGCTGGGTTTGACTACCATCCAATGAAATCAATGCTTTAGGAACAAAAAAACGCCGCCCGATGGGCGGCGTTTCGGCATTCTCTTGGAAAAACCAGATTACTTGATCTTGGTTTCCTTGAACTCGACGTGCTTCTTGGCGACCGGGTCGTATTTGCGGAACGACAGCTTGTCCGTCTTGGTGCGGCTGTTTTTGCTGGTCACGTAGAAGAAACCGGTGTCGGCGGTCGACAGAAGCTTGATCTTGATGTTTGCGGCTTTGGCCATGGTATCAGTCCGTTTGTTCGTGGGGTTTTGGCCGCTGGAGCACGGGCAAACACCCGGACGCGGGAAACTTGCCGCGACACATAAAGAACGCGCCCGGAAAGTCAAGCCCGACGCGCCTTGCTGTCGTAAGCACATGAGTTGTCCGGATTAGGTAGCACGTGAGTTGTCCGGTTTTATCGCCAGCGGATGGAGGCTGGG